>JALYXB010000204.1 GCA_030947305.1 Actinomycetota bacterium | reverse complement strand
GGCCGGCACCCCCCGTGCGAGGAGTTCGCCTGTCCACCCAGGGTCATGCGTTGATGGCCTGCCGGTCCTCACCGTTGCTGGCGATAGAGATTTTGCGGGGTTTGGCCCGCTCGGCGACCGGAATCTGCAGGGTGAGCACCCCGTGGTCATAGCTGGCGGCGATGTGCTCGGTGTCCAGGTTGTCGCCCAGGATCAGTTGCCGGCTGAACACCCCGCGGGGGCGTTCGGCGGCAATCGCTTCGGCGTCGCTGGCCCGCGGCGGCCGTTCGGCCTTGACCGTGACGACGTTGCGTTCCACGTCCAGGTCGATCGAGTCCGGGTTGACGCCCGGCAAGTCGAACTCGACATGGAAGGTGTCGCCTTCGCGCCAGGCGTCCATCGGCATCACCGACGGCCGGGCCAGGGTACCGTTGGTGCCCAGCACGTGTTGGGTGAGTCGGTCCAGTTCACGGAATGGGTCGGTGCGCATCAGCATCGTCTCCACCTCCATCGTGTCTCTCCAGATGCTCTGGTTGGCCACGGACCGCGGTCACGATCTGTGGTATGCGCTATAGATTTATTGTACCACTTGTGACAAGGTAGGGCAACGGGGACAGCCGATATTTTTGCCCAGCCGGGAAGGACGTGCGGAGGTGGGGCCAGTGCCAAGGCCGGCGGACGAGCGCGGGGTGTACGGCATCTCCGTCGCCGCCGAGTTGGTCGGCATGGGCGTTCAAACTCTGCGGCTGTACGAGGCGCGTGGCCTGCTGGTGCCGCAGCGGACCGAGGGCGGCACCCGCCGCTACAGCTCCAATGACCTGGACCGGCTACGCCGCGTCGGCGACCTGCTCGCGGACGGGCTGAACCTAGCCGGCATCGGCATGGTCCTGCACCTCGAGGGAGAGAACGCCCAACTCCGTGCGGAGAAAGGGCGCACGCAGCCCAAGCGAACGGTGAGCAGCTCCGACGCCGGCTGATGCAGCCGACCGTTGGGAACAGCGCACACCGAACCCGGGTGGCACCTTCGACGGCTACCCCCACGACGCGACCGTAGCCGATCGTCGTTGGGGGTCGCCCGGTCGAGGAACCGGCGCCGGATTGTGGGCCGGTGACGTCGAAGGAGTTCTAGCGGGTCACGGTCCGCTTGCCGGAGTAACGGACCCACAGGAACACCACGATGATGGCGCCGATGATCGATCCGATGAGACCGGCCGGCTGGAACCACCCTTGGGAGGCATCCTTGTGGAAGATCAGGTAGCCCAGGAACCCACCCACGAAGCTGCCGATGATTCCAAGCAAAATGGTCAGCGGAATCGACATGCCGCTGGTGCCGGACACCACGAGTCGCCCTACCGCGCCGGCGATGAGGCCGACCACGAGCATGGTGATGATGAATCCGATCATGAAAGCTCCTTACTCGAAAACAGTGCGAGTGGTGGCTCGTCCTACATGGTCACTACCCGCAGACCGCAGAGGCGAAACTTAGCGAGCTCAGCGGGGCCATGCATGGGCACCGCGCAATCCGGGCCCGAGTTTCGATCGGCGGTGCCGTTGAAGGGGCGGCCCTGGCCGGGGAACCAGGGCCGCCCGGGAAGCCGGTCCGATTGGTAGCTCAGACCGGGAGGCTTGACCGTCTCAGGACGGCGGTGGTGGTGGGCCGACGGATAGCTCCCTGGTGGCGATGATGTCGGCGGCGATGTCGCGAATCTTGCGGTTGGTGTGTTGGGAGTATCGGTGCAGTAGCGCGAATGACTGCTCGCTGGTGATGCCGAACTGCACCATCAACACGCCCAGAGCCGTGCCGATGCGGTACCGGGCGTCGACGGCCTTCCAGGCGTTCTCGGTGGCCGAAAGATGTTCAAGGACCACTGCGATGTGGCCGCCGATCAGCTTCGCGATGGCCAGCTCGTGTTCGGCGTAGGGATGCGGTTGTGCCCGATACATGGTGAGCACGCCCAGGCATTCGGCTCCGCTGCGTAGCGGCACACTCACCAATGATCGGACACCGAGGGCGGCAACCCGGGGGGCCCAACGCGGCCACCTCCTACCTGTTGCGAGGTCGGCGCACTCAATTGGAGCGGTAGCGCTGGCGGTATCGACGGTGGGACCTTCGCGGTACTGGTGCTGGAGACGATCGGCGACGCGCGCCAGTTCGTTGTTGGCGGCCATGGTGGTGACCGCGCCGTTGGGGCCGGGACGGCTGACTCCCACACTGCTGCCGTAACCGTGATCGGAAACCAGGGAGAAAATGTCTGCCAGCGCTGCCTGGGCAGCCGTCACACCTACCGCCATTCTGCTGGCCTCGACCAGCATGACGGCCAGCTGCAGCGGCTCGGTGGCCGTCGTTTGCCGCACCGCCGGGTCTGTATGGGCGGACCTGGCCGCGGTCATCGGGACGACGGTGTCGGGCCGTGGCGATGTCTGGGCATGGACCTCAGCGGGGTCCGCACTCGATTCACCGCCGACGGTGCGGCGGCCCAGCGTGGTTGTCATGGCTGGCCTTTCAGCGTGTGGAACAAGAGGCAATGGTCGGGCCACTGCACAGGCAGCCAGGATCGAGCGGGTACCACGAATCGCGGCACCGACAAGCCGAACGGGTCGGGCACGGGTGCTGCGCCAACGGCGGCAAGGGGTCGATGAGGCTGATGGCAGAACCGATCTGGAAACGATCCAGAATGCTGCCTGGGCGTTGAGTCCATGCTCTCGGTGTAGCGGCCATCTCGGCGACGCCACCGGCCCCAGGCCGGCTGTTAATCTCAGCACGTTCATTAGATCCCGGCGCAGGTGAGCTGTCAATCACAGCGCGCTGCACCGGCTCCTGCCTGATGGGGTGAAGGCATCCTCCCGATGGCCGACGCGCCGTCACCGACGTCGCCCGCGATCACCTGACCGATCTCTGGGAGTCGGCCACGACGGCGTTGCTGGGAAGGGTCAATGCCGAGGGATTCCGAGGTTTCTGGGCCCACCGTCATCGCCATGGAGGGCGCCGACCTCCGCGACGAGGGCTTCGCGACGTGGCTCGTCGGCGCCGACAAGGTGGTGCTCTCCTGCACCCTCGACGCGGCGCCCTGGGGAGCGGACGCTGGCCGGCCGGGCCGACCCCTTAGGCCAGCACGTCGCCGAACTCGGCGATCAGCCGAGCCTTGGGCAGCGCGCCGACGACCTGCTTGACGACCTCGCCACCCTTGAACACCAGCATCGTCGGGATGGACAGGATCTGGTACTGCGCGGCGATCTCAGGGTTGGAGTCGATGTCGAGCTTGGCGACAGTCACCTTGTCGGCGTTGGCCTCGGAGATCTCCTCGAGGACGGGAGCGATCACCTTGCAGGGTGTGCACCAGTCGGCCCAGAAGTCGACGATGACTGGTTTGTCGGACTGCAACACATCTTGGGTGAAGGTGGCGTCCGAGGTCTTGATGCTGGCCATGAGTTCCCTTTCAGGGTTCGGTAGTGCGTGAATCACTGCTCATTGTGTCCCGCGGGGGTGACGATCAGGCCAGCGCCGGTTCGGTGCGTGCCCGCGCTGCGGTCGGCTTCGGGTCGGTAGTGCCGGCGCCGTGTGACGCCAGCCAGTGCTGAGCGTCCAGCGCGGCAGCACAACCCGAACCGGCAGCGGTGATGGCCTGCCGATAGGTGTGGTCGACCAGGTCGCCGCAGGCGAATACCCCGTCGATGCTGGTCGCGGTGTCGTGCACATCGACGGCGCCAGCGACCTTGTCGCCGGTCAGCACATAGCCATCGGCGTCGGTGGCAACCACGTTGCGGAACAGCTCCGACCGCGGATCGTGGCCGATCGCCAGGAACAGACCGGTGACGTCCAGCCGCCGCTGTTCGCCGTTGCCCAGGTCGGTGAGAGTCAGGTTCTGCACCTTCTGCTCGCCGCCGACGCCGGTGACGGCGACGTTGGTGACCCAGTGGATCTTCGGGTCGTTCTTGGCGCGCTCCAACATGATGGGGCTGGCCCGGAACTCCTCGCGCCGGTGCACGATGGTCACGCTGTCGGCGAACCTGGTGAGGAAGGTCGCCTCCTCCATCGCCGAGTCGCCGCCGCCGACCACTGCGATGTCCTGGCCTTTGAAGAAGAACCCGTCACAGGTGGCGCAGGCGGACACACCGCGGCCGATCAGCCGCTGCTCGTCGGGCAGATTCAGATACCTGGCTGCCGATCCAGTAGCCAGCACGATGGCCTTGGCCCGGTAGACGGCGCCATCGACGGTGACGGATTTGATCTCGGAGTCGAGGTCCATCGTCTCGACGTCCTCCATCCGCAGTTCGGCGCCGAACCTCTCGGCCTGCTCCCGCATCTTGGCCATCAGCTCCGGCCCCATGATGCCGTCCGGGAAACCGGGGAAATTCTCCACCTCGGTGGTCGTCATCAAGGCGCCGCCGAAGCTCAGACCCTCGAACACCAGTGGCCTCAGCTCGGCCCGCGCCAAGTACAGCGCAGCGGTGTATCCGGCCGGCCCGGATCCGACGACGATCACGTCGCGGACGTCGGTGCTGGCCGCGCCAGCGGTACTGCTGTTGGTCACCAATTCTTCTCCTCGACGGTCCAGGGCGCTGCCTGTCACTACTTGCCTGCGCTGGTTGCCCAGAGTGAGTTCCGCCTGTGCTCAGGTAAACGTCAGCCTACCCACGGGCATTCCCGATCCGGCCTGGACATGCTGCCGTCCGCACTTACATCTTGTGGTCGCGGGCTCGTCGCGACACGACATGGCGGATTCTCGGATGGCTGTGCCAGTGACCACACCACTCGTCAGCCGCGGCCGATCCGGGTGCCAGTTCCCCCCGGTCAGCTGCGGCTGGCCGATGCCGCTGGCCAGCGCACGATGGTGCCGCCGCGTCGGTGGCAGTGGTTGCCGGCCGGTCCGGGGAAGTGGCCGGCCCTAGTTGACGACGCTGATGGTGACTGTCGGCGGCGGGGTGGCGTCAGCGCAGCTCCTTCCGGCTGGTCGCATCCCGCCGGATGGCCGACCGGGCCGCTCGGGAAGGTGACGGTGCCCGGCTTGACGGCCTGATAGGTGAGCTCGTCCGGCGCGACGGCTGCCAGCACCATCGGGTCATACCGGTGGGACGCGAGCTCGCCGTCGCCAGTTCCACTCAAACCCTGTGCATCAGCGGTCTGGTCAGGTGGCGGCGGCTGCATGGTAATCTTCACCCATGCGCACAACCATCGATGCGGGGGGCCGGGTGGTGATTCCCAGGGACATCCGGGCCGCTCTTGGTTTGCATGCCGGGCAACAGGTCGACATCGCCGTGGTCGACGGCCGGGTCAGTATCGACGTCACTGGCGTGGGGATGCACTTGGAGACCATCAGCGGCATCCCGGTCGCGATGCCGGACGAAGCCGTTGAGCCGCTGACCGCTGAGGTCGTTCGGGCGACACTGGAACAACTGCGCCGGTGAGAGCGGTCGATTCGGGCGTGGCGGTTGCCGCGTTTGCCAGCTGGCATGAGTCGCATCAGGCGGCTTTCGCCGAGCTCTCCGGGCGACCGCAGATTGCTTCCCATTCATTGATCGAAACGTTCAGCGTGCTCACCAGGCTGCCCGCCCCGCACCGGGCGCCCGCAGAGCTGGTGAGCAGATTCCTCGACGCAGCATTTCCCGAAGACCCGCTGACGATCGACGGTCGGTTGACTCGACTGCTGGTCGTCGATCGACTGCCGGCCGTGGGAGTGTCGGGCGGGGCGACGTACGACGCATTGATCGCCGAAACGGTGCGGGCGGCCGGTGCAACGCTGGTGACACTGGATCGACGGGCGTTGGCCACCTACGACCGAATCGGCTGCGAGGCAGTACTGATCGAGTGAGCGCTGGATGGGCCGGATGGTCGGACGGCACCTTGGTCGACTCCCGAATGTGGTCCGCCACGTCGGTGACGTCGGCATCGGTCTGCGCAGCGGTCCAGCCGATCGCGCAGCTGGGTAGCGACCGTACCCGGGGTGCTTGACTGGACCCGATGATTACCACGAACCTGACTCGCATCGAGACCGCCCACCGTGCCGAGCTGGTCGGCGAACTGCGATACACGGTGGAACTCGACTTGAGCAACGCGCCGGACGCCGCAGCGACCACCTTCGGCTCGCGCAGCACCCTGCGCTTCACCGGAACTGCCGGCGCCACAACGTTTGTCGACCTGATTGCCGACAGTGTGAGCAGCGCCAGCCTGAACGGTGCACCGCTGGATGTCGCCGGCTACGACGGTGCCAGGCTGACGATCGGACCACTCGCGGCGGACAACGAGCTGGTGGTCGACGCGGCCTGCCGGTACAGCGTCACCGGCGAGGGGCTGCACCGTTTCTGCGACCCGCAGGACGGCAATACTTACCTCTACACGCACTACGAACCGACCGATGCCCGCCGGGTCTTTGCCAACTTCGAGCAGCCAGACCTCAAGGGCCGCTTCACCTTTCGGGTCACCGCACCCGACGGCTGGCAGATTCTGTCCAACCAGCCGGAGGCCGACAGAACGACCGACAGCGCCACCGTCAGCGGCGTGGCCGGCGCGACGGCGACGGTCACCTTCGCGACCACCCCGCCGCTGTCGACGTACATCACCGCCGTCGCGGCCGGTCCGTACCACCGCGTCGACAGCGAGTGGACCGCGGACAGGACCGACGGCTCGTCACAAACCGTCGAGCTGGCCCTGTTCTGCCGGGCGGCGATGCGCGACCATCTGAGCGCCGACGAGCTGCTCACCGTCACCCGGCAGGGGCTGAGCTTCTACGACCGCGAGTTCGGCTATCCCTACCCGTGGGGGAAATATCATCAGATCTTCGTCCCGGAGTACAACATCGGCGCGATGGAGAACCCCGGCCTTGTCACCTTCACCGAGGACTACCTGCCGCGCGGCGCCGCCACCCGACCGGAGCGGGAAGGCCGGTCGAACACGATCCTGCACGAGATGGCGCACATGTGGTTCGGCGACCTGGTCACCATGCGGTGGTGGGACGACCTGTGGCTCAAGGAGTCGTTCGCCGACTACATGGGCACCGAGGTGAACTCGGCGGCGACCGAGTTCACCGATGCCTGGACGCCGTTCGCCAGCCGCCGCAAGGCCTGGGCCTACCTGCAGGACCAGCTGCCGACCACCCATCCGATCGTCGCCACCATCGACGATGTGGAGGCGGCGCAGCAGAATTTCGATGGCATCACCTACGCCAAGGGCGCCTCTGTGCTCAAGCAACTGGCGGCCTACGTCGGGCAGGTCGCCTTCTTCGCCGGCGTCCGCGGCTATTTCGCCGAGCATGCCTTCGGCAACACCACGTTGACGGATCTGTTGCGCGCGCTGGAGGCCGTTTCGGATCGCGACCTGAGCGAGTGGTCCGCGCAGTGGCTGCAGACGGCCGGTATCTCGGAGCTGACCCCCGTGCTGCGTCGCGCCGCGGACGGAACGCTCGCCTCGTTGACCATCCGGCAGGACGCCACCGACCCGATCACCGGAAAGTCGGCGCTGCGCCCTCATCGGCTGGTCGTCGGGCTCTACGCGGACCTCGACGGCAGACTGCAGCGCACCCACCGGATCGAGTTGGACGTCGCCGGCGCCAGCACCGAGGTACCGGAGGCCCTCGGCGCGAACCCGGCGTTGGTGCTGGTCAACGACGATGACCTGAGCTACGCCAAGGTGCGGATCGACGGCGAATCGCTGCCGGTCGTCCGGAGCCAGCTGGCCTCGATACCGGACAGCCTGTCCCGGGCGATCCTCTGGTCGGCGCTGTGGAACGACACCCGCGACGCGTTGTTGCCTGCCGCCGATTTCCTGCTGATCGCCCGCGGCCAGGGGCTGCTCGAGCCGGACGTCGGCCTGATGCGCGACGCCTTGTCTAGCGCCAGGATCGCGATCGAGTCGTATACCCCGGCGGCCGAAAGGCCCGCCGCCAGATCGCAGTTGCTGGCTACCATTCGTCAGCGGCTGGATGCCAGCGAACCCGGGTCGGACACCCAGTTGGTGCTGGCCCGCACCCTCGCGACGGTGGCGGCCACCACCCGTGAGGGCAGCGGACCGGTGCGCGATCTGCTGTACGGCGGCCTGACGATCGACGGCCTGACGATCGACCCCGATCTGCGTTGGCGGCTTTGGCAGGCGTTGGCGGCTGTCGGTGAAACCGACGAGCAGGAGCTGGCGATCGCGTTGTCCGCCGACGACACGATGACCGGCCGCACCGAGCAGCTGCGCGCCGTCAGCAGCCTGCCGGGCGCCGATCGCAAGTCGGCGAACTGGCACACCATGACCACCGACAGCACGCTCACCAACGACCAGCTGTCGGCCACCATCACCGGCTTCATGCAGCCGTTCAGTGCCGCCGAGCGAACCGATTTCGTCGCGCCCTATTTCTCGATGCTGAAGGACATCTGGGCATCCCGCAGCATGGTGATGGCCAGCATGTTGGCCGAGGGATTGTTCCCGGGTGGCGACCTGGAATCCGGCGGGGTTCTCGACGATCATCCCGTGGTGGTCGCCGCCGACGAGTGGCTGGACCGACAGCAGGATGCCTCGAAAGCGTTGCGGCGCATCGTCATCGAGCAGACCGACGGGCTACGAAGAGCGCTGCGCGCCCAGGCCGCCGGATAGCCGACTGTTGGGCAAATGCCGCTGGTCAGCGGGTGGTGATCTCGCTGTCAAGGGTGTCGGCGGCGCCGTTCGTCCCGCAGTCGGAGCCGACGATCACCACCTTGGCCTTGCTCGGGTCGCTCTGTTTCACGGCGATCGCGAACGCATCCCTGCCCTGGAATGTCACCGCGGTGGCGCCAAGCACCGTAGGAAGACCGATGTTGTTCGCGCCCAGACAGGCTGCGTACGTAGCTGGGTTGGCCAGCGCGCCGGCGACCTGCTTGCCCTCGATCTGGCTGAGCGCCGCACCCAGCCTGCCCTTCTCCACGGTGATGGCCTCAGCGTTCTGTCCCCGCGAAGCGATCGCACCGGGCCCTGAGTTGCCGGCTGCGCCGCCGACGGTGCTCGGCAGCGTCACCGTAGTGAGAGTGCCTGGTGGAGCGATCGCCGTGCCGCGGCCGCTGTCGCGGTCGTGCGAGGTCAGTGCGACGGTCGTGATGGCACCGACAGCGATGACGGCGGCCGCGGCGAGCAGTCCGCCCGTCCACCGACGTCGGCGGGTGCGCTGGGCCTGCAGTGAGCCGACCCGTGACGTCGATGATCGCTCGACCGGCGCCCCGACGGCACTCGGCCCGGCGGATGCCCTCGTCCGCGCCGACTGCAGATC
>JALYXB010000190.1 GCA_030947305.1 Actinomycetota bacterium | reverse complement strand
GGCGTTTCTCGTTTACAGGGCGCGAACAGCAGTGCGCGAACGGGTCGAAGTGAGAAGGGTTCCGGCAGCGTCTTGCCAATGATCGTCAATCATGCTTGTGTTAGCTGAGAAATCGATTCCTGACTAGGGTTTCCGCCTGCGCTGACCGCGCAACCGTACTGTTGGTCGACAACTTAAGGACGAATGTAATGGCTCATCCCGTGAAGCACAGCTGGCGAAACCGGCCGTCCATCCTGGCAACGGCGGCGCTGACCGCCCTCGCGCTCGCCGCCCCGACGCTGGCCGCCACCGCGAGTGCCGCCACCCCGAGCACGACGCCGCGGGCGGCCGCAACACCGCAGCCCGCATCGACCCCGGTCAACCGCCAGAACCGACTGGATCCGAAAGGCCCGATCGGCTGGGACAGCTACCGGCATCTGGACCGGGTCGATGCACTGACCACCGGCGTCCAAACCCAGCAATACTCCAGCTTCGACCGCACCGGCGGTAACGACGACGGTTTCGGCGGCACCTACAGCTGCCTGCGCACCGAGACCGACGGCTGCGTGATCGCCGAGCGTGCCGGCGCCGGCGAGATCGACTCGATCTGGTTCACTAGGGACAACGGCGACATCACGGCCACCGGCAACATCAAGATCGTGCTCGACGGAAAGACCGTGCTGGACGCCAAGATCCAGGACATCGTCGACGGCAAACTCGGTGCACCATTCGTCTATCCGTTCGTCGCCAATGCCGACCAGAGCTCCGGCGGCGTCTTCATCAAGGTGCCGATGACGTATCGGACGTCGATGAAGGTGACCACCGAGAAGAACCCGATCTTCGATCACGTCATCTATCGCAGCTTCGCCGACGCCAACGGCGTCAACACCTTCGATCCGCACTACGTCCCGCAGGATGTGATCGCGGCGTCAAAGACCTGGGGCAGCAAGGATCCGAAGCCACAGCCGGACAACGCCACCACAACAGCGAAGACCTTCAGCCTGAGGCCGGGTCAGTCCTCCAGATTGGCCGACGTCAAGGGATCCGGGGAGCTCACCGCGCTGAAGCTGCAGATCCCGCAGATCGTCGGGCCGCCGGTTTTGCCGCTGATCTCCGACGACGGCAGAGCCTTCACCGGCTCCAGCCAGTTCACCGTGAAGATCGACCTGAACAACACCGGCATCAAGCTCAAGCGGCGGTGGGACGCGAACTCCAACCACGAGCACGCCAACATCTACGTCGACGGCGTCAAGGTCGGCGAGTGGACGCCGACTGAGGACACCGCTGGGCACTGGTCGTACCAGACGGTCACGCTGCCGGCCACCGCCACCGCCGGCAAGTCAAGCATCACTGTCAAGAATGTCTTCGTCTCGGCCAGCATCGACTTCAACGAGTTTCACTACTGGGTCGACTCCATCGTCAACGGCACCGACGTCCGCACCGACGAGTTGAACGTCGGAACGAGTGCGGACGCGGTGGCCAGCGAACAGGCGCACCGGTACATGATCGTCGGCCAGACCTGGACCGGTACCACCAACCAGACCGATGCGCCGCCCAACCCGAACGACCCGAAGGTGTTGGCGTCCAACGAGTTGCTTCGCGACGTCAAGCTGCGCATCACCTTCGACGGCAAGAAGACCGTGGAATCGCCGCTCGGTGAATTCTTCGGCTCCGGACTCACCGAGTCGGCAGTCAAGGCGCTGTACTACCACGTCGATACCTCACCGGGCGGCTGGTACACCAGCTGGTGGCCGATGCCGTTCGCCAGCAAGGCAACGGTGGCACTGGTCAACAAGACTCACCAGAGCATCAACACCGGCCGGTCGGCCATCACCTCGACCGCCGACAAGTCGATCGGTAAGGAGCTCGGCAGGTCCGACGCCAGGATCGGCTACTTCAACGCCACCCACCATCGCGGCGAAACCGTCAACGGTCAGGACTGGACGTTCCTTTCCACCCCGGGCAAGGGCAAGTTCGTCGGGGTCAGCGAAACCATGCGTGGCCAGATCACTACCGGGAACCTGCGCGCCTACCTGGAGGGCGACGAGCGGGTGTCCGCCGACGGGATTCGCTCACCACAGATGCACGGCACCGGAACCGAGGACTTCTATGAAGCCGGCTGGTACTTCAACCGCAACCAGTTCACCGGACCGACCAACGGGGCACCGGCAATGCTCACCGGAAGCTATGGCTGCCAGTACCAGTGCGACGCTCCGTACCGATTGATGATCGGTGACTCGGTGTCCTTCGACTCCGGTCTGACCTTCACCATGGAACACGGCCCGGTCGACGACGCCCAGGCCGAGTACTCGTCCACCGCCTACTGGTACGGCTCGTCCGCGCCGGCAGCCAGAGTCACCGATACGGTCGACGTCGGCAACAGGGCCAGCGAGAAGGCCCACCACTACACGGATCCGAACGGCTCTGCCCCTGTCACCCTCACCGAAACCTTCGAGGGCGACCACGACGACCTGCCGGTCACCGAAGACCTGCGCAGCGAAACCGGCAAGGTGAGCTTCACCGTTGCCGTCGACTCGCGCAACGAAGGCGTTGTGCTGCACCGGATGTCGAACCAGTCGAACGCCTATCAGTCGGCCGCCGTCACGGTAAACGGACGGTCAGGGGGGACCTGGCTACAGCCGCTGGCTAACAAGACCCATCAGTGGCTCGACGACACCTTCGAGATTGATCCGAAGCTCACCGACGGGCAGCGCATTCTGACGGTGACGCTGACTCCGACCAGCGGGTCGCCGGCCTGGAGTGCCGCGTCGTACCAGGCGTTGTCGCTGGGCAGGTCGGCCCGCGATCACCGCTCACCGAGCGCCATCACCGGACTGGTCGGCGCCGGTACCGCCAGCAACGCCAACCAGCTGTCCTGGAAGGCGGCCACCGACGACGTGGCAGTCGATCACTACGAGGTCTACGCCTCGACGAACCGTCACTTCAGCGCGAACTCCAAGACACTGGTGGGCACCCCGGCGCTCTCGTCGTTCACTCACACTGATCTCGGGCTCAGTCAGCCCTGGTACTACCAGGTGCGTGCGGTCGACACCTCCGGCAACAAGGGGCCTTTGTCCAAGCAGGTATCGGCAACCACCGGCGACATGCTGCGTATCGAGGGCGAGAGACTGTTGCCGCCCGTCAGCGCGACCGCTGCGGTTTCCGCCCAAGGGAATTGCTGCGGCGTGACGTGGTCCGGAAACCAACAGCTGTGGCTGCAGGGCGTCAAGGCCGGGGACACCGCGACCTTCAGCTTCAGCGTTCCGACCGCCGGTAGCTACGACGCCTCGGGCGTGATGACCAAGGCACCCGACTATGGCATCGTGCAGGTGTCGATCGACGGCAAGGACCTCGCCGCCCCGATCGACAACTACCAACCGGCCGGCGTCACCATCGCCACCCAGCAACTGGGCGCGGTGGCCCTCGCTGCCGGAAAGCACACGCTGACGCTGACGCTCACCGGTCGCAACCCGGCGGCCACCAACTACTTCGCTGGGCTGGACGTGCTGGTACTCGCGCTTGGGTAGTATCCGGAACGGCCTACCCTGGACCAAATGCGAGCACTTGTTGACGAAGTGCAGGGTCGGCCCGTCATTCTCGACGGCGGGCTGGCCACCCTGCTGGAGGCGCACGGGCACGACCTGAGCTCGTCGTTGTGGTCGGCGCAGCTGTTGGCGGACAACCCGGCCGCGGTGCAGGCCGCGCACGCCGAGTTCTTTGCCGCTGGCGCCGAGGTGGCGATCACCGCCTCCTACCAAACGTCCTTCTCCGGCCTTGCCGGAATTGGAATCGACCGCGCAGGTGCGGAGCGACTGATCCGTCGAAGTTGCGAGATCGCCGACGCAGCAAGGGATTCTATGCCGAGCGATCGATGGGTGGCCGCGTCCGTCGGACCGTACGGGGCGGCCCTGGCCGACGGTTCGGAGTATCGCGGCGACTATGGGCTCACCGTCGACGAACTGCGGCGCTGGCACCGGCCGCGGCTCCAGGTGCTGATGCAGGCGGTGGCCGACGGTCTGGCTGACGTGCTTGCCATCGAAACCATTCCGTCCGCCGCCGAAGCCGAGGCGCTGCTGGCCGAGCTAGCGGGCACCGGCATTCCCGCCTGGTTGTCGTTCACCTGTGCCGACGGTCGCACCAGGACCGGTGAGCGGGCCGAGGATGCCTTCGCGTTAGCGCGGGGCATCGACGAAGTCTTCGCCGTCGGCGTCAACTGTTGCCGAGCCGATGAGGTCGCTGCGCTCGCCGCAGCGGCCAGCAACACCACCGGGCTACCGGCGGTGGTCTATCCGAACAGCGGGGAACTCTGGGATGCAGAAACCCGGAGCTGGACCGGAGAACCGGCCATCGATCCAGCGCTGATACCGGCCTTTATCCATGCCGGTGCTGCTTTGATCGGCGGGTGCTGCCGGGTGTCCCCTTCGACCATCTCGGCCATTGCCGCTCAGTCCTTGTAGAACGAGTCCAGGATCCGCGCATACTGCTTTTCGACCGCAAGTCGCCGAACCTTCATGGACGGCGTCAACTCGCCGGACTCAACCGACAGGTCGGCCGGCAGAATCGCGAATTCCTTGATCGTTTCCCAGCGTTCCACCTTCGAGTTGACCTCGTCGACGTAACCGGCGATCAGCGTGCGCACCTGTTCGGACTGGGCGATCTCGGCGGCCGGTCGCCCGTCGAGGCCGTTCCTGGCGCCCCACTTGCTGATCGCTTCTTCGTCCAGGGTGATCAGAGCCGAGACGAACTTGCGACCGTCGCCGTGCAACACGATCTGGCTGGCGTAAGGGCAGATCGCTTTGAAGATCCCCTCGACCTTCTGCGGGGCAACGTATTTGCCGCCGGAGGTCTTGATCAGGTCTTTCTTCCGGTCGGTGACCTTCAGGTAGCCGTCCGTCACCTCACCGATGTCGCCGGTCGCCAGCCATCCGTCGGCCGAGAGCACTTCGGTCGTGGCGTCGTCGTTGTGGTGATAGCCGCGCATGACGCCGCCGCCGCGCAGCATGATCTCGCCGTCGGAAGCGATCGTCACCTCGGTACCCGGCGCCGGCCGACCACAGGTGCCGATCCTGTTGTCGTGCGGCAGGTTTACGAAGCTGAAGGCGCTCGACTCGGTGAGCCCGTAACCCTCGAGGATCGTCATCCCGGCGGCGTCGAACCACTGGGCAACCTCTGGGGACAGCGGAGCAGACCCGGATACGAAGAACTTGATGTTCCCGCCGAGCACCCGCCGAATCTTCTTGAACACCAACCTGTTCGCCACCGCATACTTGGCCGCCAGCGCCCGGCCGGGTTTCCGGCCCGACTGCCGAAGCCGCGAGACCGCAATGCCGACATCGAACGCCCACTCGAAGATCTTCGCCTTGGCCCCGCCGTCGCCGGCGGCGGTGAGCATCACCCTGTTACGCACCTTCTCGAAGATGCGCGGCGCGCCGCCCATCCAGGTCGGCTTGATGACGCCGAGGTTCTCCACGATGCGATCAAGATCGCCGTCCACTGCGGTGACGAACCCGATCCGGATCTGCGCTACCAACAGCACCTTGCCCAGTACGTGCGACAGCGGCAGCCACAGGTACTGGATGTCGTCGGCGGACAGAATTCCGAGCGCATCGATGGCGACCGCCTCGTAGGTCCAATTGTCGTTGACCAGCCGCACCCCCTTGGGTCGACCGGTGGTGCCCGAGGTGTAGATCAATGTGGCCAGATGTTCCGGTTGCACGGCATTGGTGCGCTTGCTGACGGCCGCCGGGTCGGTGGCAAGCAGCTCGGCACCCTTCGCGGTCAGCTCGTCGAAGGTGAGCACCGGCGCCTCGTGCGATGCGGCAGGGCCGCCGTCGCCGTCGATCACCACGATCGCCAGCAACGCCGGCAGAGTGGCCTTGTCGATCTTCGCAACCTGGGCCGCGTTCTCGGCGAAGACCACCTTGGACTCCGAGTCGGCAAGGATGTATTCGACGTCCTCGGCGCTGGTGCTCGGGTAAACGGTGGTGGTCGCGGCGCCGGCGGACATGATGGCCTGATCTGCCAGCAGCCACTCGATGCGCGTCCCTGCCGCGATGGCCACCCGCTCCTCCGGTTGCACCCCCAGCGCGATCAGTCCGGCCGCCAGGTCGTAGACCTTGTCCGCTGTCTGCTTCCAGGTCAACGTCTGCCAGCTGCCCGCCGCCCGGAAGCGGAAGGCGTCACGGTGCGGAGTGGCGCTCACCCGGTCGTCGAACATCCGCGCGTAGGACGCCGGGCGGTTCGATACCGACGCGGGCACGGCGGGGTGAACAGACATCGATGGCCTCCTGCGTGGCACGCGTCACCAGTCACCGAACTCTACTGACGAACCCCACCTCGCCACGAACCACCGGTACGTTAAGCGGCTATGAGCACCGAGGGCGGCACCAAGGCAATCGTCGCGGCGCTGACGGCAAACTGCGGCATTGCCGTCACCAAATTCATTGCGTTCCTGGTGTCCGGATCGTCGTCGATGCTGGCCGAGTCGGTGCACTCGTTGGCCGACTCGGGCAATCAGGTGCTGCTGCTGGTGGGCGGCAAGCGGGCCAGACGGGCGGCCACCCCCTCGCATCCCTTCGGCTACGGCCGGGAGCGCTACGTCTACGCCTTCATGGTCTCTATCGTGCTGTTCAGCATCGGCGGAGCGTTCTCCCTCTATGAAGGGGTGCACAAGCTCCAGCATCCCGAGCCGATCGATGCCGCCTGGCTGCCCATCGCCGTGTTGCTGATCGCCATCGGGCTTGAAGCGTTCTCGCTGCGGACAGCGCTGAAGGAATCCGCGGAGCAGCGGATGGGCATCTCGATACTGACGTTCGTCCGCCGGGCGAAGGCGCCGGAGCTGCCGGTGGTGTTGCTCGAGGACATCGCGGCTCTGGTCGGCCTGGTGCTGGCGCTGATCGGGGTGGTCCTGGCAGTGATCACCGGTGACGGCGTCTGGGACGGAGTCGGCACCGTCGCCATCGGTGTGCTGCTGGTGATCGTCGCACTGGTTCTCGGGGTGGAGACGAAGTCGTTGCTGCTGGGCGAGGGCGCCTCGGTGGTCGATGTGGACGCCATCACCGCAGCGGCCACCAACGGTCCCGAGATCGATGGCATCATTCACCTGCGCTCGCTCTACCTCGGTCCGGATGAGCTGCTGGTGGCGATGAAGGTGGCCGTCAACCACACGGTGACTGCCGGCCAGATCGCCGCAGCCATCGACGCGGTGGAGATCCGGATCCGAGCCGCGGTGCCGGCGGCCCGGGTCATCTACATCGAGCCGGACCTGCAAAGACCGGCTCCCGCAACGGCCTTGTGACGCCGCACGCCGCTGACCCCTTCCCGGTCAATTGCGCCCGTCGGGCGTACAACGGGCGCATCGCCCGAGTGCCGACCCTTGCTCGACCCTCTTGCCCGTACCTTTGAACCCATGCTGATCGCCTTCTCTGTTGCTCCGTCCGGGACGGGCGAGTCCGTCGCCGGAGCCGTCGCCGATGCGGTGCGGATCGTCCGCGATTCAGGCCTGCCGAACCGGACCGATGCCATGTTCACCACCATCGAAGGTGAGTGGGACGAATGCATGGACGTGGTGAAGCGCGCCTGCGAGGCGGTCGGCGCGCACGCCGGCCGCATGTCGCTGGTGCTCAAGGCCGATATCCGCCCGGGCCACACCGGCGAGCTGGACGGAAAGGTGGCACGGCTCGAGGCGGCGCTGGAGAAGGACTCGCGACTGTCGTGACCGCCTTCGCCGACAGTCGGGCCGTCGATGCGGCCATGGCAGCCACCCCGAGGGCGGATTTCCTGCCCGCGGGTCAGCGATCGCTGGCCGGTGAGAATCGTCCGCTGCCGATCGGCGGTGGACAGACGAACTCGCAGCCGCAGACCGTTCGTAACATGCTGATCGCCCTGCAGGTGTCGGCCGGTCAGCGGGTCCTCGATGTCGGTGCCGGCTCGGGATGGTCGACGGTGCTGCTAGCCCGGTTGGTCGGCAAGCACGGATCGGTGATCGGAGTGGAGCGCGTCGCCGAGCTGATCGCCTGGGGCGCAAGCAATGTCGCCGCTGCCGGGCTGCCATGGGCCCGGCTGGTTGCCGCCGATCCGAATATCCTCGGCCGACCGGCGGATGCTCCCTACGACCGCATCATGGTCTCCGCAGAGGCGAAGGCGGTGCCGGCCCAGCTGATGCGCCAGCTGGCCGCCGACGGGATGATGGTGATCCCGGTGGCCGGTCACCTGTTGCGGGCGCGCCCGGGGCAGCCGGCGCAGGATCTGGGTCGATACGCGTTCGTCCCGCTTGTCTGTGGGGGGTGAGATTTTGTTGGCACACATCAGGATCGGTACATCGGGCTGGACCTATCCGCACTGGCGCCGCGGCGCGTTCTACCCCTCCGGATTGCGGCAGCGTGATGAGCTCGGCTATCTGTCGCAGCAGCTGTCAACGGTGGAGATCAACGGTAGCTTCTATTCGCTGCAACGGCCGTCGAGCTACCAGCGATGGCACGACGAAACGCCCGACGACTTTGTGTTCTCGGTGAAGGGCGGTCGATATCTGACCCATCTGAGGAAATTGACCGAGATCGATACTCCGCTCGCCAACTTCCTAGCCTCCGGCCTACTCACGCTCGGTGCGAAACTCGGCCCCATCCTGTGGCAGCTGCCGGCGTCGCTGCCGTTCCATCCCGATCGCATCGAAGCGTTCCTGCGGCTGCTCCCGCCGACCAGCGGCGATGCCGCAGACCTGGCCGCCGGCTGCGACCCGACGAAGTTCGAACGCTGGGATCAGCAACCGGCGCTGGCTGTCGACGATCGGGCAAGACCGCTGCGTCACGCCATCGAGGTCCGCCATCCCAGCTATCAGTGCGACGAGTTCACTGCCCTCTGCCGAGAGTACGGGGCGGCGATCGTGCTGGCCGATACGGCAGGCCGCTGGCCGTGGATCGATTGCCCCGTCACGGATTTCGGCTACTTCCGGCTGCACGGCAGCCGGGAAC
>JALYXB010000170.1 GCA_030947305.1 Actinomycetota bacterium | reverse complement strand
GGATGTTGACCGACGGATCCCGGTTGTCAGCGTTGGGCGCCCATACCTGCGCAGCCGCGTTCTTGTGCTGTTTGGCGATCACCACCCAGGCGACGGTGCCGGCCAGGATCACCACCACCGCCACCGCGATGATTGTCAGCCACGGAGGTCCCTGCGATTTCCGGATGACGGGGGTAGAGCTGGTGCCGATGCGTTTCGTGCTGCTGCCGCTGGCCATCTGTGGGACCTCATGAATCGGTGCTGTAGGGACTGGGAGACGCGTCGGGCATTGGAAAAAATCGGATGTCGATCTGGCCCGGGGCGAGTGTACGGGGCCAATATCAGTGTGGGTGCCAGGAACACCCGCGGCGGCACTGCCCCGCTCGGTGCCCAGCCCTGATGGTCGGTGCGCCGGCCGGCCATTCCTAGAATGGCTGAGTGAATTCGTCTCGGCTGATCGGAGCCTGCCACGCTGCCCGGCCGGCGGTGCCCGACGGCCCCGCCGGCCCGCCCGCCGCCGGTGCCGTCCTGGGGCAATCGTGAGGGCGCACCCGGCCGGTCCCAAGCACGGCGAGTCTCTCGCCCAGCACCCGTCGTCCACTCCGCCGAGCGATGTGAATCTGCTCGATCCGGCGATCTGGCCCCGTGGCGCTCAGCGAGCCGCGGACGGAGTGCTGATGGTGGCAGGCGCCGATGTCCGCGACCTGGCCATCGAGTACGGCACCCCGCTGATGGTGGTCGACGAGGCAGACTTCCGGTCCAGGTGCCACGACTATGCGCAGGCCTTCGGCAATGCCGGGGACGTGCACTATGCCGGCAAGGCCTTTCTGTGCGGCGAGACCGCGCGCTGGCTGCGGGATGAAGGCCTGTCGCTCGACGTGTGCACCGGGGGCGAATTGGCCCTGGCGCTGCGCGCCGGTTTCCCCGCCGAACGCATTGCCCTGCACGGTTCGAACAAGTCCGACGTCGAGCTGGCGGCGGCGATTCAGGCGAAGATCGGCGCCGTGGTGATCGACTCGTTCGACGAGATCGCCAGGCTGGCCGGCCTCACCGAGGGGATGACGGCGGCCGTTGACGTGATGATCCGGGCCACCGTTGGCGTCGAAGCCCACACCCACGAATTCATCGCGACCGCGCACGAGGACCAGAAGTTCGGCTTCTCGCTGACCGGCGGGGACGCGGCGGAGGCGGCCCGCCGGGTGGTGGCGGCGCCCGGACTGCGGCTGACCGGCCTGCACTCGCACATCGGTTCGCAGATCTTCGACCCCTCGGGCTTCGAGGTGGCGGCCCACCGGGTGGTCAGGCTGCTCGCCGAACTGATCGAGCGGCACCCCGGCCTGGCCGCGACCGTCAGGACGATTGATCTCGGTGGCGGGCTAGGCATCGCCTACGTATCAGGTGACGACCCGCTGGCCCCGGATGTCATGGCAAAGTCGTTGCAGGACATTGTTTCTCGTGAGGCGCAGGCTGCCGGGCTGCCGATGCCGCGGATCGCGGTCGAGCCGGGGAGAGCGATCGCCGGGCCGGGCACCGTCACCCTGTACCAGGTGGGAACGATCAAGGAAGTGGAGCTGGATGGCGGTGTGATGCGCCGCTACGTCAGCGTCGACGGCGGGATGAGCGACAACATCCGCACGGCGCTGTACGACGCCGACTACACGGTGACGCTTGCCTCCCGCAGCTCGACGGCGCCGGCTGCGCTGTCTCGGGTGGTGGGAAAGCACTGTGAGAGCGGCGACATCGTGGTGCGAGACTGCTATCTTCCTGCCGATCTGGCGATCGGCGACCTGCTGGCGGTGGCGGCGACCGGCGCGTACTGCTACGCCATGGCCAGCAATTACAACCGGTTGCCGCGGCCGGCCGTGGTAGCAGTGCGGGCTGGCGCCGCCCGGACGATGCTGCGCCGCGAGACCGAGGACGACCTGATGCGACTGGAGACCTGGTGAGCAGCAACACTCCCCGATCAGACGGCTCGGATCGGGATCCGGCGAAGCCGCAGCGACCGGCCGGCCGGCCCTCGTTGATCCCTGGCACCGCGCTGCTGGCCGTCGCCGCCGCGCTGATCGTGGTGGTGCTGGTAAAGCCGAATATGCCCGACTGGATGCGGGCCGCCATCGCGGTCCTGGCCGTACTGGTGGTGGTGGCCCTGCTGGTGATCGCGTTCATGGTGTTCAGGGGTTCGACGAGGCCGACAAGGCGGAATCGATGATCGGTCGGGCGTCGGTCACCTCGGGGCCGGCACCGGTACGGATCGGGCTGCTCGGCGCCGGCGTCGTCGGATCCCAGGTGGTCCGGCTGCTCGCCGAGACCAGCGCCGAGTTGGCCGCCAGGATCGGTGCACCGCTCGAGCTGGTGGCGGTCGCCGTCCGTCGACCGCACAAGCACCCAGAGGTGCCGACCGAGCTACTCACCACCGACGCAGCCGCACTGGTCGTCCGCGACGACATCGACGTGGTGGTTGAAGTGATGGGCGGCATCGAGCCGACAAAGGATCTGCTGCTCGCCGCGCTGCGCCGCGGCACGTCGGTGGTGACGGCCAACAAGGCGTTGTTGGCCGAAGAAGGACCGGCCCTGTACGAGGCAGCGGACGCGGCCGGTGCTGATCTGTACTTCGAGGCGGCCGTAGCCGGGGCCATTCCGTTGATCCGTCCACTGCGGGAATCCCTTGCGGGGGACAGGATCTCCCGGATCATGGGCATCGTCAACGGCACCACCAACTTCATCCTGTCGGCCATGACGGCCAGCGGCGACAGCTACGAAAGTGCGTTGAAGGAAGCGACGAGGTTGGGCTATGCGGAGGCAGATCCGACGGCAGACGTCGACGGCTTCGATGCCGCCGCCAAGGCGGCGATCCTGGCCTCGATCGCCTTCCACACCAGGGTCGGCGTTGCCGATGTGTACCGCGAGGGCATCGGCAACGTGTCCGCCGCCGATGTGCTGGCCGCCGACGAGATCGGTTGTGTCATCAAACTTCTGGCTATCTGCGAGCGAGTGCCGTCCACGATGTCCAGCTCACCCGGAACGGAGTCGGTGTCGGCACGGGTGCATCCGGTGATGTTGCCGCGCAGCCATCCGCTGGCCGGCGTCGACGGCGCCTACAACGCTGTCTATGTGGAGGCGGAGGCGGCCGGCCGGCTGATGTTCTACGGTCCGGGGGCCGGAGGTTCACCGACCGCGTCGGCGGTGCTCGGCGACCTGGTCGCTGTTGCCCGCAACCGTGTCGCCGGCGGTCACGGGCCACGGGAATCGGCATACGCGGAGCTGTCGGTGCAACCGATGGGGCAGGTGCCCACCAGCTACCACCTGAGCCTGGACGTCCGCGATCGGGCCGGGGTGCTGGCCGCGGTGGCCACCGCGTTCGCCGATGCGGGCGTGTCCATCGCCACCGTCCGCCAGCAGGGCCGCGGCGACGATGCCTCGCTGGTGCTGGTGACGCACACCGCTCCGGACGCTGCGTTGGCCGCAACCGTGAAGAAGATTTCCGAGCTGGAGGCCGTCCGTCAGGTGGACTCGATGATGCGCGTGATGGGGGAGCTCTAGATGTCGAACGACACCGCAACCGGGCCCGGGCACCGCGGGTGGCCCGGCCTGATCCGTGCCTATGCTGGCCGCATCCCGGTCCCGGGCGGCGCGGAAGTCGTCACCCTGTTCGAAGGTGGCACCCCGCTCCTGCCTGCGCCCTCGCTGTCCGAGCGCACCGGGTGCGAGGTGTATCTGAAGGTCGAGGGAGCCAACCCGACCGGATCATTCAAGGACAGGGGAATGACGGTCGCCGTCACGGTGGCCAAAGCCAACGGCGCCAAGGCGGTGTTGTGCGCCTCCACCGGCAACACGTCGGCGTCGGCCGCCGCCTACGCCGCCAGGGCAGGACTGCGCTGCGCCGTGCTGATCCCGCAGGGCAGGATCGCCGCCGGCAAGCTCGCTCAGTCGGTGGCCTACGGCGCCGAGATCCTGCAAATCGACGGCAATTTCGACGACTGTCTCGAACTGGCCCGCAAGACCGTTGTCTCCACCGATGGCATCGAGCTGGTCAATTCGGTGAACCCGGCCAGGATCGAAGGCCAGAAGACGGCAGCCTTCGAGGTCTGCGATGTGCTCGGTCGGGCACCAGACGTGCACTGCCTGCCGGTTGGCAACGCCGGCAACATCACCGCCTACTGGGCCGGGTACACCGAATACCAATTCGATGGGATCACCGAGACCACCCCGCGGATGTTCGGCTTCCAGGCCGCCGGCGCTGCGCCGCTGGTTCTTGGCCATCCGGTGAAGAACCCCGACACCATCGCTACCGCGATTCGGATCGGTCATCCGGCGTCCTGGCATGGCGCGATCGCCGCCCGCGACGACTCGACCGGCCTGATCGATGCCGTCACCGACGAGCAGATTCTGCAGGCCTACCACCTGCTGGCCACGACCACCGGGGTGTTCGTCGAGCCCGCCTCCGCCGCCTCGATTGCCGGCTTGCTCACCACCAGTGCCGACGGCCGGCTGCCTGCCGGCTCGCAGGTGGTCTGCACGGTGACCGGTCACGGACTGAAAGATCCGGAGACCGCGCTGTCCTCGATGCCAGAGCCCGTAGTGCTACCGGTCTCCGCGGAGGCGGTCGCCGCTGCGCTCGGACTGCAATGACGAGCCCGTCGGTGACAGAGCCGTCCGGTGCGGTGCGGATCCGGGTGCCGGCGACCTCGGCGAACCTCGGGCCGGGTTACGACTGCCTGGGCGTTGCCCTTGGCCGTTACGACCAAGTGGTGGCCAGCCGCATCGACGGTCCGCCACGGATCGAGGTCGTCGGCTGCGGCGCCGACTCCGTCCCGCGCACCGTGGATCATCTGGTCTATCGCAGCGCGCTGCGCGGGTTCGCCGCGATGAACGAGCCGGCGCCGAGCCTTGAGTTGTTGTGCCGCAACGAGATTCCCCACGGTGGTGGTCAGGGCTCGTCGGCCGCGGCCATCGTCTGCGGGTTGGCAGTCGCCCGCGAACTCACCCGTGACGGCCGACGGAAGATGCCCGACTCGGCGCTGCTGGACATCGCCTCGCAGATCGAGGGCCACCCCGACAATGCCGCACCCGCGGTGGTCGGCGGTTTCACCTTGGCCCTGATGGACGCCGCCGGGCACACCACCGTGGTGCGGCGTCGGGTGCACCCCGACATCCGGGTGCTGATGTTCGGGGCGTGCCGTGGGTCGTCCACCGAGCAGGCAAGAGCGATGCTGCCCGCCACAGTTCCGCACGCGGAGGCCGCGGCGAACTCGGCGGCGACAGCGCTGCTGCTCCACGCCCTCTCGGACGATCCATCGCTACTGTTCGCCGCCACCAAGGATTATCTACATCAGCAGTACCGGGAATCCGCGATGCCGGAGACCGCTGCGTTGGTCGATCAGTTACGAGCCACAGGTATCGCAGCGGTGGTGTCTGGTGCCGGTCCTTCGGTGTTGGCCCTGCTGGCGGCCCCGGTCGACCTGCACCGATTCGACCGGCCGGGCTTCACCGTCGCGGAGCTCCCCGTCGACACCGAGGGACTTCGGGCCGAGCGGCTTTAGCCATCGATCGGACCGAGAGGCGCCGGGCCGCTGGATGCCGATCCGGCAGCGCCGGCCACCGCGGTCGACGAGATTCAAGACAGGTGATCGGTTCCGTCTACCAGGCGTCGCTCCTGGTTTCGCGACACGCAGGGCGTGTTGCTGGCAGCGTCCCTTGCGGTTACGATGGTGGGGATCTCCGGTGCTGCGAGAAACACTGATGCACCAATGTCATCAGCGGGGGACAGTAATATTCGACCGGATGCCACCTGCACGTCGGCACGCTCCCCGTCACACACAGCAGTTCGTTTCGCCGGCGCCTGGCGTCGCAGGATCGGGCTGTCCGGTCAGTACCGGGTGATCACCAGGGAATTCTCCCAGTCGCGTCCGACACGGACGCGGACTATTCCGTCGGCCGTCGAGCCGACGCACCGCACCGGACCGCCACGCGGCCGGACAAGGAAGGAACTTCGTGAGCGACACCACGGAGCTGTTGGACACCACCGATTCAGGCGCTTCGGCTGCCGGAACCCGCACCCGCCGCAGCGGCGGACTGTCGGCGTTGGTGCTCCCCGATCTCAAGGCCATGGCCACCTCCATGGGAATCAAGGGCATCTCCGGGATGCGCAAGGGCGACTTGATCGCGGCGATCAGCGCCAAGCAGACCGCTCCGGCGAACGGGAGCGCCGAGGGCGGCGCCGCCGACCGTACCGATGGCCCGGCCGCCGTCACCGCGCCGGCTTCGGCCGCCGAGCGTGCCGGCCGCCGCCGCGCCGGCAGGAGCGCCGGAGCACCGGAGCAGTCGGCGACGGCCAGCACCCTGTTCGACGACACCTCGTCGAACGGTGAGGCAACCGGCAGCGTCGGCCGCAATGGCGCCGCCGGCAGGAACGGCGGGGCCACCAGGAACGGTACGGCCGGCAGCGCCCCCGTGACGGAGCCGGCAACGGTCACCGGTGACGAGCCGCGCGCCGACCGGCAGCCGGCTGGCGACGACGACCGGCAGGACGGCAATCGACGTAATCGTCGAAACCGGCGTGATAATCGCGACGCGACCGACGGCACCGACAGCCAGGGCGGCCAGTCAGCCCAGGACGGCCAGGGCTCCCGCGCCGGTCAGCAGACCGATCGGCAGGACCGCGCCGGTCAGCAGAACGAACGGCAGGATCGCAACGGCCAGCAGAACGACCGCCAGAGCGACCGCAACAGCCAGCAGAACGATCGGCAGGACCGCAACGGCCAGCAGAACGACCGTGACGACGACGGGGACGGGCGCGGGGGCCGTCGGCGTAATCGCTACCGCGACCGCAATCGGCGCGGCCGCGACCAGCAGCAGCGCACCGGCTACGACAACGGTGGGGACACCGAGGTGCGCGAGGACGACGTGCTGGTGCCGGTCGCTGGCATCCTCGACGTGCTCGACTCCTATGCCTTCGTCAGGACGTCCGGGTACCTGTCAGGGCCCAACGACGTCTACGTCTCGCTGAGCCAGGTCCGCAAGAACGGCTTACGCCGCGGCGATCACGTTACCGGTGTGATCAGGGCCCCCCGCGAGGGTGAGCAGCAGCGGCAGAAGTTCAACGCGCTGGTCCGGCTGGACACCGTCAACGGCCTCGACCCCGAGCTGGCGAGGAACCGCCCGGAGTTCACCAAGCTCACCCCGCTCTACCCGAACGAGCGGCTGCGGCTGGAGACCGAATCTCACCTGCTGACCACCCGTGTCATCGATCTGGTGATGCCGGTCGGCAAGGGCCAGCGAGCCCTGATCGTCTCGCCGCCCAAGGCCGGCAAGACGATGGTGATGCAGGCGATCGCCAACGCCATTACCACCAACAACCCGGAATGCCACCTGATGGTGGTGCTGGTGGACGAGCGACCCGAAGAGGTCACCGACATGCAGCGCTCGGTGAAGGGCGAGGTCATCGCCTCCACCTTCGACCGGCCGCCGGCAGACCACACCATGGTCGCGGAGCTGTCCATCGAGCGGGCCAAGCGGCTTGTCGAGATGGGCAAGGACGTCGTGGTGCTGCTCGACTCGATCACCAGACTCGGCCGGGCATACAACCTGGCGGCGCCGGCCTCCGGTCGGATCCTGTCCGGTGGCGTCGATTCGACGGCGCTGTTCCCGCCCAAGCGATTCCTCGGCGCCGCCCGCAACATCGAGAACGGCGGTTCGCTGACCATCTTCGCCTCGGCACTGGTGGAAACCGGCTCGGCCGGCGACACGGTGATCTTCGAGGAGTTCAAGGGAACCGGCAATGCCGAACTCAGGCTGGACAGGCGACTGGCCGACAAGCGGATCTTCCCGGCCATCGACGTCGACCAGAGCTCGACTCGTAAGGAGGACCTGCTGATGGCACCGGACGAGCTGGCGATCACCGTCAAACTTCGCCGGGTGCTGTCCGCGCTGGATGCGCAGCAGGCGCTCGAGTTGGTGCTGGACCGGCTACGTAAGTCGCAGACCAACATCGAATTCCTGATGCAGGTCGCCAAGAACACCCCGGGCAACGAACGGGACTAGCCCCTGCGGGGAATAGCCCGGCCGGCTCGCTGGTTATCAGCAAAGCCGCCGACCATGGCACACTTGGCCGGCACGTATCCACGGCTCCGGTTCACGGCCTGCTCGCTCTGTCCTGGCACAGCGCGCGCACTCCGACCCGGCGGTCACTCGAAAGGATCCAGCATGAAAAGCGGTATTCATCCCCAGTACGTCCAGACCGAGGTCTCGTGCGGCTGCGGGAACACCTTCACCACCAGGAGCACGGAGACCGGCGGGAAGATCACCGTCGAGGTCTGCTCCAACTGCCACCCGTTCTACACCGGCAAGCAGAAGATCTTGGATACCGGCGGTCGCGTTGCGCGCTTCGAGGCGCGGTACGGCAAGCGCACCCGCTAGCGACTCGAACGGCGCCCGCCCGGCTCACTGCCGGCGGGCGCCGTTTGTCGTCCCTGGCTCCATCCACCAGCACCGTCCAGCCGAATCGAGGCCTCGATGAGCACCTTCCCCGGGCAAGACCCGGTCGGAGCAGCTGCCGCCTGCAGTGGATTGGTCGCCGAGTACAACCGGCTCGAGGGTGAATTGGCCGACCCGGCGATTCACGCAGACCAGGTCGCCGCCAGGCGGCTGGGTCGGCGGTACGTCGAGCTTGCGCCGATCGTCCGGGTGGTCCGCGATCTTGACCTCGCTCGCGGCAACTTGCAGGCCGCGCTCGAGCTGGCGGGAGAGGACGTGGACTTCGCCGCCGAGGCGGAACAGCTGACGACCAGGGTGGCAGGGCTGGAATCGGAGCTGGCGAACCTGCTTGCCCCGCGCGATCCCGACGATGCCAAGGACGTGATCCTCGAGGTCAAGGCGGGGGAGGGTGGTGACGAATCGGCACTGTTCGCCGGCGATCTGCTGCGGATGTATCTGCGCTACGCCGAGCGCCGCCATTGGAAGACCGAAATCCTGTCGGCCACCGAATCCGACCTCGGCGGCTTCACCACCGTCACGGTGGCGGTCAAGGCCCCCGGTAACCCGGCACCAGCCGATGGCGTCTGGGCGCGGCTCAAGTATGAGGGCGGCGTGCACAGGGTGCAGCGGGTGCCGGTCACCGAATCGCAGGGCAGGGTGCATACCTCGGCAGTCGGCGTTTTCGTCGCGCCGGAGGCCGAGGAAGTGGATGTGCCTGTCGTCCCGGCTGATCTGCGGATCGATGTCTTCCGCTCGTCGGGACCCGGCGGCCAGTCGGTGAACACCACCGACTCCGCGGTCCGCATCACCCACCTGCCCACCGGCATCGTGGTGACCTGCCAGAACGAGAAATCGCAGCTGCAGAACAAGGAACAGGCGCTGCGGATCTTGCGAGCCAGACTGCTGGTGGCCGCCCGCGAGGAGGCCGACGCAGCAGCTGCCGACGCCCGCAGATCGCAGGTCCGCACCGTTGATCGATCGGAACGGATCCGCACCTACAACTTCGGTGAGAACCGCATCGCCGACCACCGGGTCGGCTACAAGGCTTACAACCTTGACACCGTGCTCGACGGCGATCTTGACGCCGCAATTGATGCGCTGGACGCGGCCGACCGCAGCGAGCGGCTGGCCGGCGCCGGGGGTGACGGAGGTGGCGCGTGAATCGCTCCGGATGGCGATCAGCAGGGCGACCGAGCGGCTGGCCGCGGCCGGGGTTTCCTCGCCCCGGGCCGACGCGGAGCAGCTGGCGGCCTGGTCGCTCGGCATCGAGAGAACCAGGCTCGGCCTGACACCGCTGGTCGACACCGAATGGGTCGATCAGTACAGCGAGCTCGTCGACCGCAGGGTCGGCAGAATCCCGCTGCAGTACATCTTCGGAACAGCTCCCATGGGCAGGGCATCGGTGCAGGTCGGACCGGGGGTGTTCATCCCGCGGCCGGAGACCGAGCTGTTGGTGGCGTGGGCGCTGGCGGCGATCCGCGAGGTGCCGTCCCCGGTGGTGGTCGACC
This sequence comes from Actinomycetota bacterium, assembly GCA_030947305.1. Classification (GTDB taxonomy): domain Bacteria; phylum Actinomycetota; class Actinomycetes; order Mycobacteriales; family Nakamurellaceae; genus Nakamurella. Next base: position 18,292 of record JALYXB010000170.1, on the reverse strand, counting down.
TGTGTACTGGGACCGGCGCCATAGCGTTGGCCATCGCCGCCGAGCGGCCGGACGCCGCGGTGATCGCCGTCGAACGCGAGCCCGGGGCTCTGGCATGGGCCAGGCGCAACCTGGAGACCCATCAGGAGGCCGGCGGCACGGCCGTCGAGCTGCGCGGCGGTGACTTCGCCGATCCGCGGCTGCTGTACGACCTGGACGGCCGGGTCGACCTGGTGACGGCCAACCCGCCGTACGTGCCTTCCGGCACCCCGGTGGAGCCCGAGGTGGCCGACTACGACCCGCCGGAGGCGGTGTTCGCCGGTGCGGACGGCCTCGATGTGATCCGGCCGTTGATCTCGGTGGCGGCGGCAATGCTGGCACCCGGCGGGGTGCTGGCCATCGAACACGACGACTCGCAGGGGGACTCGGTGCCGGCGTTGCTGAGCGGTCGCCGGGTGCTGGACCGGGTGATAGATCACCGCGATCTGGCCGGCCGGCCGCGGTTCGTCACCGCCCGGCGGGTGAGCATTTAGAGAACGACGGCGCCACGCCCGACGCAGCCAACTCGGGCCATTGCTGGCGAGCGTCCCGAATGAGCAGCAGTTATCCGCGATAGGCAGCAGAAGCTTGTGCTGTCCATTGCGTCCTTGTGCTGCTTAATCTCCAGGCATCTCTGCTGCTCATTCAGCCGACGAGCTGACCCGACGTGAGCCTCCGATTCGACATGCTGGGAAACTGATCAGGTGACGACATTCGACTGCGCGGATCCGCTCGCCCGCCGCTCCGGCCTGCAGGCAGCCGCCGACGCGGCCAGGTCCGGCGAGTTGGTGGTGCTACCGACCGACACCGTCTATGGCCTCGGGGCCGACGCCTTCAACTCGGCTGCCGTCGAAAAGCTTCTGATGACCAAGGGCAGGGGGCCGGACATGCCGGTGCCGGTGCTGGTGGGGTCTTGGGCAACCATCGACGGACTGGTGACCGAGGTGACGCCGGTCGCCCGCCGATTGATCGAGGCCTTCTGGCCGGGCGGACTCTCGCTGGTGGTCGAACATGCGCCGTCGTTGCTCTGGAGTCTCGGCGACACCAGAGGCACGGTGATGCTGCGGATGCCATTGCACCCCGTTGCCCTGGATTTGCTGCGGATGGTCGGACCGATGGCGGTTTCCAGTGCCAACCGCAGCGGATCGCAACCTGCCATCAGCGCTGCCGAGGCGGCGGAACAACTGGGGACCGACGTCGGCGTCTACCTCGACGGCGGTACCTCGGCCATCGGGGTTGCCTCCACCATCGTCGACCTGACGGGCGACGTTCCTCAGGTGCTGCGGCAGGGCGCCGTCGAGTTGGACAGGATCCGTGAGGTGGCGGGAGAGGTACTCGCCGTCCAGGGCTGACACAGCACCGGCGGAGGGCCGGACAGCGCGAGCGCAGTGGGTGAATGCTTCGGGCCCGGTTCGCGGTGCGAACCGGGCCGGTGGCCGCTCCCGGCGTGGGAGCGCAGTCCGTTGGGTTCCTGCAATGGTCTCGTCATCGGCCCCGGCGTGGAACCTGGATCTCATCGCCCCAATTGAAGGATCTGCACTCCTTGGACGCCCACGGTCCGGCAGCGGTTCCCGGTCGCGATGGTCGGTGGTTGGCCCGTCAGCCCTATGCCCACCGTTACCCTGAATTGGTGTCGGCCCTGATTCCAGCGCGTGAGTATGGGTTGGTATTCGCGACCGCCGCCCTGGTCACCTTCCTCATCACCGGGCTGGTCAGGGTGCTGGCCCGCCGGATCGGCGCCGTCACCGAGATTCGCGATCGTGACATGCATACGCTTCCCACGCCACGGATGGGCGGCGTCGCGGTGTACATCGGGCTGGCGGCCGGGGTGTTGGTGGCGTTTCACCTGCCCAACCTCTCGCAGGCGTTCAGCACCTCATCGGAGATCCCGGGTGTGTTGGTCGCCGGCGCGGTGATCTGCCTGGTCGGGGTGCTCGACGACCGTTTCGACCTGGACGCCGTCACCAAGCTTGCCGGGCAGGTACTGGCGGCCGGTGTGTTGGTGATGTTCGGCGTGCAGTGGACGCAGGTATGGCTGCCGTTGGATCACGGCGGCACCCTGGTCTCGCTCGACCAAGCGCAGGGGCTGCTGATCACCGTGGTGATCACCGTCGTGTTGACGAACGCGATGAACTTCATCGACGGGTTGGATGGGCTCTTGGCCGGCGTCGCGCTGATCTCCGCAGTCGGCATCTTCATCTTCTCCGCACATCAGCTGGCGGTATCACACAATGGCGCAGCCGCCTCTCAGCCGCCGCTGATTGCCGCCGCGCTGATCGGTGCCTGCCTTGGTTTTCTGCCGCACAACTTCGATCCGGCGAGAATCTTTCTCGGCGACTCGGGGTCGATGTTCATCGGGCTCACCATGGCGGCGGCCATCGTCAGTGCAGGCGGCAAACTCGACTCATCGACCTACGGCCCCCGCTCGACGATTGCGGCGCTGGCACCGCTGATCGTGGTGCTGGCCGTGGTGTTCATTCCGCTGCTCGACCTGCTGTTGGCAGTCATCCGCAGGACCCGCGAGGGAAGGCACCCCTTCAGCGCCGACACCCGGCACCTGCACCACCGAATGCTGAAAATCGGCCACACCAAGCGGCAGGCGGTGCTCACCTTCTACCTCTGGGCGGCAGTGCTGTCCGGAAGTGCCGTGTCGCTGGCGTTCCTGCCCTGGACGACTGCTGTCGGGCCAGCGGTGGTGCTGTTCCTGTTGGCGGTGGTGGTGTCGGCGTGGCCCCGGGTGCGAGCCAGACGGCTCAGCAGGGCCCGTACCGCGGGGGCGTCGCCGGAGATCACCAGGGTGACGCCGTGACACATGAGCACAAAGGAGTCCCGCCGCTGGATCTGACGATCGCCGACAGGGCCGCCCGCCGATCGCACACGGATGGGGTCTGGTCGCTGGGACACCTGCGGGTGTGCTGGGCTGCGCTGCTGATCGCCGGCCTGCTGCTGGCGGTCGTCGCTGCCCTGGTGTCGGGAGCCGGAGCGGCCTGCGGTGTGGCGATCGGGACGCTGATCGTCGGACTGTTTTTCAGCGTCTCGGCGGTGGTCATCGCGAAGGCGGGACAGCGGAACCCGAGGCTGGTGATGCCGGCCGCCCTTGGTATCTACGTTGTCAAGATCGTCGCTCTCGGGGTGGTGCTGACAGTGATGCCGCGGGATGGCTTCGTCGACACCCACTGGATGGCTGGAGGGGTTGGGCTTGGCCTGTTCTGCTGGCTGGGAGCACACATGCGGTACGTCTGGACGTCCAAGATCTTCTACGTCGATCCTGGACCGAGCTGACCGGCGCTTGCCCGGTGGCGGCAATCTTCGACAGGTCGTAGAAGTGCGCCCCCCTGCGTGCCGGAGCATGGCCCGACGACTGTTAGAGTCCACTTGCCATGAAGACACGGCCACCCTCCGGCTCGGATCACTCCGGGAGCAATGAGGGGTGGGCGGTGATCTCCACTCTGCTCGGCGGTTTTGCCGTCTGGGGTGGGATCGGTTGGCTCCTTGATCGGTGGTGGGGTACCCACTTCGCCGTACCGGTCGGACTGATCGTCGGAATGGCCCTCGGGATCTATGCCGTGGTGGCCAGAGCTGACCACTCGGTAACCCCCGCGGAGACGCGACCGACCGACCCCCAGCCCGGGCCGCCTCCGGCCAGCACTCGAAGGGAGACCGAGTGAGTCTCTTCCTGTCCGCCGCGCCACACGTGGCCGACTTCCAACCGCCTGACGTCCAGCACTCGTTCTTCTTCGACGCCATCGGCAACGGATCTGTGATTGCGTCCGTCAAGGCCATGGTGTTGTTCGTCATCGGTGTGGGGCTGATCATCGCCTTCTTCATGGCGTCGGCTCGCAGGGCTGCGGTGCTGCCCACGAAGATGCAGTTCGCCGGGGAATCGTTGTACGGCTTCGTCCGTAACGGCATCGCCGTCGAGGTGATGGGCAAACAGGGCAAGAAGTGGGCGGGATTCCTAGCCTCGATGTTCGCCTTCCTGCTAGTGATGAACCTGTGGGAGATCGTGCCCATCGCCCAGCTGCCCGTCACCTCGCATTTCGCCGTGCCGGTGTTCCTGGCGCTGCTGGTGTGGATCATCTACAACGCAGCAGGCATCCGGAAGCACGGCTTTCTCGGCTATCTGAAGCTGCAGACCTATATTCCCGGCATCCCGCTGCCCATGCATTTCCTGCTGATCCCGATCGAGTTCCTGTCGAACATCATTCTGCGGCCGTTCACGCTGGCCGTCCGGTTGTTCGCCAACATGTTCGCCGGCCACATGCTGGTCGGGGTGGCCGCGGCCGGAACGACTTATCTGTTGCTCGACTGGCGAGCCAACTCGCCGTTCTTCGTGCTGCCATTCGCCGCCAGCATGATCCTGGTGTTCTTCGAACTCATGGTGGGCGCCCTGCAGGCCTACGTGTTCACCCTGCTCACGGCCATCTACCTGGAAGGGTCGCTGGCCGACTCGCACTGACCCGGCACCACCTGACTCCGCGCGGTGCGGGATCAGCCCACCAGCACTACCGAAAGGGAGAACAACCTCCATGTCTGTCGGAATCTCTGCCGCAGCCAATCTCGCTGACGTTCAGATCGTCGGCAACCTCGGCACCATCGGCTACGGACTCGCGGCCATCGGCCCGGGTATCGGAGTGGGCATCGTCTGGGCCGCCTACATCCAGTCGACCGCTCGCCAACCGGAATCAGCCGGCCTCACCCGTACCTACGCATTCCTCGGCTTCGCCGTCTCCGAGGCGCTCGCGCTGCTCGGCTTCGTGGTGCCGTTCATCCTGTCCAGCAAGCCGTCCTGACCTCGCGTCGACCGGATCCAACCGGCAGTCAATGCGACCGTCAATGAGCGATCAAAGGGATAGATCAGCATGAGCAACGCTTTTGTTGCCGCCGAAACCGAGATCAAGGCGATCGGTGTCCCGTGGGGCGAACTCATCATCTCGGCCATCGGGTTCGCCGTGCTGGTATTTGTGCTGCGCAAGTACGTCTGGCCGATGTTCGAAAAGGCCTATACCGACCGAACAACGGCCATCGAGGGCGGCATCGCCAAGGCCGAACAGGCGCAGAACGAGGCGAAGGCCGCGCTCGAGCAGTACAACCAGCAACTGGCAGGTGCCAGAGAAGAAGCCGCCAAGATCCGCGAGGATGCCAGGGCCCAGGCCCAGTCGATCAAGGACGACATGCTCGCCCAGGCGAAGGCCGAATCGGAGCGGATCTCCACCGCCGGAAGGGCCCAGCTGGAGAGTCAACGCGCCCAGATCGTTGCCGAGTTGCGCGGCGATCTCGGTCGGATATCGGTCGATCTGGCCGGCAAGGTGGTCGGCGAATCGGTCGAGGACGGCGCCCTGCAACGACGGACGGTCGAGCGCTTCCTGGCCGATCTGGAGCACTGATGCAGCACATCTCCAGCAAGCTGGCCGTCGAAGGCGTCACCGAGGCTTTGGTCTCGCGGGCGGCCAAGCTGTCCGACGACGACCTGAACACCGTCGGCACCAACCTGCTCGGCGTTGCCGACGTACTACGCGGCGAGCCGGGGTTGCGGCGCACCCTGTCCGAGGCCACCACCTCCACCGACGCCAGGGCCGGAATAGTCGGCTTGCTGTTCGATGGCAAGATCCATCCGGTCGCCGCCGCGCTGACCAAGGACGCCGTCGGCCGGTCATGGGCCGGTGGCGCCGACCTGCGGGACGGCATCGAGCGGCTCGGCAGGACGGCACTGTTCCTCGGCGCCGAGCGCACCGGACAGCTGGACGAGGTGGAGGACCAACTGTTCAGGTTCGGCCGGATCGTCGAGGCAAACCCGCACTTGTCGGTGCTGCTGGATGATCCCACCGCCGACCCGGCCGGCCGCAAGGCCCTTGTCGGCTCGCTGCTCAGCGGCAAGGCCAACGCGCTCACCCTCGAGCTGCTGTCCGGGTTGGCAAGCGCGACGCAGCACCGGTCGTTCTCGCACGGTATCGCCGAGTTGGTCGAACAGGCAGCGGACCGTAAGAACGAAGTGGTCGCCAACGTCCAGTGTGCGATCGAACTCGACGACAGCCAGCGCGATCGGCTGGCCGCCGCTCTGAAGAAGGTGTACGGCCGACCGGTCGCCCTGCATGTGCAGGTCGATCCGCTGCTGCAGGGCGGTATGCGGGTCACCGTCGGCGATGAGGTGATCGACGGCAGCGTCGCCGGCCGGCTGGCCGCCCTCAAACGCAAGATGGCCGGCTGACGGCCCCCACCGCCACGCTTGTCCCGCTGACGGTGACCAGCTCCTCAAGTCCAGCACCACGATGAGAAGAACAGGAACGCGATGACCGAGTTGACGATCTCCTCCGACGAGATCCGCTCCGCGATCGAAGGCTTTGTCGCCGACTACTCGCCCGAGGTGACCCGCGAAGAGGTGGGGATCATCGAGAGCACCGGCGACGGCATCGCCACCATCGGTGGGCTGCCGTCGGCGATGGCGAATGAGCTGCTGGAGTTCCAGGGCGGTGTGCTCGGGGTGGCACTGAACCTGGATGTGCGGTCGATCGGAGCCGTCATCCTCGGTGACGCCGACACCCTGGCCGAAGGGCAGCAGGTGACCAGGACCGGCGAAGTGCTCTCTGTCCCGGTCGGTGACGCCTTCCTCGGCCGGGTGGTGAACCCGCTCGGTCAGCCGATCGACGGGCTCGGAGAGATCAAGGCAGAGGAACAGCGAGCGCTGGAATTGCAGGCCGCCTCAGTGGTCCAGCGGCAGGAAGTCGCCGAGCCGCTGCAGACCGGCATCAAGGCCATCGACTCGATGACGCCGATCGGCCGCGGTCAGCGTCAGCTGATCATCGGCGACCGCAAGACCGGCAAGACCGCGGTCTGCGTCGACACCATCTTGAACCAGAAGTCGTATTGGGACACGGGCGACGACAAGCAGCAGGTGCGCTGCATCTATGTCGCGATCGGCCAGAAGGGCTCCACCATCGCCGGCGTTCGCACCGCGCTGGAGGAGGCGGGCGCGCTGGAGTACACCACTATTGTCGCGGCGCCTGCTTCTGATTCGGCCGGCTTCAAGTGGCTGGCTCCCTACACCGGCTCGGCCATCGGCCAGCACTGGATGTACCAGGGCAAGCACGTGCTGATCGTGTTCGACGACCTGACCAAGCAGGCAGAGGCTTACCGCGCCATCTCGCTGCTGCTGCGTCGCCCACCGGGCCGCGAGGCCTACCCTGGCGACGTCTTCTATTTGCACTCGCGGCTGCTGGAACGCTGCGCGAAGCTGTCGGACGAACTCGGTGCCGGCTCGATGACCGGTCTGCCGATCATCGAGACCAAGGCCGGCGACGTCTCGGCGTTCATCCCCACCAACGTCATCTCGATCACCGACGGACAGGTCTATCTGGAGTCCGACCTGTTCAACTCCGGTGTCCGGCCAGCGATCAACGTCGGAATCTCGGTGTCCAGGGTCGGCGGCAAGGCCCAAACAAAGGCGATGCGCAAGGTATCCGGCACGCTGCGGCTGGACCTGTCCGCCTATCGGGAGTTGGAGGCGTTCGCCGCCTTCGGCTCCGACCTTGACCCGACCTCGAAGCGGTCGCTGGCCCGCGGATCCCGGCTGGTTGAGTTGCTCAAACAGCCGCAGTACACGCCGTACCCGATGCAGGAGCAGGTGGTGTCGGTGTGGGCCGGCACTACCGGACACCTCGACGAGGTGCCAGTGGCCGACATCCGCAGGTTCGAGACCGAGTTCCTTGAGTACCTGCGGCACGCTGAGGACTCGCCGCTGACCACGATCCGTGAGTCGAGGGCGTTGGACGACGACACGGCTAGCGCACTGGAGAAGGCACTCAAGGAGTTCGCGCAGTCCTTCACCACCTCGGACGGAAAACCGTTGATCGGTAACGAGAAGGCCGTCAACCCGATGGACGCCGGCGCCGTCGGCCAGGAGAAGCTGCAGGTCCGCAAGGCCCCGCCGCCACCACCGAAGAAGAACTGAAATCCAGCAGGGTTCCACTCAGCATCGAACATCGAACGGGAGGTGAAGCGTGGCCGCACAGGCACGCGTTCTCAAGCAGCGCGTTCGCAGCGTCACCTCGACGCAGAAGATCACCAAGGCTCAGGAGCTGATCGCAACCTCACGGATCGCCAAGGCGCAGGCAGCGGTGGTGGCATCGGCCCCGTACGCGGAGCAGATCACCGGTGTGCTGGCCGCACTGGCGGGCGCGTCGAGTCTTGACCACCCGCTGCTCACCGAGCGCCCGCAGCCCACCCGGGCTGCGGTGCTGCTGATCACCTCGGACCGTGGGCTCTGCGGCGGCTACAACGCCGGCGCGATCAAGGCCGCCGAGGAGTTGTCGGCGCTGCTGCGTTCGCAGGGCAAGGAGCCGGTGCTGTTCGTGATCGGCCGTAAGGGTCTTGGTTACTACACGTTCCGGCAGCGTCCCGTTGCCGCGTCGTGGACCGGGTTCTCCGAAAAGCCGACCTATGCCGATGCCGTCCGGGCAGCAGAGTCGTTGCTGCCGGCCTTCATCACCGGCAGCGACGAGCAGACCGAGGACGGTTTGGCGGGCGTCGATGAGATCCACGTGGTATCAACGCATTTCGTCTCGATGCTGACCCAGGAACCGCGGGCCCGGCGGGTGGCGCCGATGGAGGTCGAGTACGTCGGTGCGGACGCCGAGTCCGGCCCGATGCCGGCCTACGAGTTCGAGCCGGATGCCGGCGAGCTGCTCGACGCGCTGCTGCCGAAGTACGTCACCACCAGGATCTACGCCGCACTGCTGGACGCCGCCGCCAGTGAGTCCGCTGCCCGTAGGGCCGCCTGCAAGGCGGCCACTGACAATGCAAACGACATCATCCGCACCCTTAGCCGGCAGATGAACCAGGCCAGACAGGCGCAGATCACCCAGGAACTGACCGAGATCATCGGTGGCGCCGATGCACTCGCAGGTGCCAATAGCGAACAGGACTGACATGAGTACACAAGCAGCCACCGACACGTCCACCTCACCTGCACCCGGAAAGACCACCGGCCGGGTGGTGCGGGTGATCGGCCCCGTGGTGGACATCGAATTCCCCCGCGGCGCCGTCCCACAGATCTTCAATTCGCTGCACGTGCCGGTCAACGGCGGCGGCATCGACAGGACGCTGACGCTTGAGGTGTCGCTGCACCTCGGCGACGACATCGTCCGCTGCATCTCCATGCAGCCGACAGACGGACTGGTCCGCGGTGCGCAGGCCACCGACACCGGCGCGCCGATCTCGGTGCCGGTCGGTGACGTCGTCAAGGGACACGTCTTCAACGCGCTCGGCGTCTGCCTGGACGCGCCTGGCACCGGCGAGGATGCGGTGCACTGGGGCATCCACCGCAAGCCACCCGCCTTCGACCAGCTCGAGGGCAAGACCGAGCAGCTGGTCACCGGTATCAAGGTGATCGACCTGCTGACGCCATATGTGCAGGGCGGCAAGATCGGCCTTTTCGGTGGCGCCGGCGTCGGCAAGACAGTGCTGATCCAGGAGATGATCACCCGGGTCGCCAAGAACTTCGGCGGGACCTCGGTATTCGCCGGGGTCGGCGAACGCACTCGTGAGGGCAACGATCTGCTCACCGAGATGACGGAGTCGGGCGTCATCAACGACACCGCGCTGGTCTTCGGCCAGATGGATGAGCCGCCCGGCACCAGAATGCGGGTCGCCCTGTCTGCGCTGACTATGGCTGAGTACTTCCGCGACGAACAGCACCAGGACGTGCTGCTGTTCATCGACAACATCTTCCGATTCAGCCAGGCGGGTTCGGAAGTGTCGACGCTGCTCGGCCGAATGCCGTCTGCGGTGGGTTACCAGCCAACGCTGGCCGACGAGATGGGTGAGTTGCAGGAGCGGATCACCTCGACCCACGGTCAGTCGATCACCTCGCTGCAGGCCGTGTATGTGCCGGCCGACGACTACACCGACCCGGCGCCGGCCACCACCTTCGCCCACCTCGATGCCACCACCGAGCTGGACAGGGCGATTACCGAAAAGGGCATCTACCCGGCCGTCAACCCGTTGTCGTCCTCGTCCCGGATCCTCGACCCGCAGTACGTCGGCGAGGAGCATTACCGGGTGGCGCAGGAGGTCAAGCGGATCTTGCAGAAGAACAAGGAACTGCAGGACATCATCGCCATCCTCGGTATGGACGAGCTGTCCGAGGAGGACAAGCTGGTGGTCGGCAGGGCCCGCCGGATGGAACGGTTCCTCGGCCAGAACTTCTTCGTTGCCAAGCAGTTCACCGGCATGGACGGCTCGTACGTCGAGCTAGCGGACACCATCGAGGCGTTCGACAAGATCGCCAAGGGCGAGTACGACAACGTGCCGGAGCAGGCGTTCCTGAACGTCGGCGGCATGGACGACGTGCTTGCCAAGGCCAAGCAGCTCGAGGGCTGATCCACCAAGGTCGTAAGCTGAAAGCTGGACGAGTTGTCCGACAACCCCCGGAGGTGAGTAGTGGCAGAGATTCAGGTCGAGCTGGTTGCCGTCGAGCGCCAGATCTGGTCCGGCCCGGCATCGATGGTGGTGGCGCGTACTACCGACGGCGACATCGGTGTGCTGCCGGGCCATGCCCCGCTACTGGCCCAACTGCGGGAGGGCTTCGCCGCCAGGATCATGGAGACGGACGGCACGATCCTTGGGGTGGCGGTGCACGGCGGGTTCCTGTCGGTGACGAAGCAGCGAGTATCGATTCTGGCCGAGGACGCTGAGCTGTCCGACGAGATTGACGTGACCAAGGCCAGGGCCGAATACGAGTCCGCTCGCTCGGCCGGAACGGACAACGCCCCGGAGAAGCTAGAGCAACTCCGCCGCGCAAGGGCCCAGCTACTGGCCGTCGGCCAGGACATCTGAGGCCGGGACAGAGTCTGGAACGAGCCGGCAGCCATGACGTTCATCGAATTGATCGGTCTGGCGCTGCTGGTTGCGGTGGTACTGATGATTGCCGGTGTGGCGATCAGGCGGCTGCTGTTGGCCCGTTCCGGCGGCCTTGATGTGTCGTGGCGTGAGGATCTGCGATCCGGTGGTGGCGGCTGGATCCTTGGTCAGGCCAGGTTTCTGGGTGACAGCCTGCAGTTGTTCCGGTCGTTCTCGCCGTTGCCGCTGGCCGCGCGGGAGTTGAACCGGCACTCACTGGTGCTTGGCAACCGCCGGCTGGCCGAGGGGACCGAGCCGGACCTGCTGCCTGCCTCGTCGGTGATCGTGCGATGTACCGACAACGGCAACGCCTTGGAACTCGCCCTGAGCGAGGATGCGCTCACCGGCTTGCGGTCGTGGCTGGAGTCGGCACCCTCGGTGTCCCGCGGCGGCCTGCCCGGCGAGAGCAGCTACTGAGCCGGGATGAATCAGCGTTGACCGCCCGGCAACCACTTCACGTCGCCGCCGGGATTGGCGACCCTGGCCAGAATGAACAGCAGGTCGGACAGCCGGTTCAGGTATTTCGCCGTCAGCACGTTGGTGCCCTCCGGATCCCTGTCGATCTGGGTCCAGGTGCTGCGCTCGGCCCTGCGGGTGATGGTGCGGGCCAGATGTAGCAGCGCAGCGGCCTTGCTGCCCCCGGGCAGGATGAACGAATCGAGCACAACGAGCTCGGCGTTGAACAGGTCGCAATCGGACTCCAGCCGGTCAACGTAATCAGGGCTCACCCGTAGCTGCGGATACTCGGGTTCGTCCACCACCGGTGTCGCCAGGTCGGCCCCGACATCGAACAGCTCGTTCTGGACCCGGACGAGCACGGCAGCCACCCTCGGGTCAGGTTCGCCGAGCGCCAACGCGACACCGATGGCCGCGTTGGTCTCGTCGCAGTCCGCATAGGCCACCAACCGCGGGTCGGTCTTGGACACCCGGGAGAAGTCGGAAAGACCGGTCGTTCCGTCGTCACCGGTGCGGGTATAGATCTGGGTCAGATGCACGGCCATCCAGCCAGCTTGTCACAGCCGCCGATTCGATTCTCGTGTCAGATCTGCGTCGGATGGCCGAGCCCACGTGGCGAAGAGGTGATCGGTGGCCGCCCGCTAGGCTGCCAGGGTGAGTGAACGCTTCGTGGTGACGGGTGGGGCCAGGCTCGACGGGGATGTGTCGGTCGCGGGGGCCAAGAACAGCGTGCTCAAGCTGATGGCGGCGACGCTGCTCGCCGAAGGCACCAGCACCATTACCAATGCTCCGGACATCCTGGACGTTCCGCTGATGGCCGACGTGCTCACCGGCCTGGGTTGCGAGGTGGTGCTGGACGATGATCGGGTTCAGATCACCACCCCGGCCGAGTTGTCGTCGGCTGCGGACTTCCCGGCCGTCGGACGGCTGCGAGCCTCGGTGTGCGTGCTCGGCCCGCTGATGGGCAGGTGCCGGCAGGCCAGGGTTGCGCTGCCGGGCGGCGACGCCATCGGTTCCCGCCCGCTGGACATGCATCAGGCCGGACTCGAGGCGCTCGGCGCCGACATGCGCATCGAGCACGGCGCGGTGGTCGGCCAGGCCGACATGTTGCTCGGGGCCAAGATACAGCTGGAGTTTCCGAGCGTGGGCGCCACCGAAAACATCATGATGGCCGCGGTGCTGGCCAAGGGCACCACAGTGATCGACAACGTGGCACGCGAGCCGGAAATCGTCGACCTCGCCGAGATGCTGGCGCGAATGGGCGCGAAGATCTCCGGTGCCGGCACCAGGACCATCACCATCGATGGGGCTGACCAACTTCGGCCGACCGAACATCGCACGGTCGGCGACCGGATGGTGGCCGGCACCTGGGCCTATGCCGCGGCCATCACCAGGGGCAGGGTGAGGGTGCACGGGGCGAAGGCTGAGTACCTGGCGGCGCCATTGGAGCGGCTGGCCGGCACCGGCGCCCAGGTGACCCAGCACGACGACGGCTTCACCGTCGAGACGCAGTCGCGGCCAAGAGCGGTGGACTTCATTACCCTGCCTTACCCCGGCTTTCCGACCGACCTGCAGCCGATGGCGTTGGCGTTGGCGTCGATCGCCGACGGGCATTCGATGATCACCGAGAACGTTTTCGAGGCCCGTTTCCGGTTCGTGGACGAGTTGGTGCGGATGGGCGCCGACGCCAGGATCGACGGCCACCACGCATCGATCCGTGGGCGGGAACTGCTGTCCAGCGCACCGGTCTGGGCGACCGATATTCGCGCGGGCGCTGGCCTGGTGCTGGCCGGCCTGGTTGCGGACGGCGAGACCGAGGTGCACGAGGTATGGCACATCGACCGCGGTTATCCACGATTCGTCGACGATTTGGTGGCGCTGGGCGCCAAGATCGAGAGGGTTATCGACTAACCCTGCATATTGCTAGGGCGGCTCTCCGGGCACGGGCCAGTGCGAGTCCGTAGGACGTACTTTCCAGGTCACCGCCGAAGGACGCCACCGGCGGACGCTTAGGCTTTGGCCATGCCTCGGATCCTTATCACCGGCATGTCAGGCGTCGGGAAATCTACCGTGCTCGGTGAGCTGGGACGGCGAGGCCATCACACTGTTGACACGGACTATGGCGGCTGGGAGCAGTCTGACGGCACCTGGGACGAGGCGAGGATGAGCGAGTTCCTTGCGGCACCAAGATGTCGTCATTTCGGGGACAGTCGAGAACCAAGGTCTGTTTTATGACCGCTTCGAGCAGGTGGTGCTACTGAGCGCTCCGGTTGAGGTGCTGATCGAGCGGGTGGCCAAGCGCACGAACAACCCGTATGGACGCCGGACCGATCAGCAGTCCGAGATTCGCCACTACATCGCCGAGGTGGAACCATTGTTACGGCGCAGGGCAAGCGTCGAGCTCGACGGCCGCCGCACCCTCGCAGAACTGGCCGATGCGATCGAGAAGCTGATGAGCACCGACCACGGATGATGGCGGGCAGCGGGCCGGCGAGGACATTCTTGCCGCGGTGGATCGCAATCCGCCCCTGGGCAGGCGAGCGCGCCGCACGCGGTTTAGATGATGTCGCCCGCGACGTAGCGCATGTTCAGCTGGTCGACGCCGTGCTCGGCCGCGGTACTCCCGTTCCGGCGCCCGGATAGGCTGATCGGATGGAGAGCGACTTTCTGCGGCTGGAACAAGCAGGTCGGACCGCCAGGATCACTCTGGCAAACCCCCAGCGTCGCAACGCATTGTCCGAACCCGTGCTGCGCGACCTGCTGGCCGCGCTCGACGAGGTAGCGGCCAGCGATGCCAACGGTGTGGTGTTAGCCGCCGAGGGCCAGGTGTTCTCGGCCGGGCACGACTTTGCCGACGTGGCGGCCCGCGACGTTGCCGGAGTGCGGGCACTTCTTGAGCTATGCCAGGGCGTGATGCAACGCATGCACTCCATGCCACAAGTGGTGATCGCCAGGGTGCACGCGCTGGCCACCGCGGCCGGCTGCCAGTTGGTGGCCTCAGCGGACCTGGCCGTGGCGGCCAACACGGCAGGCTTCGCGTTGCCGGGCGGCAAGGGCGGCTGGTTCTGCCACACCCCATCAGTGCCGGTGGCCAGGGCCATCGGCCGCAAACGGCTGATGGAGATGGCATTGACCGGTGACGTCATCGACGCGGCCACCGCGCTGGACTGGGGCCTGGTCAACCGGGTGGTCGAGCCGGAGCAGCTCGACGCCGCCGTCGAAGAACTGCTCGGCAGGGCCACCGAGGGCAGCCCGGCCTCCAAGGCCTGGGGCAAGAAGGTGCTGTATGCACAGTTGGATCGCCCGGAAGTGGAGGCCTACAGCATCGCCGCGGAAGCGATGGCAGCCGCCTCGCAGAGCGCGGCTGCCAAGGAAGGGATGGCCGCCTTCTTGGCCAAGCGGCCTGCGCACTTCTCCGACTGACCGTCGGTAGGGTGAGCCGGTGCGCCTGGTCGTGGCTCGATGCTCCGTCGACTATGTCGGCCGATTGACCGCTCATCTGCCGATGGCACCCCGGCTGTTGCTGGTGAAGTCAGACGGCTCGGTGTCGGTGCACGCCGACGATCGCGCTTACAAGCCGCTCAACTGGATGAGCCCACCCTGTCGACTCACCACCACCGAAGACCGGTGGGAGGTGGAGAACAAGGCGGGGGAGAAGTTGATCATCACCATCGAGGAGATCCTGCACGACTCGAGCCACCAGCTCGGGGCCGATCCAGGACTGGTCAAGGACGGCGTAGAGGCTCACCTGCAGAGACTGCTGGCCGAGCAGGTCGAGCTGCTCGGGGCCGGCTACACATTGATTCGGCGTGAGCATCCGACGGCGATCGGTCCGGTAGATCTGCTCTGCCGGGACGACATCGGTGCAGTGGTCGCAGTAGAGATCAAACGCCGCGGCGAGATCGACGGGGTGGAACAGCTGACCAGGTATGTAGAGCTACTGGGCCGGGATCCCCTGTTGGCCCCGGTGTCCGGAGTCTTTGCCGCGCAACAGATCAAGCCGCAAGCGCGCACGCTGGCCGAAGACCGCGGCATCCGCTGTGTAGTCCTGGACTACGACGTGATGCGCGGCTTCGACGACCCGAGCAGGCGGCTGTTCTGATCGACGGCTGGTTCCGCCGGTGGCGAACCGGCGCAGAGCAGGGCCGCGGCTCGACTACCCTTTGTTCGGTAGACGCAATTCACTCGAGACTGGATGTGCAGCTATCCCATGGACGGCAAGAAGGGGTCAGGCGTGGAGGTCAAGATCGGTGTGGCGGACAACGGCCGCGAATTGGTGGTCAGCTCAGCGTCCGAGCCCGAGGAGATCGAGGCGCAGGTGGGCAAGGCTCTTAAGGACTCGTCCGGCACCTTGGTGCTTGAGGACGAAAAGGGCAAAAAGGTCGTCATCCCGTCGGCCAGAATCGCCTACGTTGAGATCGCCCCGTCGGATTCCCGCAAGGTCGGCTTCGGGTCCTAAGCCCCGTGCCTCAGCCGTCCTGGCGGGGGAAGCGCGAGATGCCGCGCCAGGCCAGCGTCGAGAGTAGCTCCACCGCCTCGTCCATCGGGATCCGCGCGCCCTGGGCCAGCCAATATCGGGCACTCACCTGGGACAGTCCGACCAGACCGGATGCCAGCAGCCGACCACGCTCGGTATCCACCCCGGTGTCGGCGGTAATGGTTTCGGTCAACGCCTTAATGCAGCCGTCCGCGGCGTGATCGACCACCGCCTGCACCTCCGGCTCGCTGCGCAGGTCCGACTCGAAGATCAATCGGTAGGCCTGGTCGTTGTCCGCGACGAAGGTGAAGTACGCCCTGATCGTTCCGTGCACCCTGTCCTGGTTGTCCTGGGTGGCGACCAACGCGGCCCGCACCATCCGGACCATCTCGTTCGCCGATTCGGTGAGCAGCGCCAGATAGAGTTCCAGCTTCGACGAAAAGTGCTGGTAGAGGACGGGTTTGCTGACGCCGGCCCGCTCCGCGATACCATCCATCGCGGCGGCGTGGTATCCCTGGTCGACGAAGATCGTCCTGGCGGCGTTCAGCAGCTGGGCCCGACGATCGCTCCTGGACAGCCTGGTGATGCCGCTCCCAGGGTCGCTCACGCTGCACCACCTTTCGCCGCCGACGACGCCCGCCGCCACCGGCCCCTCGCATGGTCGACCCTAGTTGGCCGACGGTTCAGTGGGCGATCAGCGGCGCGGCGAGGTCGCCGTGCAATACCAGCCGGCCGGCCACCTCATCCGGACGCGGGTCCAACGGCATGCCGGCGGTGACGGCGGCCAGTTCGTCGACGGTAAGCGGTAGCACCACGCCGGTGCCATCGACGGAATCGACCAGGCTGTACGGCGCAGGGACCAACGAGCCCGTTGGCGAGACTGCGAACCAGGCCCTGCCGTCGGTGCCGGCAGCGTCAACGGTGGCGATCTCGGGAGCCCGGCCGGCCAGCGCAGCCGTCAGCCCAGCCAGGTCGTCGACGCCGTTGACGAACACCAGCAGGCCGCCTTGTCCATCCGAGGCCGGGACCGCCGTTCCGCCGGCCGCTGTGATCGCCTCGATCAGTGCCAGCGCTGCGGTTGCTGCGGTGGCGATGTCGGCACCGTTGCCGGCGCTCACCTGAACGCTGGCCGGCGTGCTGTCGGCTACCTCCCAGGCGAACCACCTGGCCCCGCCGCCGGTCTCGACGGTGATCTCGGCCCCCGTTCCAGGTGCCTGCGGCAAGGCCCGCTGCCCGGCGGACCAGCCACCGGCGTGGATTCGCCTGCCGGCCAGCTGCCGTGCCAGGGTGGCGCCCGCGTCGGCGTAGTACCCGGCAACAGCTGGCTGGTCGAATGTGTCCACCCAGCCATACTGCCCTTCACCTGCCCTCCTTGCGGTTGACCTTGGAAGTACGCCCGGTGACGACCCGAGCGACGGCCAGGCCGGCCGCGCCACCCAAGTAGTTGTCCATGCCATGCGAGTCGTAGATGGAGCCTCCGTCGAACATGATCGAGTGGTTGGACGAGGCATCGATCTGCTGGCCGCCGAACAGGTGCCCGGCGGGATCGGTCCCGTAGGGTTGCTGGTCATTGGGACCGTCGATCATGGCATCGCCCAAAGTCGCACCGAGGTCGGTCTCTGGCAAGGTCACCGGGTCCTGCGGGAAGCTCAGCACGAACACCTGATCCGGATCCACGGACGCGTAATCCGAGGCCGACTGTGCGTCGTAGCCCGCCCCTGGGGCCGCCAGTAACACCATGTTGTCCGCCGGGATCGAGTACCTGGCCGCCTCGGAGGTGACCACCGAGCCCATCGAGTGGCCGATCATCGTGATGCTCGACCCCGGCGAGGACAGTTTTTTGACCCAGCGGGTGTCGGCGGCCAGCAGCGTGCCTCCGCTTTGGGCGGTGCGCGCGTCGAGAGCTTTGGTCGTGTCGGAGAGCAGTCGGATCGTGTCGCCGATGCCGCCCTGATCGACCGAGTCCTTTCCGGCCGACCCCGGAATGTCGTAACCGAACCACACCACCACGGCAGTACTTTCGCCCGGCGCCGACTTTTCTGCGTCACTTTTGAGGTTTCCGGCCAGCGCGATGGTGCCGTTCATGTCCGAGGGCGAGGACAGGATGCCCGGGGTCAGGATCGCCACATGCCGGGCGGTGGCAACGTCGCCGACGCTGATCGATGCCCGGCCTTGGCCGTCAAATGATCCTGGTTGGTAAATCAACAGCTGGGCAACCGTGCCCTCCGCTGCCGCCTTGCCGAGCGAGTCGAGCACCTTCGTTGCGAAGGTCCGCGTGCCGCTGTTGGCCGCGCCGAGGTCGGCATCCAGGTGCTGCAGGTTGCTCTGCGAGATCCCGGCTGCGGTCGCCGCTGCCGGAGCCGCCGCCGGTGCATAGTCGGCCGGTGGGCGCACTAGCCGAGTAGACAATTCCGGGTCGGCAGTGAATACCCCTGCCAGGCAATT
>JALYXB010000154.1 GCA_030947305.1 Actinomycetota bacterium | reverse complement strand
CCCCCCCCGGCCCGTAGAGCCATCCGTACCGCAGCGCCGCGCCGCCAGCCTTACCGACCGCCGTCTCGACGTGCTGGAGAGCCGCCATGTTCGGCTGCGCGGTCGTCCCGGTCAGTGGGTCCAGCGGGTCCTCCTCGGTCTTCACCCATCCACCCTCCCGGATGCCGTTCCAGCTGGCATAGCTCTGAGCGACGATGTTGGAGACGCCAGTCGCATCGGCAGCGGCCAGCAGGTGGTCCGTTCCCTCGGTGCGTAGCCGATTGGTGGCAGCGAACCAACGGTCCATGTGCCTGAAATCGGGTTTGCCGGCGATGGCCGTCAGTTCGTGCACGATCGCGTCCGGCCGGGCCGAGGCCACCGCCTCACCGACCGACACTGCATCCAGCCCGTCCATCACGACCGGGTCGGCGCCCAGCTGCTGCAGCAGAGCCAATTTGCCCTGATTTCTCGTCGTCGCCGTCACCTGGTGGCCGCGGGCTACCAGCTGCGGCACCAGTCGCCGCCCGATCACCCCGGTCCCGCCTGCCACGAATACTCGCATGACCCTCACCTTCCTGATCCAGATTCTTTCTCCGAGAACTGAGACGGAACAGCCGGGCCGGCTGTGACATCGGAGCCGCGACGTCCGGACAGGGGTAGCGGGAAAAAGCGTCCGATCGGCCAGGTCAACCGCCCGCTGCCGCCGAAATCCAGCGGATGATGTCGTTGAGTCGGTCGATCGGACACCCGGGCAGCGGCAGTCACCGCGATGGGACGAACACTGCATACGGTGGACAGGTGGACGTGATCGACTTCGTGAACCCCGCTCCAGTTGCGTCGAACCTGGATGTGTGCTGGATCCACGGCACTCGCCCAGGGACTCGGTGCGCCGACCCGGCGATCCAGGTGCACCGGCACGACGCCCACACCTTCATCCTTCGGCAGAGCATGGCCGTGAACTACGAGGCGCCCTTCCTGTTTCTGCTGTTCGGCAACGACCGAGCGCTGTTGCTGGACACCGGCGCGACCGCCGACGCAACGCTGTTTCCGTTGCGGCGCACCGTCGACGAGCTCATTGACGAGTGGCTCGTCGAGCACCCGCGCAGTAGATATCGGCTTGTCGTTGCGCATTCGCATGCTCACCCGGACCACCTGGCGGGGGACGGCCAGTTCGCCGGCCGGCTGGACACCGCTGTCGTCGGCCCGCAGCTATCCCAGGTCCGGGCATTCTTCGGGCTGACCGGCGATCCAGACCAGCTGGCTGCCTACGATCTCGGCGGCCGTTCCCTCCAGCTGATCGCCTGCCCCGGCCACCACCCGACGTCGATCGCGATTTTCGATCGCTGGACCGGATGGCTACTGACCGGCGACACCGTCTATCCGGGCCGGCTCTACGTCGAGGACTACCCGGCGTTTGCAGCCAGCATCGATCGACTTGCCGACTTCGCCACCGGCAACCCTGTCAGCGTGATCTTGGGCTGCCATATCGAGATGACGATGGCGGCCGGCCGCGACTACCCGCTCGGCACGTCGTTCCAGCCGAACGAACGCCCCCTGCCGCTGACCGTCGACCAGCTGCTGCGGGTTCGCCAGGCAACTCACGCGGTGGCCGATCGCCCGGGCGCCCACGCCTTCGACGATGTCGTCATCTTCAACGGACCCTGCCGGCCGGCAATGGCTCGGCAGCTGATCCGTGCGCTGTGGCAACGGTTTCGGCCGGCCCGCAGACAACCCGTGTAAGACGTCGGCAGCCAGCTGGGCTACGGTCTGAGCTGCCACTGTTCGCCGGCTGTTCTCCGACCTGACGTCAGGAGCTTCGTTGCGGGACATCGCAGTGTTCAGCGGGAGTGCGCACCGGGAACTGGCCGCGGAAGTGTGCGCCGAACTCGGGGTTCCTCTGCAGCCGTCGCGGCTGACCAGATTCGCCAACGACTGCCTCGAGGTACAACTGCAGTCGAACTGCCGCGAACGAGACGTGTTCCTGATCCAGCCCCTGGTCACACCGGTGCAAGAGCACCTGGTCGAGCTGCTATTGATGATCGACGCCGCCCGAGGTGCCTCGGCCGGCCGGGTGACAGTGGTGATGCCGCACTACGCCTATGCCAGGTCGGACAAGAAGGATGCGCCCCGGATCTCCATCGGTGGCCGATTGATGGCCGACCTGATGGTTGCCGCCGGTGCGGATCGCATCCTCACCATGACGCTGCACTCACCGCAGGTACACGGCTTCTTCTCGGTGCCCGTCGACCACCTGCACGCCTTGCGTGAGATCGCGGCGCACTTCGCCCACTACGACCTGACGAACACCGTGGTGGTCTCGCCCGACCTCGGCAACGCCAAGGAGGCGGCTTCCTTCGCCAGAATGCTCGGGGTGCCGGTGGCAGCCGGGGCCAAGCAACGATTCGCCGACGACAGGGTCTCCATCACCTCGATCATCGGCGACATCACCGACCGTGACGTGATCGTGCTGGACGACGAGATCGCCAAGGGCAGCACCATTGTCGAGCTGGTGAGGGCGCTGCGCGAGCAGGGCGTCAAGACCGTCAGGGTGGCATGCACCCATGGCCTGTTCTCCTCAGGTGCGCTGCGCCGGATCGGCGCGCTCGACGAGGTGCGCGAGATCGTCTGCACCAACACCGTCCCGATTCCGGCGTCCGAGCTGGCCGGCTCCGAGCTGCTCACGGTGCTGTCGATCGCCCCGGCGATGGCCGAGGCGGTGCGTCGGATCCATGACGGCGAATCGGTGAGCGCGCTGTTCACCCAGGACCAACCGGTCTCCGGTCAGGGCCTGTTCTGAGCCCACCCCTTAACCTGAGGTAGAGGAATGTACTAGGCCTTCCGGCGCAACAAAGCCGGTAGCAGCGCGGCGCCAGGGGCGTTCGAGCTGTCGGCCAGCACGTCGTCCGGGTTGTTCAACACACACGACTTGAGCGATAGACAGCCACAGCCGATGCAGCCGGTCAACCGGTCCCGCAACGCCTCGATGGCCTGGATCTGGGCGTTCAGCCTGTCCTGCCAGTCCTTCGAGATCCGCGCCCAGTCCGACGTCGTCGGCGTCCTCCCGTTCGGTAACCGGTGCAACTCCTGGGCAATCTCCTCCAGCGACAAACCCACGTTGCGGGCCGCCCTGACGAAGGCCAGCCGGCGTAGTACGTCGCGGCGATAGCGTCGCTGGCCGCCACCGGTGCGCGCCGCCTCGATCAGGCCTTGCGTCTGGTAGAAGCGCAGCGCGGACGGCGCATAGCCACTGCGGCGCGCGACATCGCCGACAGTCAACCAACCCTGGTTCTCCTTCACACCATCGACACTAGCCGATACATCAACTTCACTTGAAGTCTGCGGACCCGTCTACGCTCATCCGATGGATCCCATCGAGGCCCTCGAGCGGGTGTCGTACCTGTCCGACCGTGGCCGCCTGGAGAGTCGCAAGTCCGAGGCTTTCCTGAAGGCCGCTGCGGTGCTGCGAACCTTGCCCGCCCAGGAACTCGAACAGCGGATCGCCAATGGCACCATCACTTTCCTGCCGGGTATCGGACCGAGCACTGCCTCGGTCATTCACCAGGCGGCGGCCGGCACGGTGCCCGACCGCATCCAAAAGCTGGAGCAGGAAACGGTGGTGCCGATCGGTGCCGGCGCCGCCATCCGCCGACTGCTGCGCGGCGATTGCCACACCCACACGCTGGCCAGCGACGGCAGCGCCACCATCACCACGATGGCAAAGGCGGCCAGGGCGCTCGGCCACGAATACCTGGTGGTCACCGATCACTCGCCCAGGCTCACCGTGGCCAACGGGCTGAACCGCGACCGACTGCTGGCTCAGTTGGACGACATCGCCGCACTCAACGAGCAATTCGCACCGTTCCGCGTCCTCACCGGCATCGAGGTCGACATCCTCGCTGACGGTGAACTGGATCAGGACGACGATGTTCTCCAGCGGCTGGACATCGTCGTCGCCTCGGTGCACAGCAAGCTGACGATGGACGCCGCCGCCATGACCAGGCGGATGCTGGCTGCGGTGCGCAACCCCCACACCGACATCCTCGGCCATTGCACCGGCCGAAAGCTGCAGCCGACCGCGGGCGAACCGAAAGTTGTTCGGCACCCATCGAAGTTCGACGCCGCGGCCGTGTTCGCGGCCTGCGCCGAGGCGCAGACCGCGGTGGAGATCAATTCCCGTCCAGAACGGCAGGACCCGCCGGACGATCTGCTCGAGCTGGCCGTCCAGGCAGGCTGCCTGTTCTCCATCGACACCGACTCGCACGCGCCGGGCCAATTGGAGTTCCTCAACTACGGCGCCGACAAGACCGCCGCTCACCACATCGACGTCGACCGGATCGTCACCAGTTGGCCCATCGACAGCCTGCTCGAATGGAGCCATCGCCATTGAGTGGCCGCCATTGGGTCGACGACTGCCAGCCGGTTTCGGTGGAACGCACCCACTCAGTGCAGCACCTCGGTGAGCGCAGCACCTCGGTGAGCGCAGCACCTCGGTCAGTACAGCGCCTCGGTCAGTACAGCGACTCGGTCAGTACAGCGCCTCGGTCAGTGCAGCACCTCGGCATCCTTGGCAAAGCCGACGAGATCGTCGACCAGCGAAGACAACTCCGCAGGGGTGGCGCCATCTGCCAATGCGGTGGCCACGTCTTCAGCGGCGCCGCGAACCTGGAAAAGCCTATCCGACAACGCCTCTCGCTCGTCACCGGTGAGCACCACGGCGTCGGCGGGCAACCCGCCGCGGTCCAACGCGGCGCGGCTTTCGTACGCGCGCTGGCGACAGGACTGGCCACAGTAGCGGCGCTTGCGCCCAACGGAGTTGCCGTCGGCCAGCGCACGCCCACACCACAGGCAACGGCGCGATGACGACGCCCGTAGCGCGGGTGCAGTC
>JALYXB010000135.1 GCA_030947305.1 Actinomycetota bacterium | reverse complement strand
GCCTCAAGGCGCTGGCGATCTACCGGGACAACTGCAAGGTCGGCCAGCCGCTGTCGGCGTCCAAGAACAACAAGTCGGCCGCCAAGGTTGAGGTCGCGGCGCCGGTTGTGGTCGAGCCGGGACGTCCGGTACGCCGGCGGCTGCCCAAGAAGCGTCCGTCGCAGACGGTGTCGTTCACCGTCGGCGGCGCAGAGGGTTACCTGACCACCGGCTCCTACCCGGATGACGGGCTCGGCGAGATCTTCGTCAAGCTCGGCAAGCAGGGCTCCACCCTGGCCGGAGTGATGGACGCCTTCTCCATCGCGGTGTCTGTCGGCCTGCAGTACGGGATCCCGCTGGAGAGCTATGTCGCGAAGTTCACCAACCTGCGCTTCGAACCGGCGGGGATGACGGACGACCCCGACATCAGGCTGGCCACCTCGGTGATGGACTACCTGTTCCGCCGGATCGCGCTGGATTACCTGCCGGTGGACAAGCGTGGCGACATGGGCATCTTTTCCGCCGCCGAGCGTGCCATTCAGGTGGCCGGTGGGTACGGCACCGATGCCCCGGCGAGCGATGCCGGCCAGGATGCCGGGGTGGCAGACATGGCCAGCACCGTCGACGTGAAGCCGCTTGTGGACAACGCTGCCGTCAACACGGTCAACACGGTCAACACGGTCAACACGGTCGACCCGGCCACCGACGACGTCGCCGCCGCTCGCACTGTCGGCCGGTCGGCGACCCCGACCACCGCAGGGTCGTCCACCGAACTGTTGGAAATGGTGCTCGGGAAGTCGGCGGACGCACCGTTGTGCTTCACCTGCGGCACCAAGATGCGTCCGTCGGGTGCCTGCTATGTGTGCGAGGGCTGCGGCTCAACCTCTGGGTGCAGCTGACGCTGCGCGTTCGCTGCGCCCGGGTCCGGTGACCAGCGGACTGCGTGTTAGGCCAGCTCCCATGAACGTTTGGACAGCCCGTACCAGAACCCGTCGATGACGCTGCGGGACAACGGATTTACCCCGTTGCCATGGGCTGCGCCGAGCGCCACGAACAGCGGCGCGAAGTGTTCGGTGCGTGGGTGGGCCAGCCTGGCGGCCGGCGCCTTGGCCATGAAGTCCAGAGCGGCGTCCACATCGTCGGCCGCTATCACCTGCTGAGCCCACAGGTCGAAGTCTGCCGACCAGGTCGGTGGCTGCCCGTCCCGCCCCGCCACATCCTGCATGGCCGACAGGTTGTGGGTGGTGAACCCGGATCCGATGATGAGCGTTCCTGATGCGCGCAGCGGAGCCAACTTCTGACCGAGGTCGAACAGGCCGGCCGGCTCAAGCGTCGGCATCGACAGCTGCAGCACCGGGACGTCCGCGTCCGGAAACATCTCGACCAGCGGCACGTAGGCACCATGGTCCAGCCCGCGGTCCTGCCGCTGCAACACCGACTGCCCTGGGGTGGCGACCAGTCTGCTCACCTCGACAGCGAGGTCGGGAGCGCCGGGTGCGTCGTACCGCACGTCGTAATACTTGCCGGGAAAGCCCCAGAAGTCGTACATCAGCTCCGCGCCGGTGGTGGACGACAGTGTGACGGGCGCGTCCTCCCAATGCGCCGACACCATCAAGATGTTCGTCGGCTTCGGCAGCTGGGCCGACCAGGTGGCCAGCTCGGCTGTCCACACCGGGTCGTCGGCCAATGGGGGAGCGCCGTGCGACAGGTAGAGCACCGGCATCAGCGGTGGAGGATCGACGGCGGACATCTCGTCAACAGTCACATCGCCAGTATGCCAGAAGTTGAGAGTTCAACATGTTGCGCCTAGTAGGTTGTCCGAATGACCGTTTCGCAGGGCGCCTCGATCACCGAAATCTCCAACAGCGTGGTCACCGACCTCGCCGCCCTCAGCCCGATGATGGCCACCTACCTCGGCATCGGAGGCCGGTCGGATCAGCTCGACGATCTGTCGCCCGCCGGGTTGCAGGCACGGGCCGACCTTGCCGATCGGGCGCTCCGGGCTGCTCACGCTGCCGCGCCGACCGACGATCGGGAGTCGGTCGCCCGCACTGTGCTGGTGGAAAGACTCGGTGTGGAGAAGGACCAGTTCGACAGCGGCTGGACGCACGCCGAGCTCAACGTGATCGCCTCACCGGTCCAGGGCGTCCGACAGATCTTCGACCTGATGCCGACGGACACCGACGACGCCTGGGCCACCATCGCCCGCCGGATGCGGGCCGTGCCTGGGGCGTTGGCCGGGTACCGCGAAAGCTTGGCCACCGCAGCCGCGGACGGCAAGATCTCCTCCCGTCGTCAGGTGACCAAGTGCGCCGAGCAGTGCGACACCTTTGCCGGCGTTTCCGCTGGGGGATTCTTCACCGGGATGGCGGCGGCGGCCAACCGCGATGGTGGCCTGCACCAGGACCTGACTGCCGGCGCAACGGCTGCCGAGTCTGCCTACGCCGATCTCGGTCAGTTCCTGCGATCAGACCTGGACGCACAGGCACCGCAGCAGGATGCCGTCGGCGAGGAGCGGTACGCGCTCGGTTCGCGGTACTTCCTCGGCTCGGTCATCGATCTCCGGCAGACCTACGACTGGGGCTGGCAGGAGTTCATGTCGATCGAATCCGAACTCATCGAGGTTGCCGAGCGGATCGCCCCAGGAGCCGGTCCGCTGGGCGCTGCGAAGCAGCTTGACGCCGACCCGAAGTATCAGGTCAAAGGCAAGGACGGGTTGCAGCGGTGGATGCAAGGGCTGTCCGACAAGGCGGTCGAGGACCTGAGCAAGACCCACTTCCAGGTCGAAGGACCAATGCGGACGCTGGTGTGCCGGATCGCCCCGCCCGGCGGCGGCGTCGGCGCGTACTACACAGGCCCCAGCGATGACTTCTCTCGTCCGGGCACGATGTGGTGGTCTGTCCCTGCCGACCGGGAGATCTTCCCGACCTGGCGCGAAACGACGACGGTCTACCACGAAGGTGTGCCCGGCCATCATCTGCAGATCGCCACCGCGGTGGCGACGAAGGATTTGCTCAACGACTTTCAGCGGTTGCTCGGCGGTACCTCCGGCCACGCCGAGGGGTGGGCGCTGTACGCCGAGCGGCTGGTGCGGGAGGCGGGCTATCTGGCCGACGACGGCGACCTGCTCGGCATGTTGGACGCTCAGCTGTTCCGCGCCGCTCGAGTGGTGCTGGACATCGGGATGCACCTGGAGTTGGCGATCCCGGCAGGCACCGGATTCCACGAGGGGGAGCGTTGGACGCCCGAGCTGGGGCTGGAGTTCCTGCTCACCAGGACCATTTCGGATCCTGCGCACAGCAAGGATGAGATCGACCGCTACCTCGGTTGGCCCGGTCAGGCACCGGCTTACAAGGTGGGCGAGCGAGTCTGGTTGCAGGGCCGGGACGCCGCCAAGGCGCGGCACGGAGATGCCTTTGACCCCAAGGCTTTTCACACCGCTGCCCTGCAGGCCGGCGAGATGGGCCTCGACCCGCTGACGGCCTTGCTGAAGACGCTGTAGCCCGTCCAGTCCGGCTCAACCGTCCCGTCGAATCGGGCACGGGTAGCTGTGCCACGCCGGCATCTCAGTCGGCGAGCGGCAGGGTGCGGCCGAGGATGCCGAACAGTCGGGGATCACCGGTGAAGCGGTGCCGCCGCAGCACGTCACCGAAGCCCAGTCGGCGATAAAGCCGCCATGCCCTGTTCTCGCCCTCGGGGGTCGACAACAGCACCCGCTGCTCGGGGCAGTGCCGCAGGAATTGCCGCAGCAGCCGCTCGCCGAGTTGCCTGCCCTGGGCCTGCGGATGCACGTGCAGTTCGGTCAGCTCGACGTAGTCGGTCAGCCATTCTTCAGCCGCGGGAGTGGTCAGTCCACGACGAACCTCGTTGTGCCACCACTGGCCCGGCTGACCGGTGTAGCCATAGGCAAACCCGAGTGGGGCTCCGTGCGAGCCGAGGGCGGCAACACAGCTGAAGCCCGGCCGCTTGGCAT
>JALYXB010000134.1 GCA_030947305.1 Actinomycetota bacterium | reverse complement strand
TCGGCCAGGCTGGCCCGCGCCGAGTGTGACGCGATGACCATGGCCACCCCCGACAAACCGCGTTTCGTGGTCGGCGCGCTCGGGCCGACCAACCGCACGGCCTCCATCTCCCCCGACGTGAACGACGCCGGCAAGCGCAACGTCACGTATGAGGAGCTGGTGCAGGCCTACCTGGAGCAGGGCAACGGCCTGGTTGACGGCGGCGCCGACATCCTGCTGATCGAGACGATCTTCGACACCCTCAATGCCAAGGCCGCGATCTTCGCCTGCGAGACGCTGTTCGCCGAACGCGGTCGCCGCTGGCCGGTGATGATCTCCGGAACCATCACCGACGCGTCCGGCCGGACGCTGTCCGGCCAGGTGACGGAGGCATTCTGGAACTCGGTACGGCACGCCAGCCCGCTCACCATCGGGCTCAACTGTGCGCTCGGCGCCGCCGAAATCCGCCAATACGTCGCCGAGCTGTCCAGGATCGCCGACTGCTACGTGTCGACCCACCCGAATGCCGGGCTGCCCAACGCTTTCGGTGAATACGAGGAGTCCCCCGACCAGATGGCCGACGTGGTCGGCGAATTCGCCGCCGCCGGTCTGGTGAATGTTCTCGGCGGCTGTTGCGGCACCACCCCTGAGCACATCACCGCTATCGCTGCCCGCGCCGCCACCCAGCAGCCGCGGACGCCGCCCAGCATCGCCACCGCATGCCGGCTGTCCGGTCTCGAACCGCTCAACATCACCGCCGATTCGCTGTTCGTCAACGTCGGTGAGCGCACCAACATCACCGGCTCCGCCCGCTTCCGGAACCTGATCAAGGCCGGCGACTACAACACCGCGCTCGCCGTTGCCAGGCAACAGGTCGAGTCCGGCGCCCAGGTGATCGACGTCAACATGGATGAGGGCATGATCGACGGCATCGCGGCGATGGACCGCTTCTGCAAGTTGATCGCCGGCGAACCGGATATCTGCCGGGTACCGATGATGATCGACTCGTCCAAGTGGGACGTCATCGAGGCCGGCCTGAAGTGCGTGCAGGGCAAGCCGATCGTCAACTCCATCTCGATGAAGGAGGGTGAGGAGAAGTTCATCGCGCAGGCCAAGCTCTGCCGTAAGTACGGCGCTGCGGTGGTGGTGATGGCCTTCGACGAGGACGGGCAGGCCGACAACCTTCAGAAGCGGAAAGCCATTTGCGGCAGGGCTTACCAGATCCTGACAGAGCAGGTCGGCTTCCCGGCAGAGGACATCATCTTCGACCCCAACGTGTTTGCGGTGGCCACCGGCATCGAGGAGCACGCCAACTACGGCGTGGACTATATCGAGGCCACCCGCTGGATCACCCACAACCTGCCCGCCGCGCTGATCTCCGGTGGCGTGTCCAACGTGTCCTTCTCCTTCCGTGGCAACAGCACCGTCCGCGAAGCCATCCACGCGGTCTTCCTCTACCACGCGATCGCCGCCGGCATGAGCATGGGAATCGTCAACGCCGGCGCACTGGTGGTCTACGACCAGGTCGATGCGCAGCTGCGGGAACGCATCGAGGACGTGATCCTCAACCGTCGTCCCGATTCTACCGAGCGGCTGCTGGAGATCGCCGGAAACTTCAACGCCGGCGACGCCACACCCGAAGAGGTAACCGAAGAATGGCGCAGCCTGCCGGTCGCCGAGCGGATCGCCCACTCGATGGTGAAGGGGCTCGACGAACACATCGTCACCGACACCGAGGAGCTGCGAGCGCAGATCTCTGAACGCGGCGGCCGGCCTCTCGAGGTGATCGAGGGGCCACTGATGGACGGCATGGGGGTGGTCGGCGATCTGTTCGGCGCCGGCAAGATGTTCCTGCCGCAGGTGGTGAAATCGGCCCGGGTGATGAAGAAGGCGGTCGCACACCTGATCCCGTTCATCGAGGCGGAGAAGGATCCGAACGTTGTTGCCAAGCCCAAGGGCAAGATCGTGATGGCCACCGTCAAGGGCGATGTGCACGACATCGGCAAGAACATCGTCGGGGTGGTGCTGCAGTGCAACAACTATGACGTGGTGGATCTCGGGGTGATGGTGCCGGCGCAGAAGATCCTGGATGCCGCCAAGGCGGAGAAGGCCGACATCATCGGGCTGTCGGGGCTCATCACCCCGTCGCTGGACGAAATGGTCAACTTCGCCGAGGAAATGCAGCGGCAGGGCTGGGAGATCCCGCTGCTGATCGGCGGCGCCACCACCTCGCGGGCGCACACCGCCGTCAAGGTGACGCCGAAGTACCACGGCCCGGTCGTCTGGGTGAAGGACGCCTCCAGGTCGGTGCCGACCGCAGCGGCGTTGCTGTCCGACGAGCGACGACCGGTGCTGATGGCCGAGGTGGACAAGGAATACGAGTCGATCCGGCAGCGGCATGCCGCCAAACGCACCGATCGGCCGCTGGTCAGCGTGCGGGCGGCGCGGGCGAATCGGACACCGATCGACTGGACCGACTATCACCCACCCCGGCCCCGATTCCTGTTGCAGCAGGCCAAGGACGTCTGCGAAGGGCCGAGCTGCGATCACCGCCACGACACCGTCACCTCCTACACCAAGGAGCTGCGTGACTACCCGCTGGCCGAGCTGCGCGAGTACATCGACTGGCAGCCGTTCTTCAATGCCTGGGAGATGAAGGGGAAGTTCCCGGACATCCTGAACAACCCGGCCACCGGCGAGGCGGCGCGCAGACTCTATGACGACGCGCAGGAGATGCTCGACTCGATGATCGCCGAGAAGTGGATCACCGCGAACGGCGTCATCGGGCTGTTCCCGGCCAACGCGGTGGGCGACGACATCGAGGTGTACACCGACGAGTCGCGCAGCACCGTGCTGGAAACCCTGTACAACCTGCGCCAGCAGGGCGAGCACCGGGACGGGGTACCAAACCGGTCCATCGGCGACTACGTGGCACCGAAAGAGACCGGATGCCGGGACTACGTCGGCGCTTTCGCCGTCACCTCAGGGCTGCGCATCGAGCACAAGATCAAGGAGTTCAAGGACGCGCTCGACGACTACAGCGCCATCCTGCTCGAGTCGTTGGCCGATCGTTTGGCCGAGGCGTTTGCCGAGCGGCTGCACGAACGCGTCCGCAAGGAATACTGGGGATTCGCCGGCAACGAGAAGTTGGACAGCGAAGCGTTGATCGCCGAGAAGTACACCGGAATCCGGCCGGCCCCCGGCTATCCGGCCTGTCCCGACCACACCGAGAAGCAGACCTTGTGGCGGTTGCTGGACGTCGAGGCCGCCGCCGGCATCACCCTCACCGAGAGCATGGCGATGTGGCCGGGTGCCGCTGTGAGCGGCTGGTATTTCGCACACCCGGAGTCTCGCTACTTCGTGGTCGGCCGGATCGCCAAGGACCAGGTCGCCGAGTACGCCGAGCGCAAGGGCTGGACCCTCCAGCAGGCCGAGAAATGGCTGTCGCCGAACCTCGGCTATGAACCCGAGGACTGACCGCACGCTTACTCGGCCGACCGGGCCCCGCCGTAGGCTGGTGCGGTGACCCAGCCACAGCCCGACCCCGCAGAGCGGCCGTTGCGCTCGCCGGTGCTCATCGCTGCCTTCGAGGGGTGGAACGACGCCGGTGACGCGGCGACCAACGCTGTCGAAGAGCTGAGCCTGGGCTGGGACGCGGTGCCGCTTGCCGAGATCGACCCGGAGAACTACTACGACTTCCAGGTGTCCAGGCCGATCACCAGGATGGTGGACGGCGTCACCAGGATGATCGAGTGGCCGACCAGCAGGATCACCGCCGCCAGGCTGCCGATCAAGGTTGCCGCCCACGACGTGCTGTTGCTGCACGGCATCGAACCGAACTTCCGGTGGAAGGCGTTCTGTTCCGAGCTTTTGGACATCGCCGACGCCCACCAGGTGTCGAGCGTCATCTGCCTCGGCGCGCTGCTCGCCGACGTGCCGCATACCCGCCCCGTGCAGGTGACGGGCACAGCGCCGGATCCGAACGCCGCCGAACGGTTCGGCCTCACCGCCTCCAGCTACGAGGGGCCCATCGGCATCACCGGGGTTTTCGCCGATGCCAGCGTTCAACGCGGCATCCCCGCCTACAGCTTCTGGGCATCGGTGCCGCACTACGTGGCACAGGGCCCGCACCCGAAGGCAACCATGGCACTGCTGAACTGGGTCGAGGAGGCGCTGGATGTTCCGGTGCCGCTCGGCACCCTGCCCACCCAGGCCACCCAGTGGGAGGACGAGGTGTCCGACGTCGCCGCTCAGGACGAGGACATCGCCGCCTACATCGAGACGTTGGAATCCAACAGCGAGCCGGACCTCCCGCTGCGTCCGGCCAGCGGAGATGCCATCGCGGCGGAGTTCGAGCGGTATCTGAGGCGGCGCGGCCCGCAGCAGGGTTGAGGCGCGTTCTCCGAGCCTGGGTTCGTCCGGAAGAATGACGACCGATGTGTCCGGCCCGCGGTGGGCCGGCCGGAGAGGTTCAGGTGGCAGCACAGGCAGCGGGCAACAGCCAGGGCAACAGCAACACCAGCATCACCGGCACCAGCAGGGCCGCGACCGACACCGATCAGGCCGACTGGGTGTCAAGGTTCGCCGACGAGGTGATCGCCGACGTCGATCGGCGCGGCAAGCTGGGGCCCATCGTGTGTGCTTCCGGCCTCAGCCCGTCCGGCCCGGTTCACCTGGGCAATTTCCGTGAGGTGATGACGCCGCATCTGGTGGCCGACGAGATCCGCCGGCGCGGTCGGGACTGCGAGCACATCCTGTCCTGGGACGATTACGACCGGTTCCGCCGGGTTCCGGCCGGCGTCGACCGATCCTGGGAGCAGCACATCGGCAAGCCGCTGACGGCGGTGCCGGCGCCGCCCGGCAGCAGCTTCGACAGCTGGGCCGAGCACTTCAAGGCACCGTTGGAGCAGGCGCTGGTCGAGCTGGGCCTGCAGGTGCGGGCGATCAGCCAGACCGCGATGTACACCTCCGGCGCCTACACCGACCGGATCCTGCTGGCGATGAGCAAGCGCCAAGAAATCGACAAGATCCTCGACCAGTTCCGCACCAAGGACGACCCGGCCCAGCCGAGCATCACGGCCGGCACCCGGGCCGGCACCCAGGCCGGCAAGGGTAAGAAGCAGCCGCAGAAACTGTCCGACGACGAGGCGGCGGCCGCGGCCATCGCCGCCGAAGGCTCGGGCGCCGCAGCCGAGCAGGACGGCGCCGCCGGCTCCGGCTACTACCCCTACCGGCCGTACTGCACCGTCTGCGGCACCGACCTGACGACCGTCACCGGGTATGACGACGACACCACAGCACTGAGCTACAGCTGCCGGTGTGGACACGCAGAAACGGTGCTGCTCAAAGACTTCCGCGGCGGCAAGCTGGTGTGGAAGGTCGACTGGCCGATGCGCTGGGCCTACCAGGGGGTGGACTTCGAGCCGTCCGGTGTCGACCACCAGTCCCCCGGCT
>JALYXB010000084.1 GCA_030947305.1 Actinomycetota bacterium | reverse complement strand
CGAACCGCGGGTTGCCGGCCTCGGCGCCCAGTGCCTCCACTGACCGATCGCTGATGCCCAGGTTCAAGATGGTGTCCATCATTCCCGGCATCGAGTGCACGGCACCGGATCTCACGGACACCAGCAGCGGTTTATCGGCGGCGCCGAGTCGCCGACCGGTGCGCTGCTCAAGGTGGGACAGCGAAGCCTGGATGTCGTCCCACAGCCCCGCCGGCCACTCGCCACCGTTGTTCATCGCCGCGATGCACGCCGTGGTGGTGACGGTGAAGCCGTCCGGAACCGGGATGCCGATCCGCATCATTTCGGCGACGTTGGCTCCCTTGCCGCCCAGCAGCGAACGCATCGATGCATCGCCGTCCGCCAAGTCGTAAAGGTAACGCTCGGTGCTGGTCAACGTGTCTCCTCGGTCGTGGCAATTGGCGTCACTGGTGTGATGCGTCGTTCCTCGATCAATTCGATGACCCGACCGGCCGCTTCCTCGAGCGCGACATTGGTGGTGTCGATCACCGGGCAGCCGAGCCGGCGCTGGATCGCCCGGATCTCGTCGAGTTCGTCGTAGATTTTGTTGAGTTCTGCGTAGCCATCCTTGCTGGACCGCACGCCGAGTGCCTTGACTCGCCGCCCCCTGATGGCGGCCAGTCGTTGCGGATCGATGGTCAGGCCGATGATCTTGCGCCGGTCAATGGCAAAAAGTGGTGATGGCGGAGGGATTCCGGGCACCAACGGAATGTTCGCTGTCTTGTGGCCTAAATATCCCAGGTACATCGACAGCGGCGTCTTTCCGGTGCGGGAGACGCCGATCAGCACGATGTCGGCGTCGTCGAGGCCATCGAGGAACTGTCCATCGTCGTTCTTCACGGCGTACTCCATGGCGGCGATGCGCTTGAAGTAGTCGGCATCCATCCCGACCAGCCTGGCCGGCACTCGTTCGGCCCGGTCACCACTGGCCGCCTCCAGGGCTTCCATCGCCGGTCCGAGCAGATCGGCGTGCGGGATCTGCATGGTGTGACACAGCTCGGTGACGAGTTCGCGGAGGCCATCGTCGACGAGGGTGGAGTAGACGGCAACTCCCGGTCGATGGTCGAGGCCCTGGAAGACCCGCCGCAGTCCGTCGGCGGTCATGATCCGCGGATGTCGGACGATGCGCACCGGATGAGTGGTGAACTGCACCTGCGCCGCACGGGCCACTCTGGCGGCGGTGTCGCCGGTGGCGTCGGCGATCACGTGAATCTCCAGCGGGTCCGACGACATGGCCCCACGCTAGTGGCGATCGGTACCAACGCGGGTGGCAGCACCAACGATTATGCGATCGCTTTGGTCAACGAACGTGCGAAGTGCGGTGGGATCTAGGGTGGATCCGTGACAACGACGCACAGATCCATCGACTCCGAGTTCTTGGCGCTACCGCTACGCATCATGGCGGATGCCGGGCTCTCGGCGGCCACCAGCAGCGGCGCGGCCTTCGCCGACTTCAGGTGCGAACGATTGCGCACTGGCAGTCTGCAGATCAGGGACACCGCGGTGCAGGACGCCTCGGAGGCCACCGACGTCGGCTACGCGGTTCGGGTGATCGTTGATGGCGTGTGGGGGTTCGCCTCGGGGTTCGTGTTCACCCCCGACGCTGCGGCGACCACCGCCCGGCGCGCCGTCGAGGTGGCGCGTGCATTGGCCGGAGTGGTCGATGAGCGGGTGGAGCGAGCGGCAGAGCCGGTGTACGCCGACCTCAGCTGGATCTCGGACTACACCGTCGATCCGTTCGAGGTCCCGGTCTCGGACCGGTTGGCGCTGTTACTGGACCGGTCCGAGCGGCTGCTGGCAAGCGGCGGCGTCGCACACACCACGGCCGGCCTGCTGCAGGTGAAGGAGAATAAGTTCTATGCCGACACCGACGGCAGCATCACCACCCAGCAGCGGATCAGGTTGGAGCCGGGGTTGGAAGCTGTCGCTGTTGACAGCTCCACCGGGTCGTTCGAGTCGATGCGCACGCTGGCACCGCCGGTCGGGCGCGGATATGAGTACCTGACCAGCGGCGGGTGGGATTTCGACGGTGAGATCCCGGTGATGGCAGAGACTCTGGCCGAGAAACTGAAGGCGCCGTCGGTGACCGCCGGCACCTACGACCTGGTGATCGACCCGTCGAACCTGTGGCTGGTCATTCATGAATCGGTTGGGCACGCCACCGAGTACGACAGGGCGATCGGCTACGAGGCATCCTATGCCGGGACGTCGTTCGCTACGCCCGATCAGTTGGGAACGCTGCGGTACGGCTCCGATGTGATGAACGTGACCGGAGATCGCACAGTGCCACATGGACTTTCCACTGTGGGCTACGACGACGATGGGGTGGCCGGGCAGCGTTGGGAGCTGATCTCCGGGGGCACACTTGTTGGCTATCAACTGGATCGGGTGTTCGCTCATCGACTCGGGCTGGACCGCTCGAACGGCTGTGCCTATGCCGATTCCCCCGAACACAACCCGATCCAGCGGATGGCCAATGTCAGCCTGCAGCCGGATCCAGCGGGCGGATCGACCGACGAGCTGATCGCCGGCGTTGAGGACGGCATCTACGTGGTGGGCGACAAGTCGTGGTCGATCGATATGCAGCGGTACAACTTCCAGTTCACCGGCCAGCGCTTCTACCGGATCTCCGGCGGCAAACTGGCCGGTCAGCTGCGAGATGTCGCCTATCAGGCGACGACGACGGATTTCTGGGGGGCGATGGATGCCGTCGGCGGCCAGGACACCTTCGTCCTCGGTGGCGCCTTCAACTGCGGCAAGGGCCAGCCCGGGCAGGTGGCCGCCGTCTCGCATGGCTGTCCCAGCGCTCGTTTCCGTGGCATCTCCGTTCTCAACGCCGTCGAAGAAGGTGCCAAATGAGCTCGACAACGACCGGTGTGCAATCAGCCGAGATGACGGAAGTCCTTGCTCCGCAACAGGTTATCGAGACAGCACTGGCGGCCTCACACTCGGACGGCTGCATCGTGGTGGTGCACAGCACCGGCGAGGCGAACGTCCGGTGGGCCAACAACACGGTCACCACTTCAGGTCTGGCCAGCTCATTCTCCTGGTTCGTGGTGGCCGTGCACGGGCAGGCAGCCGGCACCGTCGCCGCCTCGGCGGTCGACGCCACCTCGGCAGCGGGAATCGGCGCGGTAGTCAGAGCGGCCGAGGCGGCGGCCAAGTCAGCCGCCGAATCCGGCCCGGCCCGCGACGCCCAGCCGTTGGTGCAGGGCGGCGCCGACGACGGGTTCGAACAGGTAGCACAGGAACCGACGTTCGAGGTCTTCTCCTCACTGCTCACTGGCCTCGCCGCCTGCTTCGACGACGCCCGCGCCGCCGACCGGTTGCTGTACGGCTTCGCCAGGCACCAGCTGACGACCAGCTATCTCGGCTCGTCGACCGGGCTGCGTCGTCGCTGGGTGCAGCCGACCGGCACGCTGGAGGTGAACGCGAAGTCCGCCGACCTGCAGCGCTCGTCATGGGCCGGCAGCGGAACGGCCGACTTCACCGACGTCGATGTGCACGCGATGGCGACCGGGCTTACTCAGCGCCTGCGCTGGGCCGACCGCACCGTCGAACTGCCACCGGGACGCTACGACACGGTGCTACCGCCCACCTCGGTCGCCGACTTCATGGTGTACCTGGCCTGGAGTGCCGGTGCCCGGCCGGCGCACGAGGGCAGGTCGGTGTTCTCCGCACCCGACGGCGGTACCAAGATCGGCGAGCGGATCTCCGACCGGGCGTTGCAGCTGTACACCGATCCAGCGGAGCCGGGCATCCAGAGCGCGCCGTTCCTGGTGACCTCGTCCTCCAGCGAAGAAGCCTCCGTGTTCGACAACGGCATCGATCTCGGCCGTACGTCGGTGATCGCCGACGGCGCCGTCTCGGCGCTGCTGCAGACCAGGGCCTCGGCGGCCGAATTCGGTGAGCCGTTCACCCCTGGTGGCGACAACCTGGTGCTGCGCGGCGGCGACGAGTCACGCAGCATCGACGACCTGGTTGCCGGCGTTGAGCGTGGGCTGCTGGTGACCTCGCAGTGGTATCTGCGAGAGGTCGACCCGATGACGTTGCTGCTGACGGGCCTCACCCGCGACGGGGTCTACCTGGTGGAGAACGGTGAGGTGACGGCCGCTGTCAATAATTTCCGCTTCAACATGTCACCGCTTGAGGTGTTGCGGCGCGCGTCCGACATCGGTGTCACCGAGCGGTGCCTGTCCCGGGAGTGGAGCGACTGGTTCACCCGCAGCGCCATGCCGGCCATCCGGGTGGACGGCTTCAATATGTCGTCGATCTCCAAGGCCCAATAGCCACCGGCGGCAGCAGCAAGGCAGAATCGCCGAACTCGTGCCAGAGATAGCCGGTGGCGACGGCGGCGTCGTATGCGGACTGGGTCAGCTCCGGCCCGGCGACGGACTCGACCAGCAGCAGGTGCGACGCGTGCGGGTCGTGCCAGCCGGTGATCAGGCCCGTCACCACCCTCGCCGGGTCGGAGGGCGAGATCACCCGCTCGGTCCAGCCGCGACGCGGCTCGACCCGGCCGGCGTCCGTCACCGCCGACTCCAGGGCGCGGGTCACCGTGGTGCCGACTGCAACGATTCGGCCGCCGCTGTCCCTGGTCGCGTTGACCAGCCGCGCGGTCGCCGCCGGTACCTCGAACCGCTCGGGCTGCGGCGCCTCGCCGGCCTCTTGTGAGGAGACCCCGGTGTGCAAAGTGATCGGGGCGATGCCGATGCCGCTGCTGATCAGTCTGGTCACCAGCCGATGGGTGAACGGCCGGCCGGCCGACGGCATTTCGGCGCTGCCCGCGCTGGTTCCGAACACCGTCTGGTAGTCGCGCAGTGGGTACCGCCTGTTCAGATATCCGTAGGCGATCGGTCGGCCGTGGCGGCGAAGATGACGGCCGAGGTCGCCGTCGATCGTGCTGCGCCACAACCGATTACCGGTTCCTGTGGGTGAGGAATCAGACTGCGGGTACGGCGCCGTCAACGTCAACGTCAACGTCTGCGTCGGGCCCAGTCGGATACGGTCACCCGCCGACGCGTCGAGGATGGCCCTGGCGGCATCGGGAGCGCTGCGGATCTCGATCACCCAGTTTCCGTCGTCCAGTGGGGCGGCGGCGTGCACTACTACCGGTCCTACGCCGACCAGTTCGCCGTCTGCCTCCGCGGCGACCGTCGCTGAATTGTTGACGACGACCAGATCGCCGGCGCGCAATTGCCCGGGAAGATCGGAGAACTGCAGGTGCGCGATGCCGTTGGGCCGCACTGCCATCAGTCGGACACCGTCCCGCGGCACACCCCGGG
Organism: Actinomycetota bacterium; assembly: GCA_030947305.1. Lineage (GTDB taxonomy): Bacteria > Actinomycetota > Actinomycetes > Mycobacteriales > Nakamurellaceae > Nakamurella. The sequence goes on along the minus strand of JALYXB010000084.1, from coordinate 6,003 downwards.
CGCCGGCGGGTGCCGGCGCGGTGGTGTCGGTGGGGGCGCGGAATACCGTGGTGGGGGTGTCGACGACGGTGGTCAACTGGTTGCTCCGACCTCGGTTGGCGCGAAGTCGGCGGCCCGGTAGCGACCGGAGGCCGGACGCTGGGCGAGCAGTGCCAACAGCCGCGGGATGACGACGGCCGGTAGCGGCCGATCAGAGATGTCCTGACCGGCAAAGGCGTCCTGATGCATCTGCGTCCGCATGTCCCCCGGATCGATTGCGTAGCCGCTGATCGCGGGGTTTTCAGCGGCGAAGGTCAGGATGAGGTGATCAAGGGCGGCCTTGCTGGCTCCGTAAGCACCCCAACCCTGGTAGTGCTCGATGGCGGCGTCCGACGACATGGACAGCAGCGCCCCGCCACTGCCTGTGAGCAGCGGCAGCAGGGCGGTTGTCAAGGCGTGCGGTGCGCCCACGTTGGTGGTGATGGCCGCCAGCAACTCATCCGTCCGGAGCGACTGCAAGGGGCGAAGCGGCGTAGGCCCAAGGGTGCTCGCGTTGTGCACCAGCAGATCGAGCCGGCCGGCCGAAGTTGCCGCTGCGACCAGCGCGCTGCGATGTGCTGAATCGCCGATGTCGCCCGCGATACCGGTCACCGAGCCGTCCTGCGTGTGCTCGATGGCGGCGAGCGATTCGACCAGCAGACCCTCATTCCTGCTGTCGGTGATCACGGTCCAGCCCTGTCCGGCAAGAGCTTTCACCAGTTCGAGTCCGAGTCCCTGCGACCCTCCTGTGATCAGTGCAACTGGTGTTGATTGCGGCGCTGTCATCATCTGATCCGATCTGCGGCGAGTGTGTCTGCCCATCGTCGAAGTTGAAGTGAACTTGATGTCAAGGGGAACCCCGGCGGATCGCGGGCAGGGACAACCCCCGGGCCCGCCGCGTGGGTTGGGTCTTTGCGGCAATGCCGACCTGGACAAAGGGTCGGCGGCCCGGGGGCTGGGTGACTGTCCGGTTCTGGCCAGGCCGTCGTACGATCTTCCTGATCGTCCGGCACCTGGCGGGCGGTAGACGGCCTAGCGGCCAGTCACCTCACGTGTCCGATGGGATTTCAACTTCCGGACCACCTCCTCTCGTGTGTACAGCCGAAGGTACGAGCGTTCCGGTCCCTGCGCAACGACATTCGCTCGATCCGGCTGTTTCCTCGGAACCCGTCAGCGCGATGGCCCGCGAGATACCGGTTCGATCGACCCTGCAGCGACTCTGCGCAGCAAGAGGGTCAGCGTCTCCAATTCCGAAGCGGACAGCACGGCGAACAGCTCGTCGGCCTGCAGTTGCTGCGTCTTCGCCAGTTCCTGGTGCAGCTTCGCTCGCAGCGCGATTCCCTTGGCGGTCATGGACAATGCGACAGCTCGCCGGTCGGTGGGGCTCGGTGTTCGGACCACAAGGCCCTTGCGTTCGAGGGCATCGACGACCTCGGTCGCCGACCGCGGCGCGATGTGTAATCGCTCGGCCAGTCCGGACAACCGCAGTTCGGCGTCGTCGGGTGTGGCGCCCGCCGTGCCGTGATGCCCGGCGTGGTGGTGCCCCTGGTCGCAGTTGGCTGCGTCATGCTCAGCCCAGCTGGCGATGGTGGTGAGGGCTCGCGCCTGATGCAGGGCGAGTCCGAACGGCTCGAGCGCCTCCGACCGCAGATGACGCAACCGGCGGGCCAGCATCCCGATCAACTCGCCAGCCGGAAGCTGGTCGATGTCTGTCGACTGGTCGGCGGGGCCCTGATGCATGCCTTCACCTTACCGGGTTTGACAGGTACCCACAAGATGAGGTAACCTCAGCATCTGCACAAACACCAACCTGCACCGACAAGAATGCTTCGAACGAAACGAGATACCCATGACGATGCTCATGACGGGCCAAGGAAGGCCCCACCCAGATCCCCCCGATTCGGCCGGGGCTACCGCCTTGGCCGGCCATCCAGGTACCACCGCTCACGGCAGTAGCCGGATGGACCGCAGTGGCTCCAAGAAGAGCCCCGCGGACATCAAGCAACTTTTCGAACACCCCGTCAGCCTGCGCCGGATCGGTGCGCTGTTCCGGCCGTACCGGACTCGGCTGGTACTGGTCGTCCTGCTCATCATGGCCACCTCGCTGGTCGGGCTGGCCAACCCGTTCCTCACCAAACGCCTGATCGACGATGCTATTCCGCACCAGGACGTGCGACTGCTGGTACTGCTGGTCGGCGGCATGCTCGGCGTGACGGTATTGAGCTCGATCTTCGGCGTACTCCAGACCTGGATGTCGACGGTGATGGGGCAGAAGGTGATGCACGGGCTGCGGACGGGCGTGTTCGGTCACCTGCAGCGGATGCCACTGGCGTTCTTCACCAGGACCCGTGGCGGCGAGCTGCAGTCGCGGCTCACCAATGACATCAACGGCATGCAATCGGTGGTCACCAACTCGGCGACCTCGATCGCGTCCAACCTGACCAACGCCATCGGCACTGCGATTGCGATGGCCGCGCTGTCCTGGCGATTGTCACTGCTCAGCCTGATCGTGTTGCCGCCGGCCATCTACTTCACGCGCAGGGTGGCGAGGATGCGACGGACCATCACCACCAAGGCGCAGCGGGCGCTGGCCGACATGCAGACCCAGATCGAGGAGTCCTTGTCGATCAACGGCATCCAGCTGTCGAAGACTCTCGGGTCCGGATCCCAACTGTCGCAACGATTCCGGAAAACCTCGGTGGAGCTCACCGAGCTGGAGGTGCAGTCGCAGCTGGCAGGTCGATGGCGGATGGCGTCCATGTCGGTGATCTTCGCGGCGATCCCGGCGCTGATCTACCTGGCGGCCGGCATGCCGGCCACGTCCGGTGGCATGACAATCGGAACGCTGGTTGCCTTCACCGGACTGCAGACCCAATTGTTCCGGCCGTTGATGGGCGTGCTGAACGTCGGCGTGCAGATCAACTCGTCGCTGGCATTGTTCTCCAGGATCTTCGAATATCTCGACATGCCGGTGGAGATCGACGACGCCGTCGACGCCATCGAGGTGCGGCCCGTGTCGGCCCTTGGCCGGGTGCGGTTCGCCGACGTCAGCTTCCGGTACCAGGATGCGGACCGGGATGCGTTGACGCACATCGATCTTGAGTTGCCACCCGGACGCCGCATTGCGTTGGTCGGCGCTACCGGCTCCGGCAAGACCACCCTCGCCGGGATGATTTCCCGGCTCTACGACCCGATGTCCGGGTCGGTGACGATCGACGGAGTCGACCTACGAGAGATGAAGTTGGAGAATGTGGCCGAACTGGTGGGGGTCGTCTCGCAGGAGACCTACCTGTTGCACACCACAATCGCCGAGAACCTGCGTTACGCAAGGCCGGATGCCAGTGTCGAGCAGATCGTCGCGGCCGCCGAGGCAGCCCAGGTCCATGAGTTGATCATGAGCCTGCCGGCCGGCTACGACACCATCGTTGGGGCCCGCGGCTACCGATTCTCCGGTGGCGAGAAGCAACGGATCGCATTGGCCCGCACCATACTTCGCGACCCTAAGGTGCTGGTGCTGGACGAGGCGACCAGCGCATTGGACAACAACACGGAGCGTGCCGTGCAAGCCGCACTCGACGAGGTCAGCCGCGGTCGGACCACCTTGACCATCGCCCACAGGCTGACCACCGTCCGGCACGCCGACGTGATCGTGGTGCTGGACGGCGGCCGGATAGCCGAGCAGGGAAGCCATAACGATCTCATGATGTTGGGGGGCCGCTACGCCGATCTGGTGCATGCACAAGAGCGGGATCTCGATAGTAAACGGGCTAACCTCTGATCTCTGGCCGCTGCGGGAGTCCGGCAGGCGACCCGGCCCCGGCTCGGCTGCGACAGCCTCGGACAGGTCTCAACAGGGTCGAACACGGGTGTCATCGGTCACCGAACTGAATCGATCCCTTTCACGATTCTGAGACAGTTCGTACAGGTTGTACCCGCCGGATCTCCGGTTCTTGGGGTTACCGTCAGTGCAATCAATCGCTCTTCCGTCCGGGAGCCGAAGAATGTTGGTCAGTGCGCGGTTGGCGGCAATGTCGCCCCATGCCGTTCACCCAGCACGAGGGCCCGGATCGGACCGCCTACCGGCTCGTGATCCGAGCCCCTCTGGAGATGCGCGCCCATGACTGCTGTTGCCGAGAATCCGACTACCGCGATACCGACCGAGTTGACCAAGAATGTCGCCACATCGCCGGCGTTCGGGGGAGCCGGCCAGCTGGCAACCGCCGGTTACGACCCGGCTCTGCTGGACTGGGTCCGAGAGGTCGCCGCGCTCGGCACACCGGATCGGATCGTTTTCGCCGACGGTTCGGACGCCGAGTGGACCCGGATCACCGACAAGCTGGTCGAAGCCGGCACCTTCACCCGGCTGACGGCCAAGCCCAACTCGTTCCATTGCGCGTCCGACCCATCCGACGTGGCCAGGGTGGAGGATCGCACCTTCATCTGCTCCAGAGACGAGAAGGACGCGGGCCCCACCAACAACTGGATGGACCCTGCCGAGATGAAGGCCGCAATGACGGAGCTTTACCGCGGCTGCATGAAGGGCCGCACCATGTACGTGGTGCCATTCTGCATGGGCCCATACGAGGCGGCCAGCCCGATGCTCGGCGTCGAGATCACCGACTCCGAATACGTTGTCGCCTCGATGCGAGTGATGACCAGGATGGGTAGCAGAGCACTCGAGCTGATCAACCATGGTGCGCGGTGGATCAAGGCACTGCACTCGCTGGGGGCACCATTGCGCGCCGGGGAGTCGGACGTCGCGTGGCCGTGCAACGACACCAAGTACATCGTGCACTTTCCGCAGGATAAGACGATCTGGTCCTTCGGCTCCGGGTACGGCGGAAACGCGTTGCTGGGCAAGAAGTGTTACTCGCTCCGGATCGCATCCGCGATGGCCCGCGAAGAGGGCTGGATGGCAGAGCACATGCTGATCCTCAAGCTCACGTCGCCGCAGAATACGGTGCACTACATCGCCGCCGCCTTCCCGAGCGCGTGCGGTAAAACGAATCTCGCCATGCTGGAGCCGACCATTCCCGGTTGGAAGGTCGAGATGTTGGGCGACGACATCGCCTGGATGAGGTTCGGCGCCGACGGCCGGCTGTATGCAGTCAACCCCGAGTACGGACTGTTCGGCGTGGCGCCAGGAACCGGATGGAAGACCAACCCGAATGCCATGCGCGCCATGGAGAAGGGCAACTCGGTCTTCACCAACGTCGCCCTCACCGACGACGGGGATGTGTGGTGGGAGGGGATGACCCAGGAGCCCCCAGCCCACCTCATCGATTGGCGGGGCCGCGACTGGACGCCGGTGAGCAGTACGCCGTCGAGCCACCCGAACTCGCGGTTCTGCACCCCCATCGTGCAATGCCCGATCGTCGCCGACGAGTACTTCGAGCCGGTTGGTGTGCCGATCTCGGCAATCATCTTCGGTGGCCGCCGGGAGACCACCATTCCGTTGGTCACCGAGGCCCGCGACTGGCGGCACGGCGTCTTCATGGGAGCGACGCTGTCCAGCGAAACCACCGCTGCCGCAACGGGTGCGGTGGGTGTTGTCCGTCGGGATCCGATGGCCATGCTGCCGTTCATCGGGTACAACGCCGGCGACTACCTGGCCCACTGGCTTGATATGGGTACGAAGGTCGACGCCGACAAACTGCCCAAGATCTATTACGTGAACTGGTTCCGCCGCGGCGATGACGGCGGCTTGCTGTGGCCAGGTTTCGGCGAGAACTCGCGGGTCCTGAAATGGGTGATCGAGCGGCTCGACGGTACCGTAGGGGCAGTCGAGACAGCCATCGGGAACGTACCGGCCGGCGATGCGCTCGACGTGGCCGGCCTCGACCTGGCGGTCGGCGCCGTCGACAAGGCGCTGGCGGTCGACACTGACGAGTGGCGGGCGGAGGTTCCACTCATCAAGGAGTGGTTCGACAAACTCGGCAGCACCGTGCCGATTGGTGTGCGTGATGAGTTGGAGCTGCTCACCCG
>JALYXB010000070.1 GCA_030947305.1 Actinomycetota bacterium | reverse complement strand
CCAGCCCGAGAGCTTCCGCGGTGGAGAACATCAACGGCGGAAGCCGGAAACCTCGCCCGACCCGATAACCCCCGTACCGGCCCGGAGCCGAGTCGATCGGAATCCCGGCCTCGCGCAGGATGCCGACATAGCGCCGAACGGCCCGATCGGACACACCCAGCCGCACCGACAGCCGTTGCGCCGTGATTCCAGGGCTGTCTTGGATCGACTCGAGGGCCATCAGCGCCCTCGCAGTGGGGCTGGCGTCCTGCACCACAACAGCCTCCAGATTCCGGACGCCGACCATCCGGGTTCGAGGCTAGCCTGCCGGGACGATGACCGATGACATCCGGTTAACCATCGGCTATGACAGGATCACGCGACACGCTCGTTTCCGGATCCCGCCGTTGATCCGTCACAGCGAGCACCGGGGCACCATCCAGGAGTAGGGGCCGAGCTTGCGCAAGGTCGTCGTCTACGAGTTGTTGTCCCTCGATGGCGTTGCCGAGAGCCCGGATGAGTTTTTTACCGACTGGGATGACGCGACTGATGTCAACCTCGCAGCTGTCATCGCGGTCCAGGACACCGTCATCCTCGGCCGTCGCAGCTACGACGAGTGGGCTGAGTATTGGCCGGGAAGCGAGATCCAGCCGTTCGCGACATTCATCAACGGCGTCGAGAAGTACGTGGCGACATCGACACCGTTGCGGCGGAACTGGGCTCATTCGACGGTGATCGACGGTGGAGTGGTGGAATTCGTGCAGCAGCTGAAGGATCGGCCCGGAGGCGACATCGGCGTACACGCCAGCATCTCCGTTGCCCAGTCACTGTTTGCGGCAGATGTTGTCGACGAGGTCAGGCTGGTGGTCGCGCCGACGATCGTCGGAACCGGACGGAGGCTGCTGGACGGGCTGCCGTCGATGCGGCTCGAATCGATGGGACACGCCACCTCACCCAGTGGCCATCTGTTAGCCCACTACCGCGTCATCCGGTAGCCAACACGCCACCATTCGCCAGCCATGACGACGGCCGATCGCAGGCAGCCGGCGTCGAACGGTCAGCTAACGATCGGGAAAGATGGGGCCATGGCTGACATCGATCCGTTCTTGGTTCCGATTTCGGAGCGCTACTTCGAGGACTACCTCCCCGGTCTGGTGGCGGAGTACGGCAGCATCACACTGACCGAGCCGGAAATCATCGAGTTCGCTCGCTGCTTCGACCCGCAGTACATCCATACCGACTCCGAGCGCGCCGCTGCCGGTCCCTACGGCGGGTTGATCGCCAGCGGCTGGCATACCTCTGCGGTGATGATGCGGCTCTACGTCGACCACTTCTTGTCGCAGGTGGCCACCCTCGGCGGACCAGGCTGCGACGAACTTCGCTGGCCGGCACCGGTCCGACCCGGCGACGCGCTGCGATTGCGGGCCACCGTCGTCGAAGCCAGGGTGACGAAGTCGAGGCCGGATCGCGGCATCATCAGGGTGCTCACCGAACTTCGCAACACCGATGACGTGCTGGTGTTCAGCGCTACCGCCGTCAACTTCCTGCGCGTCCGGCATGCCTGAGGGCCATACCCTGCACCGGTTGGCCGCCGAGTACAACGACCACTTCCGCGGCGCGGCAACGCAATCGTCGAGTCCGCAGGGCCGATTTGCCATTGAGGCAACCGTGGTCGACGGCCGAATGCTGAACAACGCCGAGGCGTACGGCAAACACCTGTTGGTCGAATTCGGCGCGCACACCGTGCACGTACACCTCGGGTTGGCCGGCAGGGTCGGGTTCCACCGAGGCGACCCGCCACCCGTGGTCGGCGCAATCCGCTGGCGGCTGACCGGCGCGGACTCCCCCGCGGCCGGAGAAGGTGCGGGGATGGAGAGTAACTGGACCGCGGACCTGCGTGGGCCGGCGGCGTGTGAGTTGGTGACGCCCGGCGAGATCGATGCACTGCTGGCTAGGCTTGGCCCCGACCCACTGCGCCCGGACGCCGACCCGGACGTCGGCTGGCAGCGGATTTGCCGCTCACACGTCCCTATCGCCGCGTTGCTGATGGATCAGCGGGTCGCCGCCGGCGTCGGGAACATCTATCGTGCCGAGCTGCTCTACCGGGATCGGGTGGACCCGATGATGCAAGGCCGGCTGCTGAAACACCGTGAGTGGCAACGGATGTGGGACGATTTGGTGGTGCTGATGACTACCGGCGTCCGCACCGGTCGTATCGATACTGTTCGGCCAGAGCATGAGCCGGAGGCGATGGGCAGGGAGCCGCGAGCCGATCGGCATGGCGGCGAGGTGTATGTCTATCGCCGCGCCGGGCAGGCCTGCCTGGTCTGCGGCACCAGGGTGCGCATCGCAGAGTTGGCCGGCCGTAACCTGTTCTGGTGTCCGGGTTGTCAGCGCCGAACCAGACGAACGGCCCGCTGAGATGGCAGCGAATCCCTCGCTCCGCCACCTCGCCGACCAGGTGCGCGGCCGCCGACCCAAGAACGGCAGCACCGTCGTGGTGGCGGTGGACGGACCGTCCGGATCCGGCAAGTCGACCCTCGCCGAGCGGCTGGCCACCGTGTTGGACGGCGCTCCCATCGTGCACATGGACGACCTCTACCCAGGCTGGGACGGCCTGGATGACGCGGTGCCGAACCTGGTGAGCTGGGTGCTGGAACCGTTGTCCCGCAACGAGACCGGCCGCTGGAACCGCTACGACTGGGTCGCCGAACGGTACGCAGAGTGGCACGACGTGCCCAGCACCGAGGTGCTGATCCTCGAGGGCGTCGGCTCCGGCGGCGCCGCAGCGGTGCCGTTTCTGGACCTGCTGGTGTGGATCGAGGCGCCGGAGCCGATCCGTCTTCAACGTGGCATCGAACGCGACGGCGAACAGTACCGACCGCTGTGGCGGCGCTGGCAGCTCCAAGAGGATCAGATGTTCGCCAGGGACGGCACCCGCCGGCGCGCCGACGTCATCCTGGACGGCACCCGGCCAATCCCCTGACGCCGTCTGCGGTTACTGGCCGCCGGCCTCGACCAGCGCTTGGTCGAGCGTCGCCGCGTCAGATGGGGTGCCAGCGACCGGTGATGCGTCCTGTGCGCGGCGCAGCACCCGCAGCACCAGCATCGCGATCGCCAGCGCGCCCACGGCACAGCCCGACAGCACCAGGTAGCCCAGGTGCGGCGGGTGGTGATCGGCGATGAAGCCAGCCAGCGGCATGGATGACGCCAGCCCGAGACTGATCCCCGAGTTGGACCACGACATCGACTCGGTGAGCCGGTTGGCCGGCACGATCCGCTCCAGCAACGACATCCCGGAGATCAGTGCCGGCGCCACCGCCAGCCCGGCCACGAACAGCCCGAGCGACAACAGCCACAATGGTCCAAGAAATACCAGCGGCATCGACACCACCGCGAGCACCGCGATGGCGCCCACGAAGTGCCGCACGATAGGGCCCCTGACGTTCATCGCGCCGAACACCAGGCCGGAAGCCAACGAACCGAACGAGTAGCCGGCCAGCATCCAGCCGGCCATTCCCGGGTGGCCGGCCGCCTTGGTGGTGGCCAGCGTCGTCACCTCGAGCGAGCCGAAGACCCCGCCCAACATGATCATCACCGAGAAAAGCCCGGCCACCCCGGAAAGCCTGATCGCAGACTTGCCCTTGGCGCCGGATTGCCCGGACGGCGTGGGTTCGCTGGACCTTTGCCGTAGCAGGAAGAAGGATCCGACCACCAGCAGCAGCATCGCCGCCATCAGCGCGGCGCCCGAGAACAGTTGCAGGGCAAGGACAGTCGCTAACACCGGACCGATGATGAAGACTACTTCATCGATCAGCGCTTCGAAGGCGAAGGCGGTCCGCAGCTGCGGCGAGCCGGCCATCAGCTGCGACCAGCGGGCCCGAACCAGCGAGCCGATATTGGGCTGACAGGCGCCGGCCAGCACGGCCAGTAGATAGATGGGCCAGGTCAGCTGCGTGTAGACGCCGACAGCGATCATCGACGAAACGGCAGCCACATGCACCGTCAGCTGCCTCGGCACGATCCGGCGTTGGCCGTGGGCATCGATGAACCGGGAGATCTGCGGCCCTATCACTGCCGAGGTGATGGTGTAGATCGCCGAGACCAGGCCGGCAAGCCCGTAGGAATCGCGGACGGCCGACAACAGCAGGACGGCACCGACGCCCGTCATCGACATCTGCATGCGGGCCAGCGCGCCGGCAGCAGAGAACCGCGCTGCGCCGGGCCGACGCAGCACCTGCAGGTAGCGGGCGAACACTGGGAGACTCCGTCCGAAGCGCACTGGTGGCCGGCGGGACCAGTGCTTGCTCTGTTGGGGTGTGTGGGAACCGAGTCAACACCTGAGTTGACTAAACCGTCCGGCCGGTACAGTGTACGGCATGGCCACCGACACCCGCGATCGCATTCTGGCCGCACTCCGCACCCTGCTGGCCGGCGGCGGCACCGACGCGGCGACGTTGGAGAATGTGGCGGCAGCGGCCGGAGTGTCCAAAGGCGGCCTGCTGTACCACTTCCCATCGAAGCAGGACCTGTTCCGCGGGCTGCTGACCCAGACCCGGGATGCCGTGACCGCCGAGTTGGGGGCCCTGGACACCGCCGACGACGTGGTCAGGGCCTTTTTGGATTACTCGGCGCCGCGTGACGAGCAGGAGCGCGGCTTCATCATGGCGTTGATCACCGCCATCCGCTCCGATCAAGCCGGTGCGGCCGCAGAGCAAGATCCCGACGACTATCAGGTAGCAGCGCTGTTCGCCGACCTTTTCGCCGCCTGGGAGGCTCCGATCAGGGCAGCGGTCGACGATCAGGTGACGGCGGAGATCATCCTGCAGGTCGGCAACGGTATGTATCTGGCCGCGGTGTGCGGCTTGCCGGCGCCCGACCCGGCGCTGCTGCAGCGGGTGATCGAGCGGCTGCTGGCCGACGCACGTCGGTCATGAAGCGCCGACCAGCGGTCAGCTGTCCACCAGTCGGCGGCCGGAGAACGCCCTGCCAAGAGTGATCTCGTCCGCGTATTCCAGATCGCCGCCCACAGGTAGACCCGACGCCAGCCGAGTGACGGTGAGGCCCGGGAACCCTCGCAGCAGCCTGATCAGGTAGGTGGCGGTCGCCTCGCCCTCCAGGTTCGGATCGGTCGCCAGGATCACCTCATCCACCCCTGGTTCGGCAATCCGCTTCAGCAGATCGGCGATCCGCAGCTGGTCGGGACCGATCCCGTCGATGGGTGAGATCGCGCCGCCCAGCACGTGATAACGACCCCGGAACTCGCGGGTCCGCT
>JALYXB010000025.1 GCA_030947305.1 Actinomycetota bacterium | reverse complement strand
TCGGCAACTTGAACACGTAAAAGCCGACGTCGTGGCCGAACTGCGGGTCCCTCTGCCCGAAGGAACCGCCGTGCAGGAACAACTGCACGGTTTCCCACTGACCCTGGGCGGACAGCCCGCAAATGATGCCGATAAGCACCGAGATGCCGATCCCGAACATTTTCGGGCGTGCGGCGACCACTGTGCGGTAGGGCGCCAGCGGGTCATTCGTCACCGCGGTCGGTACGAAGACTGGGCGCGAGCGGTAAGCCAGCAGCATTGTCAGCAACAACAGGCTGCCTGCGCCGAGTCCGGCCACCAGGAACAGCACCAGTCGACTGACCAGCTGAGTGGTGAACACCTGGCGGAAGCCGACCTCGCCGTACCACAGGTAGTCCACATACAGCCCGACGAACTGAAACCACAGAATCGCCAGCACCACCAGCGAGACGACGACGATCAACACGCGTTTGGCTCGCTTGGAGATAGTCGGGATTCCGATCCCGGGCCTCATGCCCACGCCAAGCTCCTCGCGTCGATTGACCCCGCGGTTCCGGGACTGCCGATGGGACGCACGGCGCGGCCGAGGTCCTCCCAGCGTCAACTGTAGAGCCCGGGGATAGGTTCCCCGACCGTGCGACGATCATGGGGTGACACCTATTCGTGACCAGAAACCGCCGCCGCCATCGACTCCCGGGCCGCCATCGTTGCCCGGCTGGTGGGAGGATCCCGATCTGGCCACCGCTGTCGCCGAGGTCGAGCAGTTCGCCGGAGAAGCCGGTTGGGATGCCTCACCTCGGCTGTTCGCCCTTGTCCCGACAGTGGAGTTACGGGCGGCCGAGCCGGGGCTGGCCGGTCATCTGGCCGAGAACGGCGTTCTCACCCCCATCGCGCAGGACGATTTGCCGGCCGGGAGCCTCGAAGAAGCGCTCGCCAGCATTGTCTGGCCGGACGCGGTGGCCGGCTGCGCCCTGGTCCAGGAGATCCTGGTGGTGCCGCCCGAGGTCGCCGCCGGACTGGCTGAGTCCGCCCACGGTACGGCTGCCGCCCGCGCCGCAGCCGACCATCCGCAGCGCACCGAGGCCAGGTTGGTGGCCGGGGTGCTGCGCGGGGCCACCGGCGGTGCCTGTCTGCTGCGGGTCCGGCCCAGCGGCAGCTCCCACCCCGGGAACGCCGAGCAACCGCTGCGCGGCGGAGATTTGGCACCAGGGCTGATTTCTGCCCTTCAGGCGACCTTCCGCTAACCTGGCTAGCTCGATGCCGGTCCGCCGTTCCGGGCGGCGCACGCCGTCAGCAGCCGGGCGGCGTCTTCCCGGCGGCGATGTCGTGCAGTGCGTTCATCGCGTCATCGAGGCTGGCGACCTTCACCAGCTGCAGACCGGCAGGCACCCTGGTGACGGCCTCCTGGCAGTTGGCGGCCGGGACCAGGAAGATGGTGGCGCCCTTGTACCTGGCGCCGATCTCCTTGAGCAGGATACCGCCGATAGGGCCGACAGTCGGTGATTTCGTCAGGTCACGCTGCAGGTTGATCTCGCCGGTGCCGGCGATGAACTTGCCGCTGCTCAGGTCTCCCTTGGTCAACTTGTCGATGACTCCGAGGGTGAACATCAGTCCGGCCGACGGACCGCCGATTCTGGTTAACGATATGTGCACGGTGAAGGGGGCAAACGGGCGCTCCTGCGGCTGAATGCCAAGGAACCCGCGGCTGCCGTCGTCCGGGTTTTTGCCCAGGGTGATGGTCAACGATTTGCCGACGCCGCCGCGGTCCACCACCACCGGCACCACCTGTCCGGCTTTGGTGCCGGCCATCGCCATCCGCAGGCTCGCGGTGTTGGTGACCGCGCGGCCGTTGATCTCGGTAATACGGTCCTGGGGCTGCAGTTTCCCGGTGCTGGGGGACTTGTCCAGCACGTTGCCTGCGTAGACGACGTGCGGGTACTTGAGGTATTCAAGGGCGGCGATCTCGGCCGACGACTGCGACTCGGAGAACATGACGGCGTTCTGCTGGTTCACCTGTTCGACCGTCTGGTTCGGCGGAAAGACATCCTCCCTCGGCAACAGCGAGTAGTCCGACCGAGCCCACAATCCCAATGCGGCGAACAGCGGCAGCCCGTCGGTCACCGAGACGGTCGTCATGTTCAAATGCCCTTCGGCCGCGAACTTCTCGTTCACCGACGCCGGGATGCCGGAGCCGGTGAAGGTGATCACGTCGGAGCCCTGCTCGTTGCCGAGGGTGTTGTAGGTAACGCCAGGACCCTCCGCGACGTAGGGAATAGGAACGCTGGCACCGATGGCGATCAGGGCCGCCGTCAGGATGGCGCCGATCGTCAGCACCCGCCCGCGCAGGGTCAACCGGGAGAACCATTGCATGGCCGAGACTGTATGCGTTCTCGATGTGCCGCCCCGCAATCCCGATTCGGTGCGCCCAGCCGGCGAGCACCGATCCTGCCGCGCCCCGAGTTCGGAACTGGGTTTCGCTGAGTGTTCGCTCAGCGCGATCGCGGCCTTCCAACCCCGCCGGAGGGCCATCGGCTGCGTACCGTAGACGGTATGACGAATTTGCCCTTCGGCTTCGGTGCCAGCTCGGGTGACGACGACCCGGACAAAGACCCGGGTACGCCCGCAGACCCCACCGGCGGCGGCCTCGGCCCCTTCGGAGCAGGATTCGGCGGTAACGCCGGGGGGTTCGATCTCAGCCAGCTCGGTAACATGCTGGCCCAGCTCGGCAACATGATGTCCGAAGCCGGCTCCGACTCTGGTCCGATCAACTACGACATGGCGCAGAAGCTTGCGCTGCAAGGCATTCCGGCCGCGCATCCAGCCAGCTCTGTCGACGTCGACATGGTTCGGGACGCGGTCAAGCTCGCCGAGGTGTGGCTGGACGGTGCCACCGGCTTCCCGGCCGCTACCAGGATCGTCACCGCCTGGAACGCCCGACAATGGGTGGAGGCCACCATGCCGACCTGGAAGTTGTTGTGCACCCCGATCGCCGAGCGCGTCACCTCCGCCTGGACCGATGCGCTGCCGGACGAGGTGCGCGGTCAGGTCGGCCCGCTGCTGGGCATGCTCACGTCCATGGGTGGTATGACCTTCGGCACCCAACTCGGTCAGGGCCTTGCCCAGTTGTCCGGCGAGGTGCTCACCTCCACCGATATCGGACTGCCGCTGGGCCCGAGCGGCACCGCTGCGCTGATGCCGCTGGCCATTGCCAAGTTCTCCCAGGGGCTGAGCGTCGACGAGGACCAGGTGCGGTTGTACCTGGCCGCGCGGGAAGCGGCCCACCACCGGCTGTATGCGGCGGCACCGTGGTTGCGCGACCGGCTGGTCTCGTTGATCAAGACCTACGCCGCCGCCATCACCGTTGACTTCTCCGAAATGGAGAACCTGGCGCAGCAGATTGATCCTTCCGATCCGGCGAGCATGCAGGAGCTGATGAGCGGGCAGGGCGCCGCCGGCGGGATGTTCGAACCGAAGATCACCCCTGGGCAGGAGTCGACACTGGGCAACCTCGACACCTTGTTGGCATTGGTGGAGGGATGGGTCGACACCGTGGTGACCGAAGCGGTCGGCGAGCGGCTGCCCGGTGCTGTCGCCCTCCAAGAGACCATGCGCCGTCGCCGGGCATCCGGCGGCCCGAGCGAGCAGACCTTCCAGAATCTGGTCGGGTTGCAGCTGCGCCCGCGCCGGTTGCGGGCAGCGGCTGAGCTGTGGCAGTCGGTCGGCCAGAGCCGCGGCAACGAGGG
>JALYXB010000022.1 GCA_030947305.1 Actinomycetota bacterium | reverse complement strand
AGAAGACCACGCTGCCATGGGGTCTCGAGGTTTACCTGCGGACGCCTGGCGGGGCCGCCGGGACGTTTCAGGACTGTGTCGCTGCCGGCGCTGCCCCCGAGTTCCCGACCGCGTACATCAAGGCCAGCCCCACCGTGTTGTGCGGGACCTTCCACCCGACTTTCCTGTACGAGCTGATCTGGGACCTATTGGTGGCGGCGCTGATCGTCTGGGCCGACAAACGCTTCAAACTCGGCGGCGGTCGGGTGTTCGCGCTGTACGTCGCCGGCTACACCGCCGGCCGCGCCTGGATCGAGGCGCTGCGCATCGACCCGGCCCGTACCCGCATCTTCGGCCTGCGGGTGAACATCGTGGTCGCCATCGTGCTGTTCGGACTGGCCGTGATCTACCTGGTGTGGCGCTGGCGCAAGGGCCGGGAAGACCCCGCCGTGGTCGCCGGACAGCTGCCCGACGGCGAGCGCGGCGCCGATGTCACCACCGTCAGCGGGGCCGCCGATCGGTCCAGGATCGATGCTGGCGGGGACGCCGAGCAGGTCGGTGGCGACGGCGGGGACCGGCAGAAGCAACCCGTTGAGGCGACGACGATCGTGCAGGACCCGGTGCCTTCCGAACCGATGCCGCCCGACCCGGTGTCGTCCGAGCCGGCGCCCCCCGACCCGCTGCGGTTCGAGCCGGCGCCGTCAACGGATCCCGAGCCACCCGCCCATCGATGACGATCACGGCGATCGTCTTCGATGTCGGCAATGTCCTGGTCAGCTGGGATCTGGAGTTTCTGTATCGCAGCGTCATCGAAGATCCCGATGTCCGAGGCCAGTTCCTGGCCGAGGTACTGACGGCGGAGATGAACCGACAGATGGACGCCGGCCGCAGCGTCGATGAGGCACTGGCCGAACTGGTCGATGCCCACCCGGACAGGGCCGACTGGATCCTTGCGTTTCGTCATCGTTGGATCGAGACCATGGGCCCGCAGATCGACGGTTCGGTCGAGCTGTTCGACCAGCTACAGGCCACCGGCCTGCCGATCTACGCGCTGACCAACTTCGGCGCCGAGACCTGGCCCGTCGCGCAACAGGCCTACCCGGTGCTCACCAGGTTCGACGGCGAAATCGTCTCCGGCCGGGAGGGCTTGATGAAGCCCGATCCGCGCATCTACCGGCTGCTGACCGACCGATTCGGGCTCGACCCCGAGACGGTCTTCTTCACCGACGACAACCAGCACAATGTCGACGCCGCCCGCGCCGAAGGCTGGCACGCGGTGCTCTTCACCTCCGCCGACCAGCTGCTCGCGGACCTTCAGAAAGCCGCAATCCTGTAACCTGCTCGTCATCAGGCCACCGTCGCCCTGATCGCACACAACAATGTTGAACACTTGCTCGGGGGCCGGACGACGAACGCGGTGAACCCGCGCCCAGTCCGCCTCGCCCGCGGTCCGCGTTGACGGCCACACACCGATGGCGTCGACGGATCCGCAGTCACACCCCGCCGTTCCCCCGCGCAGCGCCGGATCGGAGGACGCCATCGGTCGGGCAGTGTCGCTCGGTTTCCTGCGAGATACACGGCGGAGGTCTGCGGTGCAGTACTCGGCAATTCCGGGCCCCCAGGGCCTCTACAACCCGACCTTCGAGCGGGACTCCTGCGGGGTGGCCGCGATCGCGGACATCGCCGGCCGGCGCAGCCATCGCATCGTCGCCGACGGCGTGACGGCGCTGATCAACCTCGACCATCGCGGAGCTGCCGGCGCCGACCCGGCCGTCGGAGACGGCGCCGGCATCCTGATCCAGGTCCCTGCCGACTTCCTTCGAGCCGTCGTCGACTTCGACCTGCCACGGTGCGCCGCCGACGCGACGAACCCGGACGGCGAGGCATTCGCGGTCGGCACCGCCTTCTTGCCGACCGACGACACGGAGCGGGCCGCCGCGAAGGAGATCGTGCACCGGGTCCTGGCTGAGGAGAACCTGGAGTTGTTGGGCTGGCGCACGGTGCCGACCGACGGTGTCGGCGCCGGTGTCGGACAGATGGCGCTGGACGTCATGCCGGTCTTCGAGCAGCTGCTGATCGCGGCCCCTGAGGTGACCGGCGTTCGGCCGCACGGCCTGGCCCTCGACCGGCTGATCTTCCCGGCCCGCAAGCGGATCGAACACGAGACAACTGCGGCCGGGCTCGGTGTCTACTTCCCGTCGCTGTCCAGCCGCACGATCGTCTATAAGGGCATGCTCACCACCTCACAGCTGCCGGCATTCTTCGGCGACATCACCGACCAGCGGGTGACCAGCGCGATCGCCGTCGTGCACTCGCGGTTCTCCACCAACACCTTCCCGGCCTGGCCGCTGGCGCACCCGTACCGGTACATCGCGCACAACGGCGAGATCAACACCGTCCGTGGCAATCGCAACTGGATGCGGGCCCGCGAGGCCCTGCTGGCCACCGACCTGATCCCGGGCGAGCTGTCGCGGGTGTACCCGATCTGTACCCCAGGTGGGTCCGACTCGGCGAGCTTCGATGAGGTTCTCGAACTGCTGCACCTTGCCGGCAGATCGCTGCCCCATGCGGTGCTGATGATGATTCCGGCCGCCTGGGAGAACAACCCGTCGATGGACCCGAAGATCAGGGCCTTCGCCGAATTCCACGGCTGCATGATGGAGCCGTGGGACGGCCCCGCCTGCGTCACCTTCACCGATGGTCGGCTGCTCGGTGCCGTGCTCGACCGCAACGGGCTACGGCCCGGCCGCTGGTGGCGGACCGACGACGGGGTCATCGTGCTGGCCAGCGAGGCCGGTGTGCTGCCCATCCCGCCGGAGCGGGTAGTCGCCCGCGGCCGGCTGCAGCCGGGCCGGATGTTCCTGGTCGACACGGTGGCAGGGACGATCCTGGACGACGAACAGGTGAAGGGTGCGCTGGCCGACGAGCGGCCCTACGGCGAATGGGTGCATGCCGGCATCAGCAACCTCGATGACCTGCCCGCCCGTGAGCATGTGGTGGCGGCCCACGATGCCGTGCTGCGCCGCCAGCAGATCTTCGGCTACACCGAGGAGGATCTGCGGATCCTGATCGCCCCGATGGCGGCGCTGGGCGCGGAGGCGAACGGTTCGATGGGTACCGACACCCCCGAGCCGGTGCTGTCCGAGCGGCCGCGACTGCTGTTCGACTACTTCACCCAGACGTTCGCCCAGGTGACGAACCCGCCGCTGGACGCCATCAGGGAAGCCGTCGTCACCTCGCTCGGCGGGGTGATCGGGCCGGAACAGAACCTGCTGGAACCCACGCCGGCGTCCTGCCGGCACGTCACCCTTCCGTACCCGGCCATCGACAACGACGACCTGGCCAAATTGGTCGGCATCAACGCCGACGGCGACATGCCCGGCTTCGCCTCGGCGGTGATCTCCGGGCTCTACCAGGTGGCCGACGGTGGAGCGGGGTTGGCCGAGGCCATCGAGCGATGTCGGGCCGAGGCGGACACCGCCATCGCCGGCGGCGCCAGGATTCTGATCCTGTCCGACCGCGATTCCGACGCCTCGCGGGCGCCCATTCCTTCGCTACTGCTGACCTCGGCGATCCATCACCACCTGGTGCGGATGAAGACCCGCACCCAGGTCGGCCTGGTCGCAGAGGCCGGTGACGCCCGTGAAGTGCACCACGTGGCGCTGCTGTTGGGGTTCGGGGCGGCGGCGGTGAACCCGTATCTGCTGCTGGAGACCGTCGAGGACATGGCGTCCGCTGGTCTGCTCGGCGCCATCGCGCCGCGGAAAGCACTGCGCAACACCATCTATGCCCTCGGCAAGGGCGTACTCAAGGTGATGAGCAAGATGGGCATCTCGACGGTTGCGTCGTACACCGGTGCCCAGGTGTTCGCTGCCTTCGGGCTGGACGCGGACGTCGTCACCCAGTATTTCGAGGGCGCCACCCAGCTCACCGGCGGGTCCAACCTTGATGTGATCGCCGCCGACGTCGCCGCCAGGCATGCGATCGCCTTCTCGCCGAACAAGACGGCCCGCGAGCATCGCGGCCTGGACATCGGCGGTGAGTACCAGTGGCGCCGCGAGGGCGAGCTGCACCTGTTCAACCCCGAGACGGTGTATCTGCTGCAGCATGCCACCCGCTCCAAGCAGGAGTCGGTGTTCGCCAGGTACACCGACGCGGTCGACGGGCTGTCGAAGGCCGGCGGGACATTGCGCGGACTGTTCGAACTCAAATCCGATTCGCGGCAACCGATCTCGATCGACGAGGTGGAACCGGCCAGCGAGATCGTCCGGCGGTTCGTCACCGGCGCAATGAGCTACGGTTCCATCTCCACCGAGGCGCACCAGACGCTGGCCATCGCGATGAACCGGCTCGGCGGCAAGTCGAACACCGGCGAGGGCGGTGAGGACGTCGACCGGTTGCTGGACCCGGCCAGACGGTCGGCGATCAAGCAGGTGGCCTCCGGCCGGTTCGGGGTGACCAGCGCCTACCTGGTGAATGCCGCCGAGATCCAGATCAAGATGGCCCAGGGCGCCAAACCCGGTGAGGGTGGCCAACTTCCGGGGCACAAGGTGTACCCATGGATCGCCGCCACCAGGCATGCCACCACCGGGGTCGGCCTCATCTCACCGCCACCGCATCACGACATCTACTCGATCGAAGACCTCAAGCAGCTGATCCACGACCTGCGCAATGCCAACCCGGCGGCCAGGGTCTCGGTGAAGCTGGTGAGCGAACCCGGCGTCGGGACGGTGGCTGCCGGGGTGGCCAAGGCGCATGCGGACACGGTGATCGTTGCCGGCTACGACGGCGGGACGGGTGCCGCTCCGCTGACCTCGCTCAAACACACCGGGCAGCCGTGGGAGATCGGGCTGGCCGAGACGCAGCAGACGTTGCGGCTCAACGGGTTGCGGGAACAGGTCCGGGTTCAGGTCGACGGTGGGCTGAAGACCGGCCGGGACGTGGTGATCGCGGCGCTGCTCGGGGCCGAGGAGTTCGGTTTCTCCACCGCACCGCTGGTGGTGGCCGGCTGCATCATGATGCGGGTCTGCCACCTCGACACCTGCCCGGTCGGCGTTGCCACCCAGAACCCGGTACTGCGCAAGCGGTTCACCGGCACCCCGGAGTTCGTCGAGACGTTCTTCATCTTTCTGGCCGAGCAGGTGCGGCGGTATCTGGCACAGCTGGGCTTCCGCTCCATCCAGGACGCCGTCGGCCATGCCGAGGTGCTGGAGACCGGACCCGCTGCCGCCCACTACCGGGCGGGCGGCCTCGACCTGACCCCGTTGCTGGCGATCGCCGACGTCGACTCGCCGCTGTACTCGTCGAACCCGATCAGGCACGATCTGTCCCGAACCCTGGACGCCCGGCTGATCCGGCAGGCACATGCCGCCCTCACCGATGGAGCGCCCGTCACCATCACCGAGACCATCCGCAACACCGACCGCACCGCCGGCACCATGCTGGGCTCCGAGGTGACGCGGATCTTCGGCCCGGACGGCCTGCCGGTCGACACCATCTCGCTGAAGTTGACCGGCACCGCCGGCCAATCGCTGGGAGCCTTTGCGCCGCAAGGAATATCGATCGACCTGGTCGGCGACGCCAACGACTACGTCGGCAAGGGTCTATCCGGTGGCCGCATCGTGGTGCGTCCGGCCATCGGCGGACCGTCGGCAGCGGCAGGGCCAATGGTGATCGCCGGCAACACCATCGGCTACGGCGCGACCTCGGGCGAACTCTACTTAAGCGGAACCGTTGGGGAGCGATTCGCGGTCCGCAACTCGGGTGCGCTGATGGTCTGCGAGGGCACCGGCGACCACGCCTGCGAATACATGACGGGCGGTCGGGTGGTGGTGCTCGGCGGCACCGGCCGCAACGCCGCCGCCGGAATGAGTGGCGGCATCGCCTACCTGCTGGATCCCGACCCGGCGCTGATCAACACCGAACTGGTCGAGCTGGAATCGCTCGCCGACGACGAAGTGGTCTGGCTCGGCGAGGTGGTGCACCAACACTCCGAGTACACCGGGTCCTCGATCGCCGCCGAACTGCTGGCCGACTGGCCGGCCGCCGCCGGCCGCTTCCTGCGGGTGATGCCGCGGGACTACAAGCGGGTACTGGCGATCCGCGCCGAAGCGATCGGAACCGGGGCCGACGCCGACCAGCTGATTATGGAGAGCGCCCGTGGCTGATCCGAACGGCTTTCTCAAGCACACCAGGAAGACGCCGGCCCGTCGGCCGATTCCGCTGCGGCTGCGCGACTGGAACGAGGTGTACCGGCCGTTCGCCGAGTCCGAGACCCGCGAGCAGGCAGCACGCTGCATGGACTGCGGAGTCCCGTTCTGCCACAACGGCTGTCCGCTGGGCAACCTGATCCCGGAGTGGAACGAACTGGTCCGGATCGGTCGTTGGGAGGAGGCAGCGGACCGGCTGCATGCGACGAACAACTTCCCGGAATTCACCGGACGACTGTGCCCGGCGCCCTGCGAGGGCTCGTGCGTGCTGGCCATCGACGATGAGCCGGTGGCGATCAAGGTGGTCGAACAACAGATCGCCGACAGATCGATCGCGTCCGGCGGTCTGGTGCCCCGACCTGCGTCCCTGTCCACAGGCAACAGGGTGGCGGTCATCGGGTCGGGTCCGGCTGGCCTGGCGGCCGCCCAGCAGCTGGCAAGGGCCGGGCATGACGTCACCGTTTTCGAGCGGGCCGGCAGGATCGGCGGGTTGATGCGCTATGGGATCCCGGAGTTCAAGATGGACTCAGCGGTGTTGGACAGGCGCATCGAGCAGCTGGCGGCGGAGGGGGTCAGGTTCATCACCCACTGCCAGGTCGGGGTCGATCTGACCGTCGCGGAGCTGCAACACTGCTTCGATGCCGCCGTGATTGCCACTGGCGCGACCGTTCCCCGCGAGCTCGACGTCGACGGCCGCGAGCTCGGCGGTGTCGAACTGGCGATGGACTACCTGGTGCAGGCCAACAGGGTGGTGGAAGGTTCGCTGGACAAGCTGACCATCGACGCCGCCGGCAAACATGTGGTGATCGTCGGTGGCGGCGACACCGGCGCCGACTGCTACGGCACGGCGCTGCGGCAGGGAGCGGCCTCCGTCACCCAGCTGGACATCCACCGCGAGCCGCCGCCGACCAGGCACCCGTCGACGCCGTGGCCCACCTACCCGCTGATGCTGCGGATGTCGGCGGCCCACGAGGAGGGTGGCGAGCGGGTCTTCGGCGTCAACTCGACCTCGCTGCAGGGCACCGACGGTCGGGTTACCGGCCTGAACCTGGTGGCGGGGACCAGGGTTCCCGGCGGATTCGTAGCCGATGAGGGCACCGACACCCACCTGCAGGCGGACCTGGTGCTGCTGGCCCTCGGCTTCACCGGGCCGGAACGGGCAGGATTGCTGGACGGTCTCGGCATCGAGTTGACCGAGCGCGGAGTGATCAACCGCGATCGGCACTACGCCACCAACATCCCGGGCTTCTTCGTCGCCGGCGATGCCGGCCGGGGTCAGTCGCTGATCGTCTGGGCGATCGCCGAGGGACGATCGGCAGCCGCCGGGGTGGACGCCTACCTGGCCGGCAAGAGCGACCTGCCCGATCCGCTCGAGCCGACCGCGGTGGCACTGAGCTGATCGCAGGCGGGTCGCTGCGGGCTTGCGGTTGCCCGGACGCGCGTTGTGAACCGATTCAGACGTCCGACTATGGTGAGCGCTATGGATCGCCGAGTGAAGATCGTC
>JALYXB010000235.1 GCA_030947305.1 Actinomycetota bacterium | reverse complement strand
TCGGTCAGAGGGTGCGGCGGGCGGGCGGGCGGATGCAGTCGTCACCACTGCAACGGTAGCCGCCCGAAACCCCGATGAGCTGCCCATCGCGCCCGAATCGGCCGAACGGTGCAGGTGGCACGGTCGTTGTCACAGCCCGGAGGTGATCAAACCGACCTCCTGAGTGTCAGATCCCGGACCGAATCGTCGCCGAGTGCCCTGGCAGCGGTGTCCACCTGATCCGGGCCGATCAGCTCGCCGGTGGCTGCGCCGAGGTCGGCGAATCGCCTGGCGCTGACCAGCACCCTGCTCTCGTAGGAGCGGACGGCGGCGTTGTAAGACTCGACCGACCGCTGCAGGCTTGAGCCGACCCTGCCGAAGTGTTCGGACAACACGCTGAGCCGGCCGTGCAGCTCCCGGCCCAGCGCATGGACCTGCTCTGCCGATGCCGACAACCGCTCGGCCCGCCAGGTGAAGGCCACCGTCCGCAGCAGCGCGATCAGCGTGCTCGGGGTGGCAATCACCACCTGTTTGCCGAAGGCGTATTCAGTGAGTCCCGGATCGATCGTCATCGCCGCATCCAGCAGCGGTTCGCCGGGAACGAACATCACCACGAACTCCGGTGCCGGCTGGAAGTGTTGCCAATACGCCTTGTGGGACAACGCGTCGACATGCGCGCGCACTGCTCTGGCATGCTCGCGCATCAGGCCGTGCCGCTGCCGTTCTTCAGCCGAGTCGATGGCCTGCAACCAGGCATGAAACGGCACCTTCGCGTCGACCGGGATGTGCCGGTTACCGGCCAGCCTGATCACCATGTCGGGGCGGGCGCCGCCGGCGTCCGGATCGTCGCCGCCGCCGCCGAATGACACCTGGGTGTCGAAATCGCAGTGCTCCACCATGCCGGCCAGCTCGACGATGCGCTGTAGCTGCACCTCACCCCAGCGGCCGCGAACCGTCGGCGCCCGTAGCGCACCGACCAGCGACCTGGTCTGCTGACCGAGGTCGGCCGAGGTTCGGTGCAGGGCTGCCACCTGTTCGCGCAGGCCGGCGTAGCTGCCGACTCGCTCGCGTTCGACCCTGCGCAATTCCTGTTGCACCTTGGCCAGCGCATCGACGGCGGGGGCAAGCACTGCCGAAACGGCTGCCACCGGGTCGACAGCGTCCGGCGCCCTTGTGCTGCCCATCCGGAACCCGAGCCACAGCCCGCCGGCCAGCCCGAAAGCCAGCAGCACCGCGCCCATCAGCAAGGTGGTGTCCATGTGCGCCAGGATGACGCCGGCCACCGACAGCGGTGACAACAACCGTTCGGCGTGTCGGATTTCAGCCGTTGGCTGGCAGCAGCTCGGTCAGCTTGCGAGCAGGCGGTGGGTCAGCTCGGCAACGGCGAGACCGTTGCCGGCCAGGTGCCAACGCCGACCGCGGTGCTCGATCACCGCTGTGCTGCCCCCGGCCGCCTCCACCAATGCCTTGCCGGGCAGCCAATCCCAGTCCGGACATCCAGGCTGCGCCCACGCCCCCAGCCGCCCGCAGGCGACACCGGCAAGATCCATCGATCCTGAGCCGAGGATGCGCGGCGTCGCGGCACCGGAGACCAACGCCAGGAAGGGGATGAGCGCATCGTCGTCGGCGAGGGTCGGCGGGTGAATGTAGGTGGCCAGGCTGATCTGATCCAGCCGGTGATCAGTGAGCTGCTGCACCGGCACGCCGTTCAGCGTGGTCGGCAGATCCCTTCCACCGAGCCAGGTTTCACCGGTCGCCGGCTGCCGGACGGCGCCGAGGGCGACACCCGCTGAGTCACGAAGGGCCAGTGCGCTGCACCAGTACGGCAGCCCGGACAGGAAGTTGTAGGTGCCGTCAACCGGGTCGATCACCCAGCACCGACCGGAGGTGCCCTGATGGCTGGCGCCCTCCTCACCGAAGATCCCGTCGCCTGGTCGAGCGCGCCTGATCGCGGCGCCGATGAACGCCTCGGCCGCGGTATCGGCCTCGCTCACCACATCCGAAACGGAGGTCTTGTAGCTGGTCTGTAGGCCCGCGGCACGCATGGCGGCGGCCAGCGCGCCGGCCTCGGTGACCAGGGCGGCTGCCAACTCCGGGTCGGTGAGCGAAGGGTCGATGGACTCGGGGTCGGCCGGCATGGGTCAACCATACGAACTACCCGACTTCGCGGGTCTGAGGGCGGTGATGACCGCCGGCCGGCGAACCGGCGCCGCCCGCCACAGGTGCAGGCCGGCATAGGAACGAAACGGGCTCCAGCCGGCGCCGTATGACCCCAGTTCGCGGGGGGTGGCCGGCAGCCCGAGGGCGGCGGCGCCCTGCCGCATGATCAGGTCGCCGGTGAGCAGCACGTCAGGGTCGCCGAGCACCCGCATCGCGACGTAGCCCGCCGTCCACGGTCCAATTCCTTTCCTGGCAACCAGTTCGGCGGTCAAGTCGGCGGTCCGCCGGCCGGCATCGACGCGCAGTTCGCCGCTGGCCATCACCGCGGCTGTGGCGACGATGGTGTCGGCCCTGGCCCGCGGGCCGGCGATGGCTGACGTGCCGAGGGCGGCGATGGCTGACGCGCTGGGAAACAGCAGGGTGACATCTGGGTCCTCGAAGGGCAGCTGTTCGTTCGTCAGCACGGCCAGCTTCGCGATGCCGGTACGGGCAGCGGCGACCGAGATCTGTTGCCCCAGTAAGGCTCTGATCACGATCTCCGGTCCGTCGACGGCGCCGGGGAGCCGCAGCCCTGGCATGGACCGGGCCATGCCGGCCAGTGCCGGATCAGCGGACAGCGCCGCATCGATGGCGACCGGGTCGGCGTCGGCATCCAGTAGCCGGCGGCAGCGGTCGACGGCCGGAGCCAGGTCGGCAGGGTGGGCCAGCGTCAGCGAGATGTCGACGGCTGCCCTGGTCGCCGGATCGACGCTGTCCTGCGGGAACGTCAGCCTGGCGACGCCAGAGCCCGCCGGTAGCCGCAGGGTGCGGGTGTAGGTGCGACCGTGCACCAGTTCCACGCCCGAAACCGCGCGGGCCGCAAGGAAAGTCAGCAGCGCGGTGGCCGCGAACGGCGACCGGACCGGCAGCCGCAGTTCGATGGTTCCCGGTGGGACCGGCATCGTCAGGCGGCATCCTGATTGTTGATCACCTCATCGACTCTGCCCGCGCTGTGGGCATTGCGCTAGCGGGAACGGACGGCCCTGCCGGTCCTAGCCGATCATCGACAGCTGGCAGGATCGTCCCGGTGAGCACACCGCAGACCCGCTGGGAACAGGACTGGACCACAGGCGGCGATCGGTGGCAGGACTATGCCGACAGATTCGCGCGGTATTACGCGGACGGCACCGACATGGACGGCGAGGCGCGCTTCGTGGACATGATGGCGCCGCGGACCGCGATCGTGTTGGACGCCGGTTGCGGCACCGGACGGGTTGCCGCTGGTCTGGCCGCAAGAGGACACCGGGCCGTCGGCGTGGACAAGGACGCCGGGCTGGTGGCGATCGGGGTGCAGCGCTACCCCGAGGTGACGCTGCTGGTGCAGGACCTGGTCGAGCTGGATGCCGGCGTTCTCGACGCCGCCGGGCAGCCCACCGAGTTCGACGTCATTGTGTGTCCCGGGAACGTGATGGTCTATCTGGCGGCCGGCACCGAGCGGCAGGTGCTGGCGAATCTGGCGTCGCTGCTGACGCCGGCCGGTCGGGCCGTCTTCGGGTTCGCCACGTGCAGGGACTATCGGGTGGGAACCTTTGACGCCGACGCCGAGGCGGTGGGATTGAGGCTCGAACACCGCTTCGGCACCTGGCATCTCGACCCGTTCTCCGACGACTCCTCCTGGGCCGTGAGCGTGTACCGCGCGCCAGACTCGAACACTTAGACTCGAGCCCCGTGAGCCTCACCCTCGGCATCGTCGGCCTGCCCAACGTCGGCAAGTCCACCCTGTTCAACGCGCTGACCAGGGCCGACGTGCTGGCGGCGAACTACCCGTTCGCCACCATCGAGCCGAACGTGGGTGTGGTCCCGCTGCCGGACCCGAGGCTGGGCGAGCTGGCGAAGCTGTTCCATTCGGCGAAGATCGTGCCGGCCGTTGTGTCGTTCGTCGACATCGCCGGCATCGTCAAGGGCGCCAGCGAGGGTGCCGGGCTGGGCAACAAGTTCCTGGCCAACATTCGCGAAGCGGATGCCATTTGCCAGGTGGTACGGGTATTCGACGACGACGACGTGATTCATGTCGACGGCCGGATCGACCCTCTCTCGGACATCGAGACGGTGAACACCGAGCTCGTCCTGGCCGACCTGCAGACGCTGGAGAAGACCGTTCCGCGGCTGGAGAAGGAAGCCCGTAACGCCAAGGATCGCCGGCCGGTGCTGGACGCGGCGCAGGCGGCGGAGCAGATCCTCAACAGTGGCAAAACGCTGTTCTCGGCACGGGATTCGATCGAGCTTCCGCTGTTGCGAGAGTTGTCGCTGATGACGGCGAAGCCGTTCCTGTACGTGTTCAACTCCGACGAGCGAGCGCTGACCGACGAGGCCAGCAAACAAGCCCTGCGCAAAGTAGTCGCGCCTGCCGACGCGGTGTTCCTTGATGCGCAGGTCGAATCCGAACTATTGGACATGGACGAGGAGTCCGCGCTGGAGCTGCTCCAGTCGGTCGGGCAGCACGAACCCGGCCTCTATGCGTTGGCCCGAGCGGGCTTTCACACTCTCGGTCTGCAGACCTACCTGACCGCCGGCCCGAAGGAAGCAAGGGCCTGGACCATCAAACAGGGCGACACCGCACCACAGGCGGCGGGGGTGATCCACACCGATTTCGCCCGGGGCTTCATCAAGGC
>JALYXB010000216.1 GCA_030947305.1 Actinomycetota bacterium | reverse complement strand
CCCCGCTACCGACACCTGCTGGGATCGCGATTCGGCGAATGACATCGTGGCCCACTGATACGGCACCCTCAACAGCGCCCGCGCCGCCGCCACCACGGCCAGCCGTTCCGCCTCCAATGACAGGAACACCACGCCGCGTCGTCCCTGACGATCCACCGAGTACGTCCGCACATTCATTTCCAAGAAAGTCCCCCACCTGGGTACCGGACCCAGGTTGCCTATCCCGGCATCGACCATCCGGAAAGGAATCAAACCCACCCAGGCGCTGCCGTCCCAGGTGTCCGGCCGAGTGCCTTGAGGTAGCCGCGGCGCGATCAGGGCCGGATCGACTCGCCAGTGCACAAAACAGATGTCGCGCCACCACTGGCTCATAATCTGGCTGGTCGTCAGCGGCCTACCCTGGCCATCGAAATCGCTGCTGCTCATCATCGCCGCCCGCCTTGTCGGTTACCGAGCCTGATACCGTGCCGGGCGGCTCGTTCTTCCGGGAGCCGAAGCGGGTGAACCCGACGATCAGCCGTCGAGGTCGACCGGCTCAATGTCGAATACTGCCAGCGCAGCAGCTCCGCGATCAGCGGCTGTCAGCACCGTCACGCCGTCCGAGGTGATAGCGATCGAGTGCTCGACGTGCGCCGCTCGTGACCCGTCGCGGGTGACGACGGTCCAGCCGTCGTCCAGTTCCTTGGTTGCCGGTCTGCCGAGGGTCAGCATCGGCTCGATGGCCAGCGCCATCCCCGGCACCAGCTTGACCCCGCGGCCGCGTCTGCCGGTATTGGGCACGAACGGATCCATGTGCATCTCGGTGCCGATGCCGTGGCCGCCGTAGCCGCCGACGCTGCCGTACCGGCGACCGTCCCGCTGGCCCGAAGTACCGACCGAGTGCTCGATGGCGGCGGAGACGTCGCCCAGCTTGCCGCCGGCCTTTGCCGCAGCCACCCCGGCCCACAGTCCATCCCAGGCGGCCGCAATCAGGTCCACTTCGCCCATCGACGGTGGCTCGCCGACGTGAGCGGACAGTGCGGCGTCGGCATGCCAGCCGTCAAGGATGCAGCCGGCGTCGATGCTCACCAGGTCGCCCTCCAGCAGATTCCGCCGGCCCGGGATGCCGTGCACCACCTCGTCGTTCACCGACACACAAATGGTGCCGGTGAAGCCGGCTGTCCCATCCCCGCCGGCGCCGTAGCCGTTGAAGTTCGAGTGTGCGCCGGCTTCGGCGATCAGGTCGGCGACCACCCGGTCCAGCTGCGCCGTCGTCACCCCTGGCCGGATCTCGCCTCGTACCGCCGCGAGCGCTCCGGCCAGTACCAGCCCGGAGGCGCGCATGGCCTGCAGTTCGCCGCGAGTCTTCAGCTGGATGCCGCCGCCCATCAGCTGATCAGCCGCTCTCTGGGCCCGGCAGGCCGAGCGCCTTCAGCACCCGTTCGTGCACGTCATCGACGTCGCCAACACCGTCGACGAGCACCACCAGGTCACCGTAGTACTCGACCAACGGCAGCGTTTCCGCATGATAGATGTCCAACCGCTGGCGGATGGCCTCGACGGTGTCATCGGCCCGGCCGCGGGCCAGCATGCGCTCCACCAGCACCTCGTCGGGGGCGGTGAGCAGGACGACCCGTTCGATGGGTGTCTGATGGTCCAACAGCAACGCGGAGAGCCACCGGGCCTGCCCGGTGTTCCGGGGAAACCCGTCGAACAGGAAGCCACCGCCGGCGTCGTGGTGTTCAAGCCGGTGAGCGACCATCTGCTGAGTCACTTCGTCCGGCACCAACTGGCCGGCGTCCATGTACGTCTTCGCCAGCCTGCCAAGGTCGGTGTCGCCGTTGATGTTCTCCCGGAACAGGTCGCCGGTGGAGATGTGCGGGACGCCGAGCTCGGCACAGATCCTGGTCGCTTGGGTCCCCTTCCCTGCACCCTGCGGACCGATGATCATCAGGCGCATTAGCGGAGGAACCCTTCGTAGTTCCGCTGCATCAGCTGCGACTCGATCTGCTTCACGGTG
This sequence comes from Actinomycetota bacterium, assembly GCA_030947305.1. GTDB lineage: Bacteria > Actinomycetota > Actinomycetes > Mycobacteriales > Nakamurellaceae > Nakamurella. The sequence goes on along the minus strand of JALYXB010000216.1, from coordinate 6,584 downwards.
TCCAGTCCGACGCCGACCATGATGAGCACCGAGGTGCCACCGAACGGGAAGTTCTGGGTGTTGTCGGAGCCACCGGTCAGCGACAAGAAGAGGTTTGGCAGGATCGCCACGATGCCCAAATAGATCGAGCCAGGGAAGGTGATCCTGCTGAGCACGAACTGCAGGTACTCCGCGGTGGGCCGGCCCGGACGGATTCCTGGGATGAAGCCGCCGTACTTCTTCAGGTCGTCGGCCCGCTCCGTCGGGTTGAAGGTAATGCCGACGTAGAAGTAGGTGAAGAAGATGATCAGCGCGAAGTACAGAATGATGTGCACCCAGCTGTTCTGGCTGACAACGTTGAAGCTGACCCATTGCCGCCAGCCACCGCCGGTCACCTGCCCGGTCTTGGCGTCGGTGGTGGCCCCGAAAAGCTGGATGATCAGCGAGGGGATGTAGAGCAGCGAGGTGGCGAAGATGACGGGAATGACGCCCGCTTGGTTCACCTTCAGCGGTAGATAGGTCGAGGTGCCGCCGTACATCTTGCGGCCGATCATTCGCTTCGCGTACTGCACCGGTATCCGGCGCTGCGCTTGTTCGACGTAGACAACGGTGCCGATGATCGCCAGCCCGATGACACAGACAACGCCGAAGACGACGCCGCCCTTGCTCTGCAGGATCTGGCCACCCTCCTGCGGGATGCGAGCAGCAATCGAGGTGAAGATCAGGATCGACATGCCGTTGCCGATGCCACGGTCGGTGATCAGCTCGCCCATCCACATGATGGCGGCGGTGCCTGCCGTCATGGTGAGCACCATGGTGATCAGGTTGAAGGCGCCGCCGGAGACCACAGCGGTAGCGCGACTGCAGCCGCCGAACAGCTGACCACTCTTGGCCAGCGCAATATAAGCGGTCGACTGCAGCACACCCAGTCCGATGGTCAGGTAGCGGGTGTACTGCGTCAGCTTCGCCTGGCCGGCCTGGCCCTGCTTCTTGAGTTGCTCGAACCGCGGGATCACCACACCGAGAAGCTGCACGATGATGGATGCGGTGATGTAGGGCATGATGCCCAGCGCGAACACCGACAGGTGCAGTAGCGCCCCACCGGTGAACAGGTTCAACAGCGTCAACAGGTCGTTGTTGCCTCCGTTGCCCTGTGTGGTGCAAAAGTTCACCGCTGTGTAGTCGACGCCGGGGCTCGGCACCGTAGCGCCGAGCCGGTAGACGGCGATCAGTCCCAGCGTGAAGAGGATCTTCCTGCGAAGATCAGGCGTCTTCAGCGCCGAGACGAAGGCTGTGAGCAACGGTCCTCCTGATCGTGCCGCCGGCCACCGGCCGAACTCGCATCCCAGGATGCGGCCCGGTCGGGCGCTCTTGGCGAGCGTGCGACGGAATTGCCTGACACGGTCCTGCATTGTCAATACTGCACTCGAAAATTCATGAGGACAGCAGGACCGACTGGTGAGCCTAACGCACACATCCCCCGGGCCGGGGTGAGCCGGGCGGCCCGCCCGCGCCGAGGGATGGTGCGCTGCTGCCGACTACAGTGTGGTCGCGCTGCCCCCGGCGCCGGCCAGCTTCTCGCTGGCAGACCCGGAGAACGCGTGCGCCGTCACCGCGAGGCTGACGCCGGCAACGTCACCGTCGCCGAGCACCTTCACCAGCTGGCCCTTGCGGACCGCGCCGGCCGACACCAGTTCGTCGACGCCGACGCTGCCGCCCTGCGGGAAAAGGGCGGCCAGCTGGCCGACATTGACGACCTGGTAGCTGGTGCGGAAACGGTTGCGGAAGCCCTTGAGCTTGGGCAGCCGCATATGCAGTGGAAGCTGGCCACCCTCGAAGTGCGCCGGCACGTTCTTGCGTGCGCCGGTGCCCTTCGTGCCGCGGCCAGCGGTCTTGCCTTTTGAACCCTCACCACGACCGACCCGGGTTTTGGCCGTTTTAGCCCCCGGTGCCGGACGCAGGTGGTGAACTTTGATAGACACAGTTGGTCACGTCCTCGTTCTTTGGTCGCTGGTCACTTGCTCGCGTCGGTGGGAATTTCTTCCACCGTCAACAGGTGCGGTGCCGTCCTTAAGTAACCCCGCACGACGGGCGAATCCTCGACGACAACGCTGTGATGGATGCGCTTCAGACCGAGCGAACGCACCGATTCGCGGGCGTTGCGCTTATTGCCGATGGTCGACCGGATCTGCGTCACTTTGAGCTGGGTCATGTCAGACTCCCTGGCCGGCGCGCGCCCGCAGCATGGCAGCCGGAGCGACGTCCTCGATCGGAAGGCCGCGGCGGGCCGCGACTTCCTCTGGCCGCTGCAGCATCTTCAGCGCAGCGACGGTGGCATGAACGATGTTGATCGGGTTGTCCGAGCCGAGCGACTTCGACAGGATGTCGTGGATTCCCGCGCACTCGAGCACGGCACGCACCGGACCGCCGGCGATGACGCCGGTACCGGGGCTGGCCGGCTTGAGCAGCACCACTCCGGCAGCAGCCTCACCCTGCACCTGGTGCGGGATGGTGGCGGCGATGCGGGGCACCCGGAACATGTGCTTCTTGGCTTCCTCGACACCCTTGGCGATCGCCGCCGGGATCTCCTTGGCTTTGCCGTAGCCAACGCCGACGTGACCGTCGCCGTCACCCACCACGACCAGGGCGGTGAAGGAGAACCGACGCCCACCCTGGACGACCTTGGACACCCGGTTGGTGGTGACGATCCGCTCGAGGAGCGGGTTCTTCTCTGGGGCGGCGTCGCGCCGCTGATCGCGGCCGCCGCGTCTGGCAGATCCGCCGCTGCGCTCGCCACCGCGGTCGTTGCCGGTCCGTGCGGGTCCGGGCATCAGATGTCCCTCTCGATTGTGGTCAGCATGTTCTAGAACTCCAGCCCGGCGCCACGGGCACCATCGGCCAGCGCCGCGATGCGGCCGTGGTACCTGTCGCCTGCCCTGTCGAAGACAACGGCGATGACGCCGGCCTTCTGGGCGCGCTCGGCGATCAGCTCGCCGACCCTGCGGGCCTTAGCCGTCTTGTCGCCGTCACCGGCCCTGAGGTCGGCCTCCAGCGTCGACGCGGCGGCCAGTGTGCGGCCGACGGCATCGTCGACGACCTGCACGCCGATGTGGCGCGAGGACCTGGTAACGACCAGGCGCGGACGAGCGGCAGAGCCGACGACCTTCTTGCGCAGCCGGAAATGCCTGCGAGTACGCGCTTTGGCGCGCACAGCTGAGATGTTGTTGGACATAGCGGTCACTTACCCGTCTTTCCGACCTTGCGCCGGACTTGTTCGCCGGCGTAGCGAACGCCCTTGCCCTTATAGGGGTCGGGCTTGCGCAACTTGCGGATGTTGGCGGCGACTTCGCCGACCAGCTGCTTGTCGATGCCCTGAACGCTGAACCTGATCGGGGACTCGACGGTGAAGGTGATGCCCTCCGGGGCTTTCACCGGCACCGGGTGCGAGTAGCCGAGGGCGAACTCGAGGTCGCTGCCCCTGGCCTGCACGCGGTAACCGACGCCGACGATCTCCAGGGACTTGGTGTAGCCCTCGGTGACGCCGACGACCATGTTGTTGACCAGGGTGCGGGTCAGGCCATGGCGGGCGCGGGACTCGCGCTCGTCATCCGGCCGGGTCACCGAGACGACACCGTCGGCTTTGGCCACGGTGATGGGCTCGACAACGGTGTGTTCCAGGGTCCCCTTGGGGCCCTTGACCGTTACCCGCGATCCGTTGATGGTCACGTCGACCCCTGACGGAACTGGGATCGGCTGTTTTCCGATTCGCGACATGTTGGCTGTCCTCGCTTACCAGACGTAGGCGAGGACTTCCCCGCCCACCTTCTGTCGGGCGGCCTGACGATCGGTCAGCAGGCCGGTGGACGTGGAGATGATGGCGATGCCGAGCCCGCCAAGAACCTTGGGTAGATCGGTGGATCGCGCGTAGATGCGCAGGCCGGGCTTGGACACCCGGCGGACACCGGCAATGGAGCGCTCGCGGTTGGGCCCGTACTTCAGGTTCACCACGAGAGCCTTGCCGACGGTGGCTTCCGCCGTCGTCCAGTTCGCGATGTAGCCCTCCTTGACCAGGATGTCGGCGATGTTCCCCTTGAGCTTGGAGAACGGCATCGTGACCTGGTCGTGGTAGGCCGAGTTCGCGTTCCGGATGCGCGTCAGAAAATCCGCGATCGGATCGGTCATGGTCATGTCAGGTGGAGCCTTTCTCGTCTGGTTCCCGGGAGCTGCCGGGCCTGTGACGAATCAGTGGATGGGACTACCAAGACGACTTCGTGGCACGGTCCTGATGGGTCTTTCGGAGACTGTTTCCTTGTGGTTCGCCGGCGCTCACCACGAAGACTTGGTCACTCCCGGCAGTTCGCCGTTGTGTGCCATCTCGCGCAGGCAGATCCGGCACAGGCCGAACTTGCGGTAGACCGAATGCGGGCGCCCGCAACGGTTGCAACGGGTATAGCCGCGCACCTTGAACTTCGGCTTGCGCTGGGACTTGTTGATCAGAGCGGTCTTCGCCATCGGCTCAGTTCTCCTTGAAGGGGAAGCCCAGGAGCTTCAGCAGCGCCCGGCCTTCATCGTCGGTTGTCGCCGTGGTGACAACGGTGATGTCCATGCCGCGCGGCCTGTCGATGCGGTCGATGTCGATCTCGTGGAACATCGACTGCTCGGTCAGGCCGAAGGTGTAGTTGCCGTTGCCGTCGAACTGTTGGGCGCTGAGCCCGCGGAAGTCGCGGATACGGGGCAGGGCAATGGTGACCAGCCGGTCAAGGAACTCCCACATCCGGTCGCCGCGCAGGGTGACCTTCGCGCCGATCGGCATGCCCTCGCGCAGCTTGAACTGGGCGATTGAGGTGCGAGCCTTGCGGACCAACGGCTTCTGCCCGGTGATGGTGGCCAGGTCGCGGACGGCGCCTTCGATCAGCTTGGCGTCCCTGGCGGCCTCGCCGACGCCCATATTGACCACGACCTTGACAAGCCCTGGCACCTGCATGACGTTGCCGTAGGAAAACTGCTCGTTCATCGCCGGCTTGATCTCGTCGGCGTAGCGGGTCTTCAGCCGCGGACTGGTCTTCGATTCGGTCGCGTTCTCGGTGGTCGTCATCAGATGTCCTTGCCCGAGCGGCGCGACACACGGACGCGGCGCCCATCGTCATCGGTACGCTTGCCGACGCGGGTTGCCTTGTTGTCGGCGTCGACGACCATCACGTTGGAGATATGGATCGACGCTTCCTGGGTCACGATGCCGCCGGTCTTGGCGCCACGTTGGGTGGTGGACACCCTGGTGTGCTTCTTGATCCTGTTGACGCCCTCGACCAGCACCCGCTGGTTCTCCGGGTAGGCCTGGATGACCTTGCCCTTGGCGCCCTTGTCCTTACCTGCGATCACCAGAACGGTGTCGCCTTTCTTGACCTTCATGCTCATCACAGCACCTCCGGCGCGAGGGAAATGATCTTCATGTAGCGCTTGTCGCGCAGCTCGCGGCCGACCGGTCCGAAGATTCGGGTCCCTCGCGGGTCACCGTCCTCCTTGATCAGCACGGCAGCGTTCTCGTCGAAGCGGATGTACGAACCGTCCGGACGGCGTCTCTCCTTGATGGTGCGAACGATGACGGCCTTGACGACGTCGCCCTTCTTCACACCCGCACCTGGAATGGCGTCCTTGACGGTGGCGACGATCTTGTCGCCGATGCCCGCGTACCTGCGGCCGGAGCCGCCGAGCACACGGATGCACAGGATCTCCTTGGCGCCGGTGTTGTCGGCGACCCGGAGACGCGACTCTTGCTGAATCACAGCAGTCGTTCCTTAAGATCCGAAGCGCCTCACGGCGCCCTGAGTGCTGGTCCTGCCCTGTACGTCCATCGCCCTGAGCTTGGCTCGGCCGATCACACGCGAAAAGACAAGAGGAAGTACGGGCAACTGCCCGCCTTTTCACTCTTGCCTGTGGCGTGAGCCGAGGGCTGCCGAACGGAACTGTGCTGACGCACGCCGCCCGCGCCGCCCGTTCAGGTGGAGAGAGGTACTGACAGAGTCCTGGCGAAATTTCCGACCTCGCCAGGCCAGAGGCAAAACCCGTGCTTGCGCACGGGAGAGCCAGTGCCCAAGCATACGGGCCGGGCACCCTCAACCCAAATCACAGCACCGCTGAGCGGACCAGCTGCACCGAAACCTGTCCGATCGACCGTCTGATCGGTCAACAGGGCGAGATCTTCGGCCCACACACCGATTCCCCGGGCCAATCGGACAAACGTCGTGGCCGGCCATGCGCCAGGGCACGGGGCACCGCTGCCGGCTACTGACTGAGCGCAAGATTGGCGCGGTGCCAAAGGCTGTTTTTTGTCGGATCCACCGACTCAACGACCTCGGCGGGCAGAATCGCGGCGATCTGGGCGGTTGACACGGTCGATCGGCCACAAACCAGTTGTCCACATTCCGCACCGGCAACCCCGCTGGGGGCTCCGCCGACTCAGGATGAGCAGATGGGGGTGTCGGCGCAGGACCTACTGGTGGCCGGGCGGGGTGCCGTGCGGACATCCAGCGATTCCTCCCGCTGCCGGCGGCTGAACCACCTGGCCAGCATCGGCGCGCTGACCCGAGTGCTGCCGGGGGTCTTCG
>JALYXB010000174.1 GCA_030947305.1 Actinomycetota bacterium | reverse complement strand
GTCGATGCGAGTTCGCGCACCGTCGGCACCCAGGCCCGGCGCGACTGCTTGGCGGCTTGGATGGCGACCATCCGCCACTTCTCCGCACCATGCTGCGCCTTCGGCCCTGACCAGCGTGCGATGCAGCGCTCCGCCTGCCACGGCACGATCGTGTCCACCCCGGCTTCGGTCAGCAGATCCACCGCGAGGTCACTGCGCTCGCCTTTGGGCAGCGCCTGCACAACGGTAACCGTCAGGGCCGGCAGCGGATCTGTGTGCAGGTCGGTCACGGCCAAGGTCAACGACGAGTTGCCGGTGGCGGTAACCGTTGCCTGGCAATGGTTACCGTGGCCATCGGTGAGCACCAGCTGCTCGCCCGTCCGCGTCCTGCGAACTGTTGCGGCGTGCCTGCCTTCCGGGCCGTAAAGGACGAATGGTCCGACTGCCGGGACCGCATCAACGAGATACCAGGCGGCACCCGCCAGCGCGCCGCTCACTTGCCGGTCACCCGTGATTCGCCCTGACCGCTGCGATCAGCGACCGACGAATGAGTCGCGGATCCTGGAAAAGAACCCGCCGGAGGACTTCGACGCCAGCTGCGGCTGTTCCTCGCCTCGCAGCGAGGCGAACTCCCGCATCAGCTCGGCCTGCCTGCCGTCCACCCTGGTGGGCGTCACCACGTCGATATGCACCAGCAGATTACCGGCACCGGATCCACGCAGCCGGGGCATGCCAAGGCCACGCAAAGTCAGCACCGTGCCGGACTGCGTCCCCGGCTGAATGTCCAGGATCTGCTTCGTCTGCAGCGCCGGCAGTTCCATCGTGGTGCCGAGCGCGGCCGCCGTCATCGGCACGTGCACCGTGCAGTGCAGGTCGATGCCGTCGCGGGTGAACTGGTCGTGCGGGATCTCCTGCACCTCGACGTAGAGGTCGCCGGGTGCGCCGCCACCAGGACCGACCTCGCCCTGGCCGGCCATTCGCACCCGGACGCCGTCGCCGACACCGGCCGGAATCACCGTGCGTACGGTCCTGCGGCTGCGAACCCGGCCGTCACCCTGGCATTGCTGGCACGGCTCGGGAATCACTTCGCCGAAGCCGCGGCAGACCGGGCACGGCCGGGAGGTGACGACCTGGCCGAGCAGCGATCGCTGCACCTGTTGGATCTCGCCGCTGCCGTGGCAGGTATCGCAGGTCGCGGTGCTGGTCCCTGGGGCGCAGCCGGATCCGGTGCACATCGTGCACAGGGTGGCGGTGTCCACCACCAGGTCCTTGGCCACACCGGTGGCGCACTCCTCCAGCGTCAACTCGACACCAATGAGCGCGTCGTCACCCTGTCGGACCCTTGACCGCGGTCCGCGTGATCGGCCACCTCCTCCGCCGCCGAAGAAGGCATCCATGATGTCGCCGAGGCCCATGCCGCCGAACGGGTCGGCGCCACCCGTCCCACCGTTACCGCCGCCCGGTGACAGCGGATCGCCACCGAGGTCGACGATCTGCCGCTTGGCCGGATCGGACAGCACTTCGTAGGCCGCCGTGACGTCCTTGAACTTCTGCTGGGCCCCCTGGTCGGGGTTGACGTCGGGGTGCAGCTCACGTGCGAGCTTGCGGTATGCCCGTTTGATCTCGTCCGGCCCGGCATTCGCCGAAACACCGAGTAGGCCGTAGTAGTCCCGTGCCACCTGCTGCACCGATTACCTTCCTTTTGCTGTTGGATCGGAGTGCCCGGCCTGAGCCTCACACCGAAGTTCGGGCCGTCGCCCAAGGTTCACCGTCCGGCGACGATCTCGCCGACATACTGCGCAACGGCGCGAACCGCGGCGATAGTTCCCGGATAGTCCATTCGGGTCGGGCCGACGACGGCCAAACCACCCATCAACACCTCACCGATCCCGTAGCCGCCGGCCACCAGCGACGAGGCGTACAGGTTCGCGTCGTGATTCTCCTCGCCGATCGAGACCCGCATGGTCTCGGGGTGCTCGATCACCGCCAGCAGCTTGAGCAGTGTCACCTGCTCGTCGAGCGCCTCCAGCACCCCGCGCAGCGACGGCTGGTCGGCGAACGACCCGGTGATGTTCGATGTGCCGGACAGCACCAACCGTTCCTCCGGGTGCTCGACCAAGGCGTCGAGCAGCGCAGACACGACGTCGCCAAGCATCTGCTTCTGGTTCGGCGCCGCCTGCTCCGGCAGTTGCCTGATGGCGGCGGCCGCCTCTGCCAGCCGCCGACCGGTGACATGTTCGGTCATCAACGTCCGCAACATCCTGAGGGTGGCGTCGCCGATCGGCTCTGCCGTTTCCACCGTCCGCTGCTCGACCCGACCGGAATCGGTGATCACCACTGCCAGCAGCCTGCGCGGTGCCAGCGACACCAGCTCGATATGCCGCACGGTCGAGCTGGTCAGCGTCGGGTACTGAACCACAGCGACCTGGTGGGTCAGCTGGGCGAGCAGTCGCACCGACCGGCGGAGCACGTCGTCCAGATCGACGGCTTCGGACAGGAATGAGTGGATGGCCCTCCGCTCGCCCACCGACAACGGCTTGACCTGCGCCAACCGATCGACGAACAGCCGATAGCCCTTATCGGTGGGGATCCGCCCGGCCGAGGTGTGCGGCTGTGCGATGTACCCTTCGTCCTCCAGCACCGCCATGTCGCTGCGGATTGTGGCCGAGGAAACTCCGAGTCGATGCCGATCGACCAGGTTCTTGGAGCCGACAGGCTCGTGAGTGGCCACGTAGTCGGCAACAATGGCGCGCAGTACCTCAAAACGGCGATCGTCGGCGCTCATCGCACTACTCACCTCCAGCCGGCTCTCGCCCCGCTGGCCACCATCGAACTCAGACGGTTGGCACTGGGAGACCCCAGGTGCCAAGTGTAATCGGCGGGGTGGGCCGGACGGCGTGCCGCTACGCTGAGGCGCCCGTTGGATCACCCGTGCAGGAGAGGCGAGCCATGATCTTCAAGGACGTCCGTGACGGACGCCCCTACCCCGATCACGGCATGTCCGCGCGCGACTGGGGGAGGTTCCCACCGCGTCAGGTTCGGCTCGACGAGCTGGTGGCCACCAAGCGTGAGCTGCGGCTGGACACCTTGCTGGACGAAGATTCCACCTTCTACGGCGACCTGTTTCCGCATGCCGTGCTCTGGCAGGGGGACATGTATTTAGAGGACGGACTGCACCGGGCGCTGCGGGCGGCGCTGCAGCAGCGCACGATTATCCACGTCCGGCTGCTGGATCTGGACGATCTGCGCGGCACCACCGGCACCGGTTGACCGCTGCTGCCCACCCGCCGCCTGCGGTGCGTCAGGGCAACAGGCGCAGTGCCAGCCCGTCCGCCAGCAACCGGCCGGTGAGCGTCAGCTGCAGCCTGCCGGCGGCCAACGCGGCCGGGTCGAGCAGTCCGTCAGCGGCCTCCAACGACGCCTGCCGCCGGCCCGCTGCATCGAGCGTGCGTAGGGGTAGGCCCTCACTGAGCCGCAGCCGCAACAACACGTTTTCGATCTGCCGGGCCTCGGTCGTGAGCCGCTCCCGTGAGTGCGCAGGGGTGCCACCTTTGGTGAGCCGGTCGGCGTAGGCAGCCGGATGCTTGACGTTCCACCAGCGCACCCCGCCGACGTGCGAGTGCGCCCCAGGTCCGATCCCCCACCAATCGCCGCCGCGCCAGTAGGCAAGGTTGTGCCGGCAGCGAGCGGCGATCGAGGTGGCCCAGTTCGACACTTCGTACCAGTGGAAGCCGGCAGCCGACAGCGCCTCCTCGGCCAACAGGTAGCGGTCGGCCAGCACGTCGTCATCGGTCATCGGCAGCGACCCCGCTGCCACCTGCCGCGCCATCCTGGTGCCCGGTTCGACGATCAACGAGTAGGCGGACACGTGGTCGACACCGACGGCTATGGAAGCGGCCAGCGATGCCTGGAAGTCCGCGTCGCTCTCGCCGGGGGTGCCGTAGATCAGGTCCAGGTTGATGTGTTGGAGGCCGGCTTCGCGCGCCCATCGCACCACCTCGGCGGGCCGACCAGGGGTGTGGGTTCGATCAAGAGTGACCAACACCTGCGGGGCGACCGACTGCATGCCGAGCGACAACCGGGTGAAGCCGCCGGCAGCGATGCCGGCCAGGAATTCATGGTCGGTGCTCTCCGGGTTCGCCTCGGTGGTCAGCTCTGCATCGTGGGTCAGGCCGAATTCGTTCCGGATGGAATCGACGAGGGTGACCAGCGGCCCGGCTCCGACCAGTGAGGGGGTTCCGCCACCGACGAATACCGTGCTGACGGTGCGGTCGTCACCGATCGCCCGCAGGGTGTGTCCGGCCAACCTGATCTCGGCGAGCGCAGCGTCCAACCAGGATTCGGGTGACGAGGCACTCCCGCCGCTGGTCAGTTCCGGCAGCGTGTAGGTGTTGAAATCGCAGTAGCCGCAACGGGTTGCACAGAACGGTACGTGGACATACATCGAAAGTGTGCGGTCGGCCATCCCGTCGGCGGCGGACACCGGCAGCGAGCCGTCGACCGGCACGGCCTCGCCTTCGGGCAGGGTGGACGGCACACCAGACAGTCTGCCTTGAACTGGACGCTCGACCGACGACGTGGACCAGCTCGGACCACGCCGATGGCAGGATCGGTGCACACGACGCACGACAGCAGGAGGACGCCGATGACCACGCTAGTGCGGACCGAGCGGGCCGAGGGCATCGCGACCATCACGCTGGATTCCCCCAGCAATCGCAACGCGCTGTCCCGTCAACTACGCAGCGAGCTGACCGAGGCCCTCGAGCGGGTGTCGGCCGACGACGCCATCAGGGTCGTTGTGCTGACGCACACCGGCCCGGTGTTCTGCGCCGGGATGGACCTCAAGGAGACGGCCGTCGAGCGGTCGGGATCGGAAGGCGTCAGAGAGCTGCCGCGCATCCTGCAGCTCATTGCCCACTGCCCCAAGCCGGTGGTGTGCAGAGTGGGAGGTCCGGCACGGGCCGGCGGCATCGGCATCCTGGCGGCCTGCGACATCGTGGTGGCCGTTCCGGGCGCCACCTTTGCCTTCAGCGAGGTGCGAATCGGGTTGCTGCCAGCCGTCATCAGCCTGCCGGTGCTCGACCGGATGGATCGCGTCGCGGCCCGCGAGCTGTTCCTTACCGGCGCGGTTTTCGATGCGGAACGGGCTTTGCGGGCGGGCCTGGTCAACGCACTGGCGATCGACGACGGCCGGCATTCTCTCGACGAGGCCGTCGCCGCCGTCGTCGCCGATCTGCTGAAGGGCGGACCCAGCGCGGTGGCCGAGACGAAATCGTTGCTGCGTAGAGACTATGACGACTCTGACGAACAGTTCGCCCTGCTGCTGCAGCTGTCCGCCCGTCAGTTCAGCTCCGGCGAGGGACGCGAGGGTGCGCGGGCGTTTGCCGAGAAGCGGTCCGCCCGCTGGATACCGTGACCGGACGGCCGGCGGGGCCGGACTCAGTGCCAGGTCGCGAACCCGATCGCGACCAGCACCAGCACGATCAACGCGATCGTCATCCACCGCCTGCTGACGGCGGGAAGTGGTCGCCGCTTCATACGACTCGCCTGCTGTTGATCCAGGCGGTCAATCGACGGCCCGAATCTGTTCCGCCGGAATTGATCCCAGCCTCTTCCCGCGGGTGTGTCGCCGCAGCAGCCGCTCGACGATCTGGTCGATGCCGCCGGCCAGCAGCCAGCACAGCGGCACCAACACGATCAGCAGCAATGGTGCCTGCGCCCAGAACGAGAGTCCGGCGAGCCAGGACTCGACCGCGTCAACCAGGGCGTTCACCCGGTTCAGGGTAGTCTGCGAGCGCCGCGGTGGGGTGCCCCCCGGTGATCGCCGACAACACCAGCGCTGCCCGCTGCCCGCTGTGCGAGTGCGTTCGCTACTTCTTCGCGGCTTCCTTGCCGGAAGGGGCGTCGGTGGACAGTGCGGCGATGAAGGCTTCCTGCGGCACTTCCACCCGGCCGACCATCTTCATCCGCTTTTTGCCCTCCTTCTGCTTCTCCAGCAGTTTGCGCTTGCGGGTGATATCGCCGCCGTAACACTTGGCCAACACGTCCTTGCGCATCGCCCTGATGGTCTCCCTGGCGATCACCCTGGAGCCGATAGCCGCCTGGATCGGTACTTCGAACTGCTGCCGCGGGATGAGTTCCCGCAACTTTCCTGTCATCGCGACGCCGTAGGTGTAGGCGAAGTCCCGGTGCACGATGGCCGAGAACGCATCCACCGGCTCGCCTTGCAAAAGGATGTCCACCTTCACCAGGTCGGCGACCTCGGTGCCAATCTCCTCATAGTCCAGCGAGGCGTAACCACGGGTGCGCGACTTCAGCGAATCGAAGAAATCGAAGATGATCTCGGCCAGCGGCATCGTGTACCGCAGCTCCACCCTGGTTTCCGACAGGTAATCCAGGCCGCCGAGCTGGCCGCGCCTGGACTGGCACAGCTCCATGATAGTGCCGATGTACTCGCTGGGGCTGATGATCGTCACCTTGACCACCGGCTCGCTGATGCCAGCGATCTTGCCCTCCGGCCAGTCACTCGGGTTGGTGACTAGGTGCTCGCTGCGGTCCTCCATCGTCACCCGGTAGACGACGGTGGGCGCCGTCGAGATCAGGTCGAGGTTGAACTCTCTTTCAAGGCGGTCCCTGGTGATCTCCAGGTGCAACAGTCCGAGATAGCCGCAGCGGTAACCGAACCCGAGCGCGGTGGAGTTCTCCGGCTCGTAGGTCAGGGCCGCGTCGTTGAGCCGCAACTTGTCCAGCGCATCTCGCAACAACGGATAGTCGCTGCCGTCGATCGGGAACAGGCCGGAGTAGACCATTGGTCGCGGATCTCGGTACCCACCAAGGGATGTGGTGGCCGGCTTGACCGCCGAGGTCACCGTGTCGCCCACTTTGGACTGTCGGACGTCCTTCACCCCGGTTATCAGATAGCCGACCTCGCCGACGCCCAACCCCCTGGTGGGCAACGGTTCCGGCGAGATGACCCCTACCTCCAGCAGCTCGTGCGTCGCCCTGGTCGACATCATCTGGATGCGTTCGCGGGGGGTGATCTTGCCGTCCACCACCCTGACGTAGGTGATCACGCCGCGATAGATGTCGTAGACAGAGTCGAAGATCATCGCCCGGGCCGGGGCTTCGGCGTCACCGACCGGTGGCGGCACGTCACGCACCACCCTGTCCAGCAGCGCCGCCACCCCGTCGCCGGTCTTGCCTGACACCCGCAGCACGTCGTCCGGCGAGCCACCGAGGATGTGCGCGATCTCCTCGGCGTAACGCTCCGGCTGGGCTGCCGGCAGATCGATCTTGTTCAACACTGGAATGATCGCCAGGTCGTTCTCCATCGCCAGATACAGGTTCGCCAGCGTCTGCGCCTCGATGCCCTGCGC
>JALYXB010000172.1 GCA_030947305.1 Actinomycetota bacterium | reverse complement strand
TCCTCGCGGTGAAAGATGTCTGCGGCCCAGGGAATTCGGTCAGGCTCAAGGTGATCCTGGAGACCGGTGAGCTGGCCACCTACGACAACGTCCGCCGCGCCTGCTGGCTGGCCCTGCTGGCCGGCGGAGACTTCATCAAGACCTCCACCGGCAAGATCTCACCGGCCGCGACGCTGCCGGTGACGCACGTGATGCTGCAGGCCGTGCGCGACTGGTTCACCGAGACCGGGGAGCTGCGCGCGGTGAAAGCGGCCGGCGGCATCCGCAACACCAAGGATGCGATCCGCTACCTGGTGGCGGTGCACGAGGTGGCCGGCCCACAGTGGCTGGACCCGTTCCTGTTCCGATTTGGCGCCTCCAGCCTGCTCAACGACCTGCTGATGCAGCGGCGAGCGCAGACCCAGGGCCACTATTCCGGCCCCGATTACGTGACGGTGGACTAACCATGGCCAAGAAGACGAGCCCGTCATCGACGTTCGAGTGGGACTATGCCCCTGCCCCCGAGTCGGCGGCCGTCGGGAGGGTCAAGGAGCGCTACCAGATGTACGTCGGCGGCAAGTTCATCGACGGCAGCGGCGAGGACCTCAAAACGATCAACCCGGCGACTGAGGCCGCCCTCGCGGTGGTCTCCGCCGCATCAACCACGGACGTCAATACGGCAATTGCGGTGGCGCGCAAGGCTTATGACGATGTCTGGTCGACGATGCCGGGCGCCGAGCGCGGCAAGTATCTGTTCCGGATCGCACGCGGCATCGCCGAGCGGGCCCGCGAACTTGCGGTCGTCGAGACCCTGGACAACGGCAAGCCGATCCGGGAGTCCCGGGATGTCGACGTACCGACCGCGTCGGCGCACTTCTTCTATCACGCCGGCTGGGCGGACAAACTGCAGCACGCCGGTTTCGGGCCGAACCCTAGGCCGCTGGGCGTTGCCGGCCAGGTGATCCCGTGGAACTTCCCGCTGCTGATGGCTTCGTGGAAGATCGCACCCGCGCTGGCCGCCGGCAACACCGTGGTGATCAAGCCGGCCGAGACCACCCCGCTGTCCATCCTGGTGCTGGCCGAGATCATCGCCGACGCCGACCTTCCGCCTGGGGTGGTGAACATCCTTCCTGGCGCCGGGGATATCGGTCAGGCGCTGGTGAACCATCCAGGCATCGACAAGGTGGCGTTCACCGGGTCCACCGAAGTGGGCAGGCAGATCCAGGCGTCGCTGGCCGGCACCGGCCGCAAGGTCACCCTCGAACTGGGCGGCAAGGCGGCCAACATCGTGTTCGACGATGCGCCGATCGACCAGGCCGTCGAGGGCATCGTGAACGGAATTTTCTTCAACCAGGGCCACGTGTGCTGCGCCGGAAGTCGTTTGCTGGTCCAGGAATCGGTGGCGGAGGAGCTGCTGGAGAAGCTGCACGACAGGGTGGCAACGTTGCGGATCGGCGACCCGATGGACAAGAACACTGACGTCGGTGCCATCAACTCCCGCGAACAGCTGACCAGGATCCGCGAGCTGGTGGAGGCAGGCGACACCGAGGGCGCACAGCGCTGGACCTCGCCGTGCCCGGTCCCCGACCGCGGTTTCTTCTTCCCCCCAACGGTGTTCTCCGGCGTCTCGCAGTCGATGCGGATCGCCAGGGAAGAGATCTTCGGGCCGGTGCTGTCGGTGCTCACCTTCCGCACTCCCGATGAGGCGATCGCCAAGGCGAACAACACCCCGTACGGGCTGTCGGCCGGCATCTGGACCGAGAAAGGTTCCCGCATCCTCGGTATGGCGGCGGCGATGAGGGCAGGCGTGGTGTGGGCCAACACCTTCAACCGGTTCGACCCGGCCGCCGCGTTCGGCGGCTACAAGGAGTCCGGCTTCGGCCGGGAGGGTGGCCGCAGCGGATTGGGCGCCTATCTGGACACCGAATCCGACGTTGAGCAGGGGTACTGAGATGGCGAAGCGGGCGCCGGACGCTGCCAGGGTGACGGTGGCCAAGACGTACAAGCTGTACGTCGGGGGCACCTTCCCACGCAGCGAGAGTGGCCGCACCTACCGGGTGAACGACATCGAAGGCGGCTTCGCAGCCAACGCCGCGCAGGCCACGCGCAAGGACGCCCGTGACGCAGTAGTGGCCGCTCGCAAGGCCTTCGGCGGCTGGTCGGCGGCGACCGCTTACAACCGCGGCCAGGTGATCTACCGGATCGCCGAGATGTTGGAGGGCCGGCGGGCTCAGTTCGTGGAGCTGCTGGTGTCCGGTGAAGGTCTCGCGGCGGCCAGGGCCGCCGATCGGCTGGACGCGGCCATCGACAGGCTGGTGCACTACGCGGGCTGGACCGACAAGATCGCCGCGGTGTTCGGCGCGGCGAATCCCGTTGCCGGGCCGTACTTCTCCTTCTCCATCCCCGAACCGACCGGGGTGGTGGCAGCCGTTGCGCCGCAGGACGATTCACTGCTCGGCCTGGTGAGTGTGCTGGCGCCGATCATCACCTCCGGTAACTCGGTGGTGCTGGTCGCCTCAACGCACCGACCGCTGCCGGCCATCGCCTTCGCCGAAGTCCTTGCCACCTCCGACCTTCCAGGCGGCGTGGTGAACGTGCTCACCGGCGATGCTGCCGAGGTGATGCCGCACCTGGCGACGCACGGCGACGTCAACGCCCTTGACCTCACCGGCTGCGACACCGAGCTGCGCACCGAGCTTGGCCGGCTGGCCGCCGGCACCGTCAAGCGGGTGTTCGTGCCGGCCGACAAGGGTGGCGCAAGCCACTTCGGTAAGCAGCCGGGCACCGCACGGCTGCGGGCCTTCCTGGAGAACAAGACCGTCTGGCATCCCACCGGTGCGGTGGCTCTGTCTGGCGGCAGTGGCTATTGACCCGGAACGGAGCGGGGCGGCACCACTTCACGCGCGACCGATCGCAAAGCGCCCACCCCCGAACAGAGTCGGCTTCAATTCGCGCGCCACTGATCGCAAAACGCCCGCCCAGCACAGCGCTGGCGCTGCTTCGCGCCGCTGATCGCAAACTGCCCGCCCAGCAGAACACTTCGGCACGCAGCGAGCGGTGGGGCGGGCCGTGGGGGCCAGCGCTTACGGCCGCGGCAGCTGCTGCGCCGGCTGCTGCGCGAACTGCTGCTGCGGAAACTGCTGCTGACCGAACTGCTGCTCGGCACCACGCTGCGGCGCGAACCTGGCCCGGAACGGGTCCGGCTGCGCCGGCTGGATCGACTCCTGCTTGCCGAGATTGTCGCTCAGCACGAGGCCTACGCCGACGAGGCCCAGCCCAAGACCGAACCACGGCTGCATACCGTCGGCCCACATCAGGATGGTGAAGTGGTAGTTCATCAAATTCAGCACGGCAGAGCCGATACCGAAGATCAGGCAGGTGATGCCGAAGCGAGCCAGCGGGCGCATCAGGGGTCCTCTCGGGTTGTTCAGCATGTTGCCGGTTCCGACGTCGCCCCTGTCGATCTCGTTCCATGCCGGTCATATGCGCAGGTCACCACCGGTGCGGCGGCCGTCACACCGGCCGAATCGGCGGCTGGGGCCGGGTATCCTTGGCGGGATAACCCACAAGGAGAGCAACCCCCGTATGCCCGAGAGCCCACCCCTGCCAGCGAGTACCTCCGCGACCGCCGCGGCGCACGACACCCAGCAAAGCAGCACCTCTCAGCCGCTGCGGGTCGCCGTCGTCGGCGCAGGTCCTGCCGGCATCTATGCCGCCGACATCCTCACCACGCAGGATGCCTACGTCACCGTCGATATCTTCGATCGGCTGCCCACCCCGTACGGCCTGATCCGCTACGGCGTCGCCCCCGACCATCCGCGGATCAAGCAGATCATCGTGGCGCTGCACCGGGTGATGGAGAGCGAGCGGATCAGCTTCTACGGCAACGTGCACGTCGGTGTCGACGTCAAGGTCGACGAGCTGCGTCAGTTCTACGACGCAGTCATCTTTGCCACCGGCGCCGAGCGCGACCGCGGCATGTCGATCCCGGGAATCGAGCTGAATGGCTCCCACGGTGCCGCAGACTTTGTGGCGTTCTACGACGCTCACCCGGACCGCGAGCAGACATGGGATCTCACAGGCGCCACCTCGGTCGCCGTCATCGGGGTCGGAAACGTCGGCCTTGACGTCGCCAGGATGTTGGCGCGATCGGGCGACGAACTGCTCTATACCGAGATCCCCCCGCATGTGCACGCCGTACTCAGGGCTTCGACCATCACCGATGTGCACATATTCGCCCGACGCGGCCCGGCGCAGGCAAAGTTCACCCCAGTCGAGCTACGCGACCTCGACCGCTCCCCCAACGTCCAGGTGGTCGTCGACCCGCGCGGGATGGAATTCGACGCCGGCTCCGAGCAGGCCATCAACGCCCACAAGGCGCAGCGGATGGTGGTCGATGTACTCAGCGAGTGGGCAATCCGCGACCCGGAGCCAGGACCGCATCGCCGTATCCACATTCACTTCCTGCAGAACCCAGTCGAGATCCTCGGCACCGACGGGCAGGTCAGCGGGTTGCGCACCGAGCGGATGGAATTGACCGGCGACGCGGGAGTCAGGGGAACGGGTGAGTTCACCGAGTGGGAGGTGCAGGCCGTCTACCGGGCGGTCGGCTACCGGTCTGAAGCCATCGAGGATCTGCCCTTCGACACCGCAAAGCTGGTGCTGCCCAACGAGGCCGGCCGAGTTTTGGACCTCGACGGGGCGCCACTCGCCGGTATCTATGCCACCGGCTGGGTCAAGCGCGGGCCGGTCGGACTGATTGGGCACACCAGGTCCGATGCCGCCGAGACGGTGGCCAATCTATTGGCCGACGCCCCGACGCTGCCCCGCGCGCCGCATCGGGACGCCATAGCGGTCGAGGCGCTGCTGGCCGAAAAGGGTTTACCGGTCACTGATTTCGACGGGTGGGACCGGCTGGATGCGCACGAACGATCATTGGGTGAGGCGGACGCCGCACCAAGGGAACGGGTGAAGGTGATCTCCCGGGGCGGGATGACCAAGCTCGCCCGGCGCACCATATGACCACCCCCACGATGGGAACGCTCGAGCTGCTGCGGGTTGCCGAACATCCGGACCTGTTGGCCGACCCAGTCCGAACCGCCTGCAGCGGTTGGGATGTGGCCACCGGGGGTGCTGCCTGGGTGGCGGCCATCGACGGGTCGGTGTCCGACACGGCCGCCTTCTGCGCCCGTTATCACGTCCCGATGGAGGTGTCGGCGAACTGTGTCGTCGTCTCCGGCAAACGGTCCGGTGAGGAGCGCTGGGGCGCGGTACTGGTGCTGGCGAACACCAGAGCCGACATCAACGGGTTGGTCCGCCGGCGGCTGGATGTGCGGAAGATCAGCTTCGCACCGATGCAGGAGGCCACCGGCCGCACCGGGATGGAGCACGGCGGCATCACCCCGATCGGACTGCCGGCCGGTTGGCCGATTCTCATCGACGAGGCTGTGACGACGGCCGGCCCAGTGGTGATCGGCTCCGGGATCCGGGGCTCCAAGATCATCGTCGATGGCGCCGCCCTTGCCACCCTGGCCGGAGCCGAAGTCGTTGCCGGGCTGGCCGGCTGACCGCTTGTGCAACGACTTGGGCAGTCGGGCATGACGCAGGAATATCATTGTCCGTTTCCACGCCGCTGGTCCTATCGACCTTGAGAAGGATGGAGATGACCGACGATGAAGTTCCTGGTGCTGTGGCGGATTGAGCTGTCGCTACTGTCCCGCGAGATGGCCCGCTCTGTCGGCGAAATGGCGGCCTACGGTAGCGGTTTGGAAGCCGAGGGCAAGGTACTCGTCCGTTACCACATGGTCGGCGAGCACGGTGGCGCCTGGATCTACCAGGTCGATTCGCACGAGGAGTTCGAGCGCTTGCTGGCTCGGGCACCGGTATTCAACTTCGCCCGTTACGAGATCCACGCCCTCGCCGACATGCCGCCGGCGCGCGATCGAGGCACCGACTGACTGGTGCTCCCTCGGGCAAGCTGCTCGGTTGTTCGATGACTCCGTGAATCAGGGATTGCGCGATTCCCGCCGCGAGGCCATGGTGAGTGTGCACAGGAGGCGCGATGGCACTCGGAAACGGCGACGTCTGGCCGCGCAGACAGCTCGAAATGACTCAACGCCTTCGGCAGCGGCGGGAGGCGTTGGGCTTGACTCAGCAGCAAATCGTCGCTCGGCTCGCCGGCCTGGGCGTCAGCACCTCCAACCGGGCGCTGTCCAGCCTCGAGCACGGTGCCGGAATTGACGTCGCCCGGCTGCCGGAGTTGGCAACGGCCCTGGATTGCACGGTGACGTTCCTGCTCGGTCTGACGAACCGGCCCGAGCGCTGGGATCCGGATGACGTCGACCCGACCCCTGGCCGCGACCCAGGCGCCGGGCCGCCGGTGAGCCGGCCGAAAGAACGGGCCAATCTTGCGCAGGCGCCGCTCGGGTTCGACCCCGACGACCGCTGCTGGATTCTTGGCGATCACGTCCCCGACCGTGAGGGGTAGCGCGGCCCACACCCGCCGCCTGACGGCGGCACCCGCTAGTTACTGACAGGGAGCGCATCGATGGCCATCAAGAAACTCTGCGGAATCGCCGCCGGGCTGATCGTTGCTTCGCTCGCCGGCGCCTGCTCAGGCAGCACTGCGGCCGCCGAAACCAGCAGCCTGACGCTGTACACCTGTGCGAGCGAAAATGTCGAACAGGCAGTCGTCACCGCATTCCAGGCCGCGCATCACGGCATTACCGTCAACGTCTTCAGAGCCCCGACCGGAAAGCTCAACGCCAAGGTCGCTGCCGACCAGCGATCGGGTGGCATCAAGGCCGACGTCATCTGGGCCTGCGACCCGCTCACCATGCACGGCTACGACGCGCAGCACCTGCTGGGCTCCTGGTCCCCACCGAATGCGGCCGACTTCCCGGCTGCCTATCGGACGGCCCATTTCACCGCAGTCGACCTGTTGTACATGGTGTTGGCGGTGCACAAGGGGGCGCCAAAGCCGTCAACCTGGTCGGAGCTCACCGGACCTGCCTGGAAGGATGCGGTGGCGCTGCCCAGCCCGAGCTTCGCGGCCAGCGCTTTCGGCATGCTCGGATACTTCGCTTCCGCCAAGGACTATGGCCTGGACTATTACCGGCACCTCAAGGCCAACGGGGCGAAACAACTCGACAGCCCCGCGGACGTACTGACCGGCGTCGAGCAGGGCACCTATCAAGCCGGCTTCACCTTGGCCAACGGCGCCTACCACGATCAGGCAAAGGGTTCGCCGATCGAGGTGGTCTGGCCGATGCCTGGGGCGGTGGCGATCTACGCGCCGATCGGCATCACCAGCAAGCCGAACCTGTCCAGCGCCGCGAGCAGTTTCGCGGACTACACCGCTAGTGTCGAGGGCCAGAAACTGATGGCGAAGCAGGGCACCTACGTGGTGTTGCCGGGGATGGGCGGCCCACCGCTACCGGCCGGCAGCCCGGTTGCCAGCCCGGACTGGACCATTGTCTTTGGCTCGTCGAAAACCCTGCTGGCCGACTACGCGCGGGTCTTCGGCGGTTGACGGTGCCGGGTAGGACGGCCGGCAGCCCGGCCCTCCGATGGCGACGTCGCGATTCGGGAGCGGCCATCAGCATCGCCGCCGCCGCCGTCGCAGCCGTTGCGTTGGTCGTCGTTCCGCTGGTCCGATTGGTCGGAGTGTCGGCCGGGCAGGGAACATCCTCGCTGGGCAGAGTTCTCGCCGAGCCGGGCATCGCATCGGCGGCCGGGCACACCCTGCTACTGGCGGTGCTGGTGCCGCTGCTGGCGGTGCCGCTCGGTGCCGGCATGGCCGTGCTGATCCGGCGTGCGGTCCGCTTTTCCACCGCGCTGCGGGTGGCCGTCGTGCTGCCGCTGGTGATCCCGCAGTTCGTCCTTGGCTACAGCTGGCAGCTGGCGTACGGACGGGCCGGTCTGGTGTCGACGATGGTCGGCTGGCACTGGCCCGGGCTCAACGGCCCGTGGGGGGTGATCGTGGTGTTGGTGGTCGATGCAGCACCCGTCGTGTTCCTGCTGTCCATGGTCGGCCTGGCCACCAGGGCGCAGCCGGAGATGGAACGCGCGGCGCGGGTCAGCGGGGCGTCGGGCTGGACGATGCTCCGGACGGTCACCCTGCCGCTGCTGCGACCCTCGCTGGCGGCAGCCACGGTGCTGACGTTCGTGAGTGCGCTGGAGGCCTTCGCGGTGCCGCAGGTACTCGGCACCCCCGCCGGCTTCGGCACGATGACGACCTTGGTGTACGCGAACCTGAGCCGTGGATCCAATCCGGACTCCTTCGCTGACGCCGTCACCCTGGCGCTGCTGCTGGTGCTTGCCGCGCTTGTCGTTCTGGTCCCCACCGATCTGGCACTCGGTCCCAGGTTGGGCAGCGTTCGCACCGGACAGCCGGCATCGGCCGTCATTGGCCAGCGGCCGACGCTGGCGCACCGGCTCGGCATCAGCGCTCTGGTCGGCTACACCGCCGTTGCCGTTGCGGTGCCGACGATCTCGGTGGTGGCGGCTGCGATCACCAAAGCCACAGGTCTGCCGCCCACCCCAGCAAATTGGACCCTGAGCAACTTCTCCACCGCCCTCAGCCATCCGGTACTGCTGGCGATCGGCAACACCGTGCTGTTGTCCGCGGCAGCAGCGACCGGTGCGCTCGCGCTGGGCGCTCTGGTGGCCATGTGCCAGCGACGGACGGCCGGGCGGTTGCTCGGCACCGCCACCATCGCCACCTTTGCCGTCCCGGGCACCACGCTGGCCGTCGGGCTGTCCATCGCCTACGGCCCGGCGATCGGCGGCACCATGCTGCTGATTCTGTTGGCCTATCTGGCCAAGTTCTGGGCCATTGCCCACCGGACAACGGCCGCTGCCCTTGACCGGTTCCCGGACGCCGAGCGGCAGGCAGCCAGGGTCAGCGGTGCCGGGCCGGCGGTCGCTGCCGGCACGATCTGGTTGCCGGCCATGCGATCAGCGTTGATAGGAGGTTGGCTGCTGGTGTTCATCACCGCATTGCACGAGGTGACGATGTCGAGTCTGCTCTACTCCTTCGGCAGCCAGACGCTGGCCGTCGTGGTGCTCAACAGCCAGGAGCTCGGCGACATCGGCAGCACCGCAGCGCTGTCCCTGGTTCTCACCGCAATGGTGCTGGCGGCCGCAGTTCCGGCCTGGTTACTGGTCCGGCCGCCCAGCAACAGCCCGCGCCGCGTCGCACCGGCCGGTGCCCATCGATGAGCGAGGACACCGCGCCCGTCGCTGCGCTGGACTGTCGGTCGGTGCGCGTCAGCTACCGCGACACTGAGGTAGTCTGCGGCGTCGACCTCTCCGTCGCCCGCGGGTCTGTGCTGGCGCTGCTCGGACCGTCCGGCTCGGGCAAATCCACTCTCTTGCATGCAATCGCCGGGCTGGTGACGCCGTCGGCCGGCCAGATCTGGATCGACGGTAAGCAGGTGGTGGGCGCCGGTCGCGAGGTTTCGCCGGAGGACAGGACGGTAGGGATGGTGTTCCAGGACTTCGCGCTGTGGCCGCACCTGTCAGCGCTGGACATCGTCGCCTATCCGCTACGCCGGGCACACCAGAGCCGTTCGTCGGCCCGCAGCTCCGCCGCAAAGTTGTTGAGCCAACTGAACATCGCGCAGCTCGCCGATCGCCGGCCGGCACAGCTTTCCGGTGGTGAGCAGCAACGGGTGGGCCTGGCAAGGGCCCTGGCCAGACAGGCATCGCTGTATTTGCTGGACGAGCCGACCGCGCACCTGGACACCCAGCTGCGGTCCGCGTTCACCGACCTTGCTCTTGCCAGACGCGCCGACTCCGGTGCTGCCCTGGTGTACGCGACACACGACGCGGCAGAGGCGTTGTCCACGGCGGATAAAATCGCGCTAATCATCGACGGCGCGATCGTGCAGGACGGCGCGCCCAGCACGGTCTACGAGCAGCCGGTCGACCTGATCGCTGCCAGGCTCACCGGGCCGTGCTCGGTGCTGCAGGCAACCGTGATCGCCGGGGAACACCGGCCGCTGCTGCAGCTCGGCGTCGGCTCGGTGGCGTTCAGTCCCGACGAGATCCACGGCCTGCCAACGAATTTGACTCCGGGGCGGCCGCTGACAGTGCTGGTTCGGCCCGATTGGGTGACGCTGGGTGGGGACCTGCAGGGGGTGGTCGCCACCGTCGGCTTCCGGGGACCGTTCACCGATTATCGACTGCACAGTGCGGCCGGCTCCGTGTTGCTGCAGCGGCCAGGCCCGCCGAGGCACGCAGTCGGCGACCGGCTGCCGTGGACCCTGCGCCGAGGTTGGGTCCTCACCGGCGAATCGACCGCCGATGCAGATGCTGCCCTTGCGCGAGTGACGGTCAGCCAAGAGCGATGATCGCACCGGGCTGTTCGAGCCGTTCGTTGACCATATCCAGGTGCATCCTGGTGTAGCGGCGCAGCGCGTTGAGCTGCCTGGCCCCGATCCGGTCGCACACCCATTCCCAGTGCATGGAGACCCAATCGCCGACCGCGAACTCCGAGACGAGCCCGACACCGTCCAGCGTTCGCGACACTGTCTCGAGTCGTTCGTCGCCCAAGAACAGCCGACCGGCGTCGAAACACAGCGGCCGAGACATCACCGCAAGGGTGTCCGCCTGGACGGTCATGACTTTGCCCCAACGGATCCGACATTTGTCGAGCACCATCAGTGCCTGTTCGAAACGTCGGTCGTCGCCGAGCAAACCCACCCACGGGTAGATGCAGAAAACATGGAAACTGTGATGCGGCATGCCGCCGGCCCTGACAGCATCGGCGACCTGTGGAAACTGCAATCCGGTCCGGCGCCGAAAGCGGTCCTCCATCGAGTCACCCAGATTCGTCACCCCGACCCGATCGAGCAGGTCATTACCCACCCAGTAGGCCTCGACCACCCGGCGATCCAACGGATCGGCGATGCCGGTGGACTGCGCGATCAGCTCCAGATACGGGTAGGCACCGGCGAACTGCTGCGCCAACGAACGCAGACCACCGTCTACCGCCGATGCCGCTCCGTAGGCGAAGAAGCTCTGATGGTCAGCCGGCCCACATGCCCCGTGAAAGTTGGGCGGAAAGGCATACCGCACGAACATGATCGGCCCCGGAACCTGACTCGTGGAACCGGGATGCAGGGCCGGCGGCTGGACTACCGTCATGATGCACACTCCTGGATGAGGCTATCAGTCGCGGACCGGGAGCTGGTGGAAAACACACGATCACGGTGAGCCGACGCTACACCCGGCTCCGAGCGCCAGCTGGGTGATCAATCCTGTTCGGCATCCAGGCGCCCAGGCATGTAGGACGGGGATGGGATCGCCCCGGCTTGTGGTTCGCCAAGTCCGATTGTGGTCTAACAACAAGCGCAGGCGTAGCGTTCCGTCTCGCACCACCAGGCACCGTTGGATCGGAATATCAGTCCGGCGATGAAGGAGTTCTGCCGTGCATGAGATGGCCGTGATGATGGGCGTGGTTGACCAGGTCACCGAGCGCTTGGGCGACGCGCGCATTGCCGAGGTAAGCCTGACGGTGGGAAAGCTGTCCGGCGTAGTCCCGGACTCGCTTCGATTCTGCTTCGAACTCGCCTGCGCCGGCACGGCATTGGAGGGAGCCGAGCTGGATATCGACGAACCGGCAGGGCAGGCGGAATGCCGCAGTTGCGCACTGCAATTCACTGTGGATCAGCCCTTCCTGCTCTGTCCGTGCGGCAGCGCGGACATCCAGGTGATCGGCGGCCAAGAACTGCTGATCCGATCAGTGAAGGTGGCCTGAGATGTGTGCAACATGTGGTTGCGGAGATGATGCTGGTACCAGGTTGACGCTGTACCCGGACAGCACAGGGTGGCAGCCGCACGACCACGGTGGCGGTCATGACCACGACCACGGTGGCGGTCATGACCACGACCACGACCACGGTGGCGACCACGACCACCCGCACGACCACCACCACATCCACCTCGCGGGCGGTGACCCCGCAGCCGGTGGAACCGCCGGCCGCACCGTGATACTGGAACAGCAGATCCTGGCCAAGAACGCCTCGCTGGCGGAGCGCAACAGGCAGTGGCTCGAGGACCGGGGTGTCGTTGCCGTCAACTTGATGAGTTCACCAGGTGCCGGCAAGACCACGCTGCTCGAACAGACCATCGCCGGACTGCCGGGCGGGCAACCCATCGCCGTCATCGAAGGCGATCAGGAGACTCAGCTGGACGCCGAGCGGATCACCACCGCCGGCCGGCCGGTGATCCAGGTCAACACCGGCGCGGGGTGCCATCTCGACGCCGACATGATCCAACGGGCCCTCGAAGCGCTGGATCCCGAGCCGGGAACCCTGGTCTTCATCGAGAATGTCGGGAACCTTGTCTGCCCCGCTCTTTTCGACCTCGGTGAGGCGCAGCGGGTGGTGCTCGCCTCGGTCACTGAGGGTGCCGACAAACCCTCGAAGTATCCGCACATGTTTCGCAACGCCGGGCTGGTGTTGCTCAACAAGATGGACCTGCTGCCCTACGTGACCTTCGATGTAGATCGATTCAGCTCCGACGTCCACCAGCTCAATCCGGCCGCCACGATCAGCCCGATCACCGCAACGGCCGTCGACACGCTGCTGCCATGGTTCGACTGGCTGGCGGCAGCGCAGACCCGCAGGTCGGGCGCGCCAGTATTGACATGATCGTTCCCCGGGCGTAAGAAAAGTGGTGCGTCGCACAGCTCGACATCGGCGGGCACGACGGCGTGGCGGGCCTCCTACCGCAGGCCCATACCAGTGGGGGTGCAGAGATGCTCACAGAAGCTGGGAAGCGCGCCGAAGAAACCCTGATCCATGTGCTGTGGATCAACGCCGGACTCAGCTGCGACGGGGATTCGGTCGCTCTTACCGCCGCGACCCAACCCAGCATCGAGGAGATCGCGCTCGGCGCGCTCCCCGGGCTCCCCAACGTGGCAGTTCATTGGCCGTTGATCGACTTCGAGTGTGGCCCTACCGGCGGCGCCGACGATTTCCTCGAGTGGTTCTGGAAGGCCGATCGCGGCGAACTTGAGCCATTCGTGCTGGTCGTCGAGGGGTCGATACCCAACGAGAAATTGCACGACGAAGGATACTGGTGCGGGTTCGGGAACGACCCGGCCACCGGTCAGCCGGTGACAACCAGCGAGTGGCTGGATCGGCTGGCGCCCAAGGCACTTGCCGTCCTGGCCGTCGGTACCTGCGCGACCTACGGTGGTATCCACGCGATGGCAGGCAACCCCACCGGCGCGATGGGTGTACCCGACTATCTCGGTTGGGAGTGGAAGTCGAAGGCGGGCATTCCCATCGTCTGCGTTCCCGGCTGTCCCATCCAGCCGGACAATCTGTCGGAGACCATCACCTATCTGCTCTACCAGGCCACTGGGCAGGCGCCGATGATCCCGCTGGATGAGGAACTGCGGCCGACCTGGTTGTTCGGAAAGACCGTGCACGAAGGCTGTGACCGCGCCGGCTACTACGAGCAGGGCGATTTCGCGACCGAGTACGGCTCGCCCAAGTGCATCGTCAAGCTCGGGTGTTGGGGCCCGGTAGTGAAGTGCAACGTTCCCAAACGCGGCTGGATCAACGGAGTCGGCGGCTGCCCGAACGTGGGCGGTATCTGCATCGGGTGCACCATGCCAGGTTTCCCGGACAAGTTCATGCCGTTCATGGACGAGCCACCAGGCGGGAAGCTCTCTTCCACTGCGGTTGGGCTCTACGGATCTGCTATCCGGACATTGCGGAAGGTCACCGTCAAGACCTTGGACAAGGAACCCAAGTGGCGTCATAGCGGCCGGACGCTGACCACCGGTGCCACCCGCACCTGGTGACTATCGCGTTCGATGTTCCTTCATTTCCTCAGCCAACTCCCGGAGAGCCAGGACGATGACATCTACCAAGCCGCAACGCACCGCCTCCGACCCCGCCGATCTGGTGGAGATGGCCTGGGATCCAATCACCAGGATCGTCGGGTCACTCGGTATCTATACGAAGATCGACTTCAAGCAGAAGGTGGTGGCGGAGTGTCACAGCACCTCCTCCATCTTCCGGGGTTACTCGATCTTCATGAAGGGCAAGGATCCGCGAGACGCGCACTTCATCACCAGCCGGATCTGCGGCATATGTGGTGACAACCACGCAACCTGTTCCTGCTACACGCAGAACATGGCCTATGGGGTAAAGCCGCCGAACCTGGCGGAATGGATCGTCAATCTCGGCGAGGCCGCCGAATACATGTTCGACCACAACATCTTCCAGGAGAATTTGGTCGGAGTCGACTACTGCGAGCGGATGGTCTCGGAGACCAATCCGGGGGTACTGGAGCAGGCGAACCACACCGAAGCACCGCACTCGGGTGAGCACGGCTACAAGACCATCGGCGACATCATGCGCTCGCTGAACCCGTTCACCGGTGAGTTCTATCGGGAAGCCCTACAGGTCAGCCGGTCGACCAGGGAGATGTTCTGCTTGATGGAGGGCCGGCACGTCCACCCCTCGACGTTGTACCCGGGTGGCGTTGGCACCGTGGCGACCATCCAGCTGATGACCGACTACATCACTCGGCTCATGCGCTACGTCGAGTTCATGAAGAAGGTCGTGCCGATGCACGACGATCTGTTCGACTTCTTCTACCAGGCGCTGCCCGGCTATGAGCAGGTGGGCCTGCGACGCACCCTGCTCGGATGCTGGGGTTCGTTCCAGGATCCGGACGTCTGCAACTTCGACTACAAGGACATGACCAAGTGGGGTCGCTCTATGTTCGTCACCCCCGGCATCGTGGTGGATGGAAAACTCGTCACCACCGACCTGGTCGAGATCAACTTGGGCATCCGGATCCTGCTCGGAAGCTCCTACTACGAGGACTGGGAGGGTCAGGAGATGTTCGTTACCCACGACCCTCTCGGCAACCCGGTCGATCGCCGTCATCCATGGAACCAGCACACCAACCCACGACCGCAAAAGCGGGACATGGACGACAAGTACTCCTGGGTGATGTCCCCCCGCTGGTTCGATGGCAAGGACTACCTCGCACTGGATACCGGCGGCGGGCCGCTGGCTCGGCTGTGGGTGACCGCGCTGGCCGGACTGGTTGACATCGGCTACGTGCAGTCGACCGGGCAGAGCGTGAAGATCAACTTGCCCAAGACGGCGCTCAAGGGGCCGGTCGAGTTGGAGTGGAAGATCCCGCAATGGAGCAATACTCTCGAGCGGAATCGGGCCCGTACCTACTTCCAGGCATATGCCGCCGCCGCCGCTCTGCATTTCGCCGAGAAGGCGCTAGTGGAGATCAGGGCCGGCCGGACCAAGACCTGGGAGTCGTTCGAGGTGCCCGACGAAGGAGTCGGCTGCGGCTTCACCGAGGCGGTCCGCGGTGTGCTGAGCCACCACATGGTGATCAGGGACGGCAAGATCGCCAACTATCATCCCTACCCGCCGACGCCCTGGAATGCCAACCCGCGAGACTCCTTCGGGACGCCGGGCCCCTACGAGGACGCGGTGCAGGGCCAACCGATCTTCGAAGAGAACGATCGGGATCACTTCAAGGGCATTGACATCATGCGCACGGTCAGGAGTTTCGACCCCTGCCTGCCGTGTGGTGTTCACATGTACCTGGGTGAGGGCAAGACGATCGAGACCGTTCACTCGCCGACGCAATCTGCAGGCACTGCCTGATCGTTCCCGCCATTCCGACTAAGGAGGCCACTGTGGCGGCACCGAACCGACCGGCAGCAGGCCTCGACAGCCAGCCGGTCCCGGGCGGCCCCGCCCACGACTCTGACGACGATCCGATCGATCTGCGGTCCGTCGGAGACCGGATCGAAACGCTGTTGGTCGCCAGTTCCAGCAATGGCGCGGTGGCCCGGGAACGCACCGAGGAACTGGTACGGCTGCTTTCCGAGCTCTACGGCAAAGGTCTGGAACGAATGATGGACCTGCTGTACGACAACGGCGCCCTCACCCAGGAAGTTCTCGCGGCGCTGGCCGACGATGATCTCATCGCTAGCCTGCTGCTGGTGCACGGTCTGCATCCGGAGGACGTGGCCACCAGGGTCGAGCGCGCGCTGGATTCGGTGCGGCCGTATCTGAAGACTCACGGCGGCGACGTGGAATTGCTGGGTCTGAGCGACGAAGGAGTGGTGCAGCTGAAGTTGCTGGGAAGCTGCGACGGCTGCTCCTCGTCGGCCGCGACCATGTCACTGGCCGTGGAGGACGCGGTCACAAAGGCGGCGCCGGAAGTCACCGGCTTCGACGTCCAGTCTCCCGCTGCCGGAACATCGGCCCCGGCCGGGCGCGGACTGCTCCCGCTGGCCGTCGTACCGCACCGTTCGACCGACGGCCCAGCCCACGGGGATCAATCGTCTGCCGCGTCGGCTGCGGCCGAAGGTGTTGTCTGGCATACGATCCCGGACCTCCCTGAGCTGGCGAATGGCGAGGTGACCGGCCAGACGGTCGGCACAGTGTCGATCATCGTCTGCCGCAACGGTGACGATCTGCTGGCGTTCCTGGACTCCTGCGCAGCGTGCGGTGACAGCCTGAAATCCGCGCGGCTGGAGCGCAGACTGGGCGGCACCGCCGGCGGCGCGGTGCTCACCTGCCCGAGCTGCCGCGCACATTTCGACGTTCGCGGTGCCGGAGCCAGCATCGACGTCGACGGGATGCACCTGTCCCCGCTCCCGTTGCTGACCCGCAGCGGCCGTACGGCGCTGGCACTTCCGCACCCGGATCTACTGGCGAGCCCGGATCGTGAAGCCGCCGGGATGTCTTCGGGTCAGCCGACGGGGTCGAGGTGACGTCCGCAACGCCCACTGGCAATCCGCTCGAGGTCATCGCCAGGGTCAGCAGAGGGCGCAGCACGGCGCCCGCCGGGCCGCGCTGCGAAATGTGCGGTGAGCCGATCACCGATGCCCACCAGCATGTGGTGAACACCGAGCAGCGCAGCCTGCTCTGCACCTGTCGACCGTGCTATCTGCTGTTCACCGCAGAGCGCGCGGCATTGAAATACCGCGCGGTCCCCGACCGTTTCCTGACGTTTCCGGATTTCCGGCTCGGCCCCGGCCAGTGGGACGATCTGGAGATCCCGGTGAATCTGGTGTTCGTGTTCCAGAACGCGTCGCTGGACAGCATCTCTGCCTTCTATCCCGGGCCGGCCGGCGCCACCGAATCGACGTTGCCGTTGACGTCATGGGCACGCGTCGTCGCGGAGAACCCTGCCCTTGGCACCCTGCAGCCCGATGTGGAGGCACTGCTGTTGCGGGCGCCGTTGCACGGCGGGAGCAGCTATGAGTGTTACCTGGTGCCGGTGGACAGCTGTTATGAGTTGATCGGCCGGTTGCGACAGGTGTGGAGGGGCTTCGACGGCGGAACCCAGGCGCGCCAACAGATCGACAACTACTTCGCAGAGATCCGGCTTCGCAGCCGTCCGGCACCCGACGCGGCCACCGACGCGGCGCTCCCCGATGTGGCGATGCCACGATGATCGAATTCACGGTCCGGGATATCGAGGTGGAACGGTACGCGGTCGTCCCCGGTCTTTCGCTGAAGGTCGCCATTGCCGAGAGCGGCGGCGAGCCCGTCCACTCCATAGCCCTGCGATGCCAGGTTCGAATTGACCCACAGCGTCGTGGCTACAGCGACACCGAGGCTGCCGGCCTACAGGACCTGTTCGGCGGAAGAATCCGGTGGACCGACACCCTGCGTCCCTTCCTGTGGGGGCACAGCTCGGCGATGGTGCCCGGTTTCATCGGTGAGACCGAGGTGACCCTACCCTTTCCGCTGACGTACGACCTGGAAGTCGCGGCCGTCAAGTACCTGCACACCGTTCGAGACGGCGAGATACCCCTTTCCCTGATGTTCTCGGGGACTGCATTCCTGACGGGCGACAATGGGTTTCGCGTTCAGCAGGTGCCGTGGGACACCGACCGGAGTTATCAGATGCCGGTGCGCGTCTGGCGCGAGGCAATGGACCAGTTCTTTCCCCACTCGGGATGGATCCGGCTCGACACGGACACCCTGGACAAGTTGTTACGCGTCAGGTCGGAGTTCGGCCTGACCGACTGGGATCAAACCTTCTCCGCCTTGCTGGCCAAAGCCGGGATGGCCTCGTCATGAGTATTGAACTGGCCAGGACGGTCGCCGACGCCGTGCTGTGGGAGGGCTACCTGCTGTACCCCTATCGTGCCAGCTCCTCCAAGAACCTGATCCGTTGGCAGTTCGGGGTTCTCGGGCCGCCGCAGGCGACCGACAGTGGCATCGCCGAGGATCCCACCATGCACTGCGAATGCCTGTTGAGCGGCACAGCGGACACCTCGGTGTCGATCCAGCTGCGTTTCCTTCATCTGGTGCGCCGTCGGCTGCAGACCGGGCAGCCCAAGCCCAAGGTGGACGGCGCCGGACTGCCGGCGTCGGCGGGAGCGCCGCTGTCCTTCGACGAAGCGGTCCAGTGCGAGCTGACGTTCGGTCCGTATCTGTTGTCCGAGTTGATGATCGGTCGGACGGAACCGTTGTCGGTTGAGGGGGCCGAGGAAATCGGCGCGACCTCGGCCAACGCCTCAGCTGAGGCCGCTGCCGACGCCTCGGTCGGGCTCACGATCCGCACCCGCAAACCGCTCGCCGGAACGCTGACGATCCACGCTGAGCCGCTGGATCGCGGCAGCGATCCGGCGGAGCCCGGAGTCTTCCGACTGGCCTGCACGGTTCACAATGATCATCCGGATCCGGTCAGCGACCGCGACGCCGCCATCGCCGTCTCCTTCCTTGGCGCGCATCTGTTGTTGCAGGTCCACTCCGGGTCGTTCGTCTCCCTGTTGGAGCCACCTCCGGAGCTCGAGAAGGCGGCCGAAGCCTGCCGGCAATCCAGGTGCTGGCCGGTGCTCGCCGGATCCCCGGGCGACACCGATGTGGTGCTGGCGTCGCCGATCATCCTGTACGACTATCCGCAGGTAGCACCGGAAAGTGCGGGCGCACTGTTCGACTCCACCGAGATCGACGAGATCCTCACCCTTCGGGTGATGACCCTGACCGACGAGGAGAAGGCCGCTGCCCGCGCCACCGACCCAGCGGCAGCGGCGATCATCGACAGATGCGAGTCGATGCCCGAGGAGGCGATGGCCCTGCTGCACGGGGTCATGCGGGATCCGCATCGTCTTGATCCGATCGGCGACCAGCTGGTGCATGGTGCCACCGGGGAAACCCAGCTGCCCTGGGACGACGGCGCAATCCCCACCTTCGCCACGCCCGAGGCACCATGGTGGGACCCAGGAGTCGATGCGTCCGTGTCCCCCGCTACCGACACGGTGGTGATCGACGGGGTGAGCGTCGGCAACGGCAGCACTGTTGTGCTCCGGCCCGGCCGCCGGGCGGATGCGCAGGACCTTTTCTACGCAGGGCAGCAGGCCAAGGTCACCTCGGTATTCTCCGATGTGGATGGCAATACCCATGTGGCGGTCGTACTGGTCGACGATCCGGCCGCCGAGTTGCACGAATGGTACGGCCGATATCTGTACTTCGGGCCGGAGGAGATAGAACCGGTCAGCGCTTCTGCGGCCTCCATCACGAGTCCGCCAACCGTCTAGAGATGAAGGAGATCTGATCATGAGAACTGTCGGCATGTTCACCACCGCTGCGGCTGTCGCAGCCGCGGCCGGCGTCATCTTTGTTGCGCTGTCCTCCCGCAAGGACCTCGCTCGGTACCTGAAGATCAGGAATATGTGAGCGTGACCGGCCAGACCACGCCCGTCCGAGCCGATCCGCCGGCTGCGGTCGACGGGTTCGGCCGGGTACTCGTGGCCGGAGTCGGTAATGTATTTCTTGGCGACGACGGTTTCGGTTCCGAGGTTGCCAGGGAGTTGGCCCGGTCGGCTCTCCCTGCCGGCGTGGTCGTCACCGACTACGGAATCCGCGGCATGCATCTTGCCTACGATCTGCTCGACGGCTGGGACCGGCTGGTGCTGATCGATCTACTGCCCGACCGTGGCCGGCCAGGCAGCGTGCATGTGGTCGAGGTCGACCTGGCATCGATATCCGACCACGCCGCTGATCCGCACGGGATGGCACCGCAGGCGATGCTCTCGGCCGTCGCATCCATGGGCGGCGAACTGCCACCGACGGTGCTCGTCGGCTGTGAAGCCAACGATGTCGGGGAGCGGCTCGGTCTCTCGGCCGTGGTGCGGGCCGCCGTGGGGCCCGCGGTTGCCGCCGTGCTCGCTCTCCTTCTTCAGCCGGTCGAAACGACCGACAAGGGTGCGCACGACCAACAGCCGGACCACCCGCAGGCCGAGCACGTGGCAGCCGGAAACCAATCTACGAAAGGGTAAGAACCATGTGTCTGGGAATCCCCGGCCGAGTGGTCGAGATGGTTGACGGGTATGCCGATCAGATCGCCTTGGTGGACGTGCTCGGCAAGGTCAGGCAGATCAACGTCGGCATGCTCGAGACCGCCGTCGAACCGGGTGTATGGGTGCTGATTCACATGGGCTTCGCCCTCGAGGTCGTCGAACAGGCGGCCGCCGAAAAGGCGCTCTCAGGCCTGGAGATGATGGGCAGACCTCGCGACGAGGCGCTGCCGCCATGAACCGACCGCGCCAGCACGATCTCCAACGGCCCTCGAAAAGTCGGCCGGACCCCGACCGGCCCCTGACCGGGGATAGAACCTGATCAGCCAGGGCGCGCCGTGAGCCGAACAGGCTCGTTCGTCCGACGGGGGCCTGTCCAGCGGACGCCGATCGGCGTAGATTCAGCTGTCACCGGTCAACGACGACCGGCGCGTCCAATTGTCGCCCCGGAGGTCCCATGACCCAGACAGAGCCGCCGCAGGATGATCGCACCGACGATGACGATCGCCAGCCAACGAACCCGCAGCCGGGGGGGAACATCGATACTTCCGGCAGCGCGCTCCCTCCGTATGACGACAGGAGCACCGGCAGCGACGAGCGGCAGGAGGGCGTCCCGCGGGCCATGGGTAGCGAGCCCCCGCTCCGTGAGCCGAACGAACCTGCCGGGGCTGACGACGTTGATCTCGCCGATGCCCAGGCGCCCGACGACGTGGGTGAGAGCGTCGGCCGCCGCGCTGAAGACATCGCCGATCGTGAAGGTAAGGAGGCGGGTCGCGTCGACACCGGAACGGACGCGGCCACCGACCGGCCAACCGGCGAGTCCACGTCCCGCGACCAGACGTCGGTCGATCCGGGGTAGTTCGCCGGACCAGCCTGGTTCTTCCACATTTCGGGGTCGGTCAGCTCACCTCGAGCGCCTAGGTGATCATCGCTCGGCGGCAATCAGGATGGACCGCCCACCGAAGGAGATTCTGTCGCCCTGCTCGACAGCAGTGGCGTGCCCCGGCTCGCACTTGTAGGTGCTGTCGTCCGCTCGCACGATCGTCACCCCGTTCGTTGAATGCCGGTCGGTGACGGTGATGCCGTCGTGGGAGATGGTCAGCGTCAGATGGGTCTTGGACACCCCGATCGACTCGGACCCGACGGCCAGCCGTCTGTCCACCTTCTCGCCGGACTCCGGTATCGGGTCGCGACCGATCAGCACCACGCCGTCGGCGACCACCCGCGCTCCCGAGTCCCACTCCAGTGTCGCGCCGGATGCGACGACGGCGCGTTCGGTGACCCTGGCGATGGTGTCCTGCAGCGGATCGATGCCGAGCGCCGGCACATCGGAGATAGAGGCGAGGTCGCTGTTCGCCGGCGGCCGATCGTCGGCCGGCCCGGCGGCTGAAAGCTGGGTGCGCGGAACAATTCTGGTCGGATCGTCGATGCCACTGGGCGCCGGCCGCCCGGCCGCTGCCGGCGCTGTCGGCACGGTGAGCCCGGATCCGCC
>JALYXB010000138.1 GCA_030947305.1 Actinomycetota bacterium | reverse complement strand
ACCACCAACTTGTCGGCCTGGGGGACTCGGTCCCCGCTGCATCCGC
This sequence comes from Actinomycetota bacterium, assembly GCA_030947305.1. Classification (GTDB taxonomy): domain Bacteria; phylum Actinomycetota; class Actinomycetes; order Mycobacteriales; family Nakamurellaceae; genus Nakamurella. The sequence goes on along the minus strand of JALYXB010000138.1, from coordinate 5,434 downwards.
GTGCGAATGCACGGGGTTCGTTGCCGGTGTGGCGCAACGACTGTCGCTGCCAGGGCACCAGGTCGCCTCCGTCAACCTGGCGACTCCTGGGTCGACATCCAGCGACCTGAAGGACGATCTGACCGCCGCCGACGAGAGGTCGACAATCGCGGCGAGCGACGTTGTGCTGGTGGAGGTCGGGGCCAACGACATGACCCTGGATCCCCTCACCGACCCGGCCTGCCTCGGGTCGGACAAATGCTGGAAGAGCGACCTGAACGGCCTCGACGGGAACATCCGGCAGATCCTGTCGACGCTCCGTAGCCTGCGGCCGGCCGACCCTGCCGTCATCGCCGTCGTCGGGTATTGGAACGTGGGCGAGTCCGGCGATATGGGCGCAGCGAAGGGGCCTACCTACGTCCGGAACGCACGGCTGCTCACCAACTCCGTGAACCGGCTGCTGGAGAAGGATTGTGCGTCCGCCGATGCCATCTACGTCGATGCCGATGCCGCCTTCGGTTCCGATGATCGAGCCATGACGAGCCTGCTCGCCCCGGACGGCGACCACCCGAACGCGGAGGGGCATGACGTGCTCGCCGCGGCCGTGGTCACCGCCATTCGCGGGGCCGGGGACTAACCCGCACTACCGCCGCGCGCCTCCGACCGCAGGTGAAAACGCCACCTACAGCGGTCATTGGACAGACGCTTGCGCTGACGCCCATCGAATCAGGAGTCGTCGTCCATGTAGGCAGCCGGCGACGGGCAGGAGCAAATCAGGTTCCGATCGCCGTATGCTCCGTCGATCCGGCCGACCGGCGGGAAGTACTTGTGGGCCGGGTCGACGCCGGGCGGGAAGACTGCCTCGGCTCGGCTGTAGGGATGGTCCCATTCCGCCACCAAGGTGGCCGCCGTGTGCGGGGCGTTGCGCAGCGGGTTGTCCTGCGCCGCCCAAGCGCCGGCCTCGACCAGATCGATCTCGGCCTTGATAGCGATCATCGCATCGCAGAACCGGTCGATCTCCACCAGATCCTCGCTCTCCGTCGGCTCCACCATCAGCGTCCCGGCTACCGGGAACGACATGGTTGGAGCGTGGAAACCGTAATCCGCCAACCGTTTTGCCACATCGTCAACGGTCACACCGGTGGCAGCGGTGAGTGGCCTGAGGTCCAGGATGCACTCGTGCGCGACGTAACCGCCGGCACCGGCGTAGAGCACCGGGTAATGCTCGGTCAGCCGGCGCGCGATGTAGTTGGCCGAGGCAACAGCAGTCAGGGTGGCGCGCCGCAATCCGTCGGCGCCCATCATCCGGATGTACGCCCAGCTGATCGGCAGGATCGATGCACTACCCCACGGCGCCGCCGAGACCGCGCCGACGCCGCCGTCTGCCGGCCGGGTACCGCCGAGGTCGGCCAGCGGATGGGTGGGCAGGAACGGCGCGAGATGCGCGAGCACCGCGACGGGTCCGACGCCAGGACCGCCGCCGCCGTGCGGGATACAGAAGGTCTTGTGCAGGTTCAGGTGCGAGACGTCACCGCCGAACACTCCCGGCTTGGCCAGGCCCACCAGGGCATTGAGGTTGGCACCGTCGAGGTAGACCTGACCGCCGGCGGCGTGCACCTGCGCCGCCAGTTCGGTGATGGTGTCCTCGTACACCCCGTGGGTGGAAGGGTAGGTGACCATGATCGCCGCCAGATTGTCGGCGTGGGCGGCGATCTTGGCTGCCAGGTCGGCCATGTCGATGTTGCCGGCGTTGTCGCCCTTGGTCTCGGTGCCGACCACCACCACCCTCATGCCGGCCATCACCGCCGAGGCGGCGTTCGTGCCGTGCGCGGATGCCGGGATCAGACAGACGGTCCGGTGATCGTCACCGCGGGACCTGTGGTACGCGCGGATCGCCAGTAGCCCTGCCAGCTCGCCCTGCGATCCTGCGTTCGGCTGCAACGAAACCCTTGCGTAGCCGGTGATCTCGACCAGCCAGGCCTCCAGCTGAGCGATCAGCTCGAGCATCCCGCTGGCATCCTCAACCGGCGCAAACGGGTGCAGCCCGGCGAACTCGGGCCAGCTGACGGCCTGCATCTCGGTGGTGGCGTTGAGCTTCATGGTGCAAGAGCCGAGCGGGATCATCGACCGGTCCAGCGCCAGATCCATGTCGGACAGCCGACGCAGGTACCGCAGCATCGCGGTCTCACTGCGGTGCGCATGAAAGACCGGGTGGGTCAGGAAAGCAGAGCTCCGGCGCAGCTGAGGCGTTAGGCCGGAAATGGAGGTCCAGCCGCGGTCGGAGGTCAGCCCGAAGGCGTTGACGACGGCGTCGATGTGCTCGCCGGTGGTGGTTTCGGAAACCGAGATCTGGACCGCATCGTCCCCGTCGACCCACAGGTTGATGCCCTTGCCCCTGGCCGCCGCGACCACCTGCGCTGCCCTGCCCGGGACCAATACCCGCACGGTGTCGAAGAAGGCTGCGTGCTCCACGTCGACGCCGCCCGACTGCAGCAGCGCCGCCACCACGACAGCCTTGGAGTGGATCTCCTCGGCGATCTTCCTGAGGCCTTCCGGCCCGTGATACACCGCGTACATCGAGGCCATCACCGCCAGCAGCACCTGCGCCGTGCAGATGTTGGAGGTGGCCTTCTCCCTGCGGATGTGCTGCTCTCGGGTCTGCAGCGCCAGCCGGTAGGCCGGGTTGCCGTGCACGTCGTGAGATACCCCGACCAGCCGTCCGGGCAGCTGCCGCTGCATGTCTGTGCGTACAGCCATGAAGCCGGCGTGCGGTCCGCCGAAGCCGAGTGGGACGCCGAAGCGCTGTGACGAGCCGACGGCCACATCGGAACCGATCTCGCCGGGCGGGCGCAGCAGCGTCAGTGCCAGCAGATCCGTCGCGACGGCAACTTTCGCCTCTCGCTGGTGAGCGCTGGCGATGAGCTCCGCATGATCGCGCACCGCACCGGACGCACCGGGGTAGCTCAGCAGCACGCCGAAGAAGTCGCCGACCGGCAGCTCGGACGGGCCGCCGGAAAGGTCGGCTACTTCGACGGCGATGCCGAGAGGTTCGGCGCGGGTCCGGATCACCGCAATGGTTTGCGGCAGGGTGTCGGCGTCCACGACGAAAGTTGTGGACTTGGACCTGGCGGTGCGCTTGATCAGCGTCATCGCCTCTGCGGCGGCGGTGGACTCGTCGAGCATGGAAGCGTTGGCGATATCCAGCCCGGTCAGGTCGGCCACCGCTGTCTGGAAGTTGAGCAGCGCCTCCAGTCGGCCCTGGGAGATTTCCGGTTGGTACGGGGTGTACGCCGTGTACCAGGCCGGGTTCTCCAGCACGTTGCGCTGGATGACGCCCGGCACCAGGGTGTCGTGGTAGCCCATCCCGATCATCTGCACCATCGGGGTGTTCTTGGCGGCAAGGGCGCGCAGCTCGGCCAGGGTGGCCGCTTCGGTGGCGGCCGGCGGTAGCTGCAGCTCGCCGCCGGTTCGGATCTTCGCCGGGACGGCAGCGTCGGCGAGCGCGTCAAGGCTGCTGACGCCGATGGTCTGCAGGATGGTGGCAAGACCCCGCTGGTCGACACCGACATGCCTATCGACGAACGCTGTCGGGTCGATCGGCGCCGACTCCCCGACCGGGAAGTGCTGCATCTCGGAACCCTGCTGGGTCTGCTGCGACATGATGTCTCGTCTCCGACCGGCACCGGACGCCGGAAAATCGGTGGCTTGAGGATCACCCACCAGGTCCGGCCCGGCGCGCGTCCTCCCCCTCTGTCATGGGTGCCTGAGAGCTTCACGGGTCGACATGCACCCGTTTGCCCCTTCGGCGAGCCGCTGCTGCGGCTGCTTTCCAGAGGTGTCTTTCCCCTGCGGTTCGCTGGCCTGAGAGTTTGGTGGGGAGGGATTGCTCCTTCGGCGTCCCGTTGGCCGCAGCACTGTCGACCGGCCGGGACTCTCCCGCGGGGGGTCACAGACTCACTCAGGTTAGCAGCGTGCGGCCGTTCCCATCCTGGCTGACGGCCGCGGCAGGATGAGGCCATGACCACTCCACAGCCTTTGGCCGGCACACCGGCGCCGCCGTCCGGCCTGATCGAATTCATCGCCGGCCTGCCCAAGGTCGAGTTGCATGTGCACCATGTCGGCTCGGCGTCACCGCGGATCGTCGCCGAGTTGGCCGCCAGACACCCGGGCACGGTGCCGGCCGACCCGGCCAAGCTCGCCGAGTTCTTCACCTTCCGGGATTTCGGCCACTTCATCGAGCTCTACCTGGCAACGGTGGCACTGATCGAGACGGCCGACGACGTCCGGTTACTGACCTACGAGGTGGCCACCGACATGGCCGCCCAGAACATCCGGTACGCCGAACTCACCTGCACGCCGTACACCTCGGTGCTGAACGGCATCCCCGTTGAGGCCTACATCGAGGCCATCGAGGACGCCAGGGTGGCCGCAGAACGCGACCACGGCATCCGGTTGCGCTGGATCTTCGACATCCCCGGCGAGATCGGTCCGAACGCGGCCGAGGAAACAGCGAACATCGCTATCGACCACGGGCCGGATGCGCTGATCGCGTTCGGGCTCGGCGGACCGGAGATCGGCACCCCCCGACCGCAGTTCAAACCGGCGTTCGACCGGGCACGGGCGGCCGGTCTGCATTCGGTTCCGCATGCCGGGGAGACCACAGGGTCGCAGACCATCTGGGACGCGCTGAACCTGCTCGGCGCCGAGCGGATCGGCCACGGCACATCGGCGGCCAACGACCTCCACCTAATGGAATACCTTGCGGCGCAACGGATTCCATTGGAAGTGTGTCCGACGTCCAACATCGCCACCAAGGCCGTCGCGAGCTATCAGCAGCATCCGCTCAAGGCCATGGTCGACGCCGGTGTGCTGGTGACGATCAATTCCGACGATCCGCCGATGTTCGGCACCACCCTGAACCGGGAGTACGGCATCGCGGCAGCATTGTTGGAGCTGGATGCGGACGGGATTGCCGAGCTGGCAAAGAACGCCGTGACGGCGTCGTTCCTGCCGACGGCCGACAAGGCAGCATTGGCGGCCGAGATCGACACCTACAGGGCGCAGCAGCTGACCTCGCAGTAGCACCCCGCACTCGCCCATGGGCGGCACAGTTGATCATTGCTCAGAGCCCGCGAAACGCCGAGAAACTCCGACATTCCGGGGCACGTCGTCATAATGATCGGCACACCTCGCGCCGCGCAAGGACCAGCGTGAAGACCAGCCAGTCCTGGGCGATCCGCTGCATCCAGGTGCCGTTGTTGGACACCAAACCGCCCAGGAAGTACAGCCGGTAATTGCGCACGCTGAGCGAGGCAAAGGTGCTTTGCCTGGCCGGCGGCGCCAGCGGTGATGACTGAGTGGACGGCGCCGTCACGGTAGATCAGCCAACCGGTGCAGGGCCGGCAGGGCGGCTTGGATGGCGGCCCTCTCGGCGTCGGTCAGCTGATCGAGCTGG
>JALYXB010000130.1 GCA_030947305.1 Actinomycetota bacterium | reverse complement strand
TCCGGCGCCGGCCGGCGACCGATGGCACCGATGATCTCCTGCCGCATCTCGGCCCTGTTGCTGTAGACCAACACCACCGGGTTGCTCACGTTGTCGCCCTTCGCCGAATGCGGTCGACCACTCCCCGTTTTCGGTCGGGCAGCTTGTCGCTCGCCCATCGTAGTATCGGCCGATTCCGGTCGCCTTCCGGCCTGACCAGGTGGCCGTTCAACGGTTGCGCCCGCCCCGAGCTGGGGCAGATCGGGCAATGGTGATGCATTCCGCACCGGACGGGTCAGACGCGCGGGGTACCCGCGGGTACAAACCGCTGGGGGACAGTCCATAATCTTGGTGTGACGACTGCGACCACCCCAGCCGGCGGACCCGTTCCAGGGTCGCCTGCCGCGTTCAGCACCAGGATCCACACGCTGAACCGTCCCAACATGGTGAGCGTCGGCACCATTGTCTGGCTGGCCAGCGAGCTGATGTTCTTCGCCGGGCTGTTCGCGGTCTACTTCACCGCCAGGGCCACCAGCACGGTCGGTTGGCCGCAGCCACCGACGCACCTGTCCATTCCGTATGCCCTGGCCAACACGATCATCCTGGTGGCCTCCTCTTTCACCTGCCAACTCGGCGTCTGGGCGGCCGAGCGGGGTGACGTCATCTCCCTGCGGCGCTGGTATCTGCTGAGCCTGGTGATGGGGACTGTCTTCGTCGCCGGCCAGGCGAACGAGTACCACTCGCTGGTCGGTGAGGGCACCACGTTCGCCAGCTCCCCCTATGGCACTGTCTTCTTCCTGACGACCGGCTTCCACGGCCTGCACGTGATCGGCGGTCTGATCGCCTTCATCCTGCTGCTGGCCAGATCTCGACTGTCCAAGTTCACCCCGGCCCAGGCCACCGCCGCGATCGTCGTCTCCTATTACTGGCATTTCGTCGACGTGGTGTGGATCGGGCTGTTCCTGACGATCTACATAGTCCGATGAACGACATGAGGCACGACCACGACCCGACGAGTGATGACGCAGAGGTGACAGCGATGAGCCAGCCCGACATCAGAGCAGTCAGTGCTGTCGGGCATTCGGGAGGCCGTCGAATTCGCCGTGGCACCAAGGTGTTTCGCCGGTTGTCGGGCGGCCTGGCGCTGCTGCTGGCGCTGGTGACCGTCGGGTTCCTGTACGCAGCACTGTCTCCCAGCCCGCAGACCGCGCAGGCCGCTACCACCGATCCCCACCAGATCGCTGCCGGCAAGGCGCTGTTCCAGAACTCCTGCATCTCCTGCCACGGGGCGAACCTGCAGGGCGTAAATGACAAGGGTCCCTCCTTGCTGGGCGTCGGCTCGGCAGCCGTCTACTTCCAGGTGTCGACCGGTCGGATGCCTGCCGTCGACATGGGCGCGGAGATGCCGCGGAAAAACGCAGTTTTCACTGAGGACGAAATCAACAAGTTGGGGGCCTACATCCAGGCATCCGGCGGCGGCCCAGAGGTCCCGGCTCAGGGCAAGCTGAAGGACACCTCGCAGATCGCCAAGGGCGGCGAGCTCTATCGACTCAACTGCGCGTCCTGCCACAACTTCACCGGCCAGGGTGGCGCGCTGTCGCAGGGTAAGGTCGCCCCGCCGCTGGACAAGGCGACCGACAAGCAGATCTACGCCGCGATGCTGTCCGGGCCGGAGAGCATGCCCAAGTTCGCCGACGGACAGCTCACCCCTGACGAGAAGCAGGCCATCGTCGCCTTCGTGCAGAACAACAAGCAAGCGATCGATCCTGGCGGCTTGACACTCGGTGGTTTCGGCCCGGCACCCGAGGGGCTGATCGCCTTCTTCGTCGGCATGGTGGCCATTGTCGGCGTCACGTTGTGGATGGGGGCCCGAGCATGAGCGGCGACCCCAGCATCGAAACCCCTACCGACGAGCAGCTCGGAGCGATGAGCCGGGAGGAACTCACCAGGCTCGGTGCCAGGTTGGACGGCGTCGAACTCGTCGAATACGGCGAGCGCTACCTGCCCGGCTCGCCGGCCGACAAGCGCGCCGAACGCCGGGTAGCTCGTTGGTTTCTGCTGGCCGGCTTTCTCGGCTTCGCATTCGCAGTGGTGTTCATCTGGTGGCCGGACACGTATCAGCCCGCGTCCTCCGACAAGCAGCTGATGTACGCGCTGTACACCCCGATGCTCGGCATCACCCTTGGCGGCGCCATCTTCTTCTTCGGTCTGGGCATCGTCGCGCTGGCCAAGAAGATCACCCCGCACGAGGTGGCCATTCAGCAGCGTCATATCGGCATGTCGGCCGAGGTGGATAGGCGCACCCTCGGCGCTGAGGTGATGGACGCCGTCGACAAGACCGGCATCAAACGGCGCGGGATGCTCAAGGGTTCGCTTGCCCTCGCCGGCGGCGCTCTCGGTCTGGTCGCAATCGTGCCGATCCTGGGCGGGCTCATCAAGAATCCGTGGGCCAAGGGACCCGCGTCCGATCTGTGGGTGACCGGCTGGGCACCTGTTGGCGGCAAGAAGATCCGGATGGTGCAGATCGACGGCACTCCCGTTCGCCCGGAGGACATGTCCGCCGGCGCCCTGTTGACGGTCTTCCCGGGTATTCCTGGTGGCGTCAAGCTTCCGGACTCAGCGGTGATGCTGGTGCGGTTGCGGGCCAACGAAGCAGTGCAGATTCGCGCCGGTCAGCAGGGGTTCGAGTACGGCGACTACTACGCCTACTCCAAGATCTGCACGCACGTCGGCTGCCCCACATCGCTCTACGAGCAGCAGACGGGCCGCATCCTGTGCCCGTGTCACCAGTCGCAGTTCGACGTCACCAACGGGTGCCGACCGGTGTTCGGACCGGCGACACGGCCGCTGCCACAGTTGCCGATCGAACTGGATGACGCGGGTTACTTCGTCGCAAAGCACGATTTCATCGAAGCGGTTGGGCCTGGTTTCTGGGAGAATGGGAAACGCCCGCCTTACAGCTCGTCGCCGAAGGAGAACTCCTGATGAGCCGGTTGACGACCGCCACTGCCAAGCCCGGCGGCGGTGCCCTGCCCAAGGCGATGAACGAAGCCGACGTTCGCTATCACGGAGCCCGTCCGTTGCGAACGGCGATGAACAAGGTGTTCCCCACCCATTGGTCGTTCATGTTGGGCGAGGTCGCGCTGTACTCGTTCATCGTGCTGCTGCTGTCCGGCGTGTACCTCACGCTGTTCTTCGACGCATCGATGAGCGAAACCGTTTACCAGGGCGTTTACCAGCCGCTCCGCGGCGTGCCGATGTCGCGTGCCTTCGCCTCGACGCTGGACCTGTCCTTCGAAGTCCGCGGCGGGCTGCTCATTCGACAGATCCATCACTGGGCGGCGCTGCTGTTCCTGGCGTCGATGATGCTGCACATGATGCGGGTGTTCTTCACCGGCGCCTTCCGCAAGCCCCGCGAGCTGAACTGGATTCTGGGCGTGCTGCTGTTGGTCCTGGGCATGGCGGAAGGGTTCCTCGGCTACTCGCTGCCCGACGACCTGCTCTCCGGCACCGGACTCAAGGCGGTGTCGGCGTTCATCCTGTCCATTCCGGTGATCGGAACCTGGGCGCATTGGGCGGTCTTCGGTGGCGACTATCCGGGCACCATCATCATCGGGCGGTTCTATTCGCTGCACATTCTGCTCCTACCAGGGATCATCCTGGCGCTGATCGGGCTGCATGTCGCGCTGGTCTGGTTTCAGAAGCACACCCAGTTCGCGGAGCCAAGGGCGACCGAGAACAACGTGGTCGGCGTGCGGGTGCTGCCGACGTTCGCCGCCAAGGGTGGCGGCTTCTTCGCGGTGGTCTTCGGAGTGATCGCCATCATGTCCGGTGTCTTCCAGATCAACCCGATCTGGAACCTGGGGCCCTACA
>JALYXB010000085.1 GCA_030947305.1 Actinomycetota bacterium | reverse complement strand
CGGCGGCCAGTGTCTCGACCTCCTCGCGGGTGATGAAGGCACGTCGCCCGGAGCGAAACGGGCGTAGTTCGGCGACCGGTTCGCCATTCCGCGTGACGACGAAAGTCTCGCCAGCGGTCACGGCTTCGATCACCTTCGCGTTCTGGTTGCGCAGCTCGCGCTGGGCGATGGTCTTCGTCATGGAATTACTGTAGCAAGTTGTGCTACAAGTTGCGACGGCGAGCGTTCTCGGCCGGGAAAGTCGGCGCGTCCGTCCGGGATGCCATCCACCTGGCGACCGCACTGAGCATCGGTACTGATCTCGGTGCTGTTTTCAGCTACGACGCCGGGCTGAGCGATGCGGCGATAGCCGCGGGTCTGAATGTGGTAGCTCCCAGCTGACGATTGACCATGTGATGGGATCGCTGGATGGGAACCACCACCGATGCCAGCATCGAACCGACCGTTCGAGCCGCTTTTCCGGCGGCTCCAGCGATAGCGCTGGCCGACAGGGACGACACAGCCGACGAGCTGCACGGGCTGACGATCGCCGATCCGTACCGTTACCTGGAAGATCCGGACGCCGAACGTACGGTGGCGTTCGTCGGGGCCCAGAATGCCGCCAGCGCACCATATCTCGCGGCATTGCCGGCCGCCCCCTACTTCGCCCGCACGGTGACAGAACTGCTGACAAGGCCGCGGTCCGGAACCCCCTGGGAGCGCGGCGGTCGGTACTTCAGGATGGACAATCCCGGTGACGCCGACCAGGACCGGCTGCTGACGGCAGCCTCGCTGGCCGAGCTGATCGAGTCGCCGACGGTGCTGCTGGATCCGAACACGCTGGCTGGCGACGGCACCGTTGCGTTGCTGGGCGCCACCACCAGTCCCGATGGCATGTTGATGGCGATCGAGCTGGCAGAGGCCGGCTCGGACTGGTGCACCATCACCGTGCTGAACTGCTCGGACGGCAGCGCCCTGGCCGACCGCCTCGAATGGACCAAGTTCGTCGGCGCCACCTGGCTGCCCGACTCGTCGGGCGTGCTGTACTGGCGCTACCCTGCGCCGTCCGGCCAGGAGTTCGCGCAAGAGTTCGTCAGCGAGTTGCCGGCCGGAGAGCTGGCGTTGCATCTGCTCGGCACCGACCAGGCCGAGGACACCGTCGTCTGGTCGCGCAGCGGCGACCCGGCGGGCGCGGATTGGATGGTGTTCCCTGAGTTCTCCTCCGACGGCTGTTGGCTGCTGCTGACAGCATCGCCGGGCACCGACTCCCGCACGGTTGTCGAAGCCCGCAGGGTCACCGGCGGATCGGCGGCGTTCGGCGACCCAGTCGTCGTGGTCGCCGACCTGGCCGATCCGCACTGGCCGGTCGAGGTGCTGGACGACGTGCTCTACCTGCGGACCGAGGCCGGCGCCGAACGCGGCCGGCTGGTGACCATCGACCTCCCAGCGCTGAGCACCGGTGCCGTCGCACCGGAGGAGTTCGTCGAGGTGATCGCCGAACATCCACAAGATCTGCTGGTGTCGGTCCACCCGCTGGCCGCCGCCTTCCTGGTGGTGACCTCGCAGGACACGGCGCACCGTGGACAGCTCGTCGGCATCGACGGCGGCCACATCGCCGACATCCAGCTGCCGTACCCGGCCTCGCTGGCCGCAGCGCACGGCAGGACGGAGAGCACCGAGCTGTTCCTCGGCTGGACGTCCTTCACCCGCAGGTTGCTGGTGCAACGCGTTGAGCTGACCGCCGAAGGTGTTGCGGTGCAAGAGATCCCGTCCGGTCCTGCGGATTCCGTCGGCGTCGATATTGTGGCCGAACGCCGCCGCGGCACCTCGGCCGACGGCACCGAGGTACCGATGACGGTGGTCCGACGTGCCGACCTGCCGGCCGAGGTGCCGGCACCGACGCTGCTGTACGGCTACGGCGGATTCGACATTCCGATGCTGCCGTCCTTCTCCGCCCTGTTCTCGGCCTGGGTACAAGCCGGCGGAATATTCGTGGTGGCGAACCTGCGCGGCGGCGGCGAGTTCGGCCAGCGGTGGCACCGGGCCGGGATGCGCCGCGACAAGCAGCGGGTGTTCGACGATCTGTACGGGTGCGCAGAGGCGCTCATCGACGACGGCACCACCACGGCGGCGCAACTGGCGGTGCACGGCCGGTCCAACGGCGGACTCCTGGTCGGCGCCGCCATCACCCAACGACCGGAGTTGTGGGCAGCAGCGCTGCCGACGGTGGGGGTGATGGACATGCTGCGGTTCCACCTGTTCACCATCGGTCGGGCGTGGACCGCTGAGTACGGTAACCCCGATGACGCCGACGATTTCGACGCGATCCTGGCCTATTCTCCGCTGCACAACCTGACCGATGGCAGCAGCTATCCGCCGACCCTGATCTGCACGGGAGACCACGACGACCGGGTGGTGCCGGCGCATTCGCTCAAGTTCGGTGCCGGGCTGCAGCGCAGCCAGGCCGGCGACGGGCCGGTGCTGTTGCGCATCGACACCAGGGCCGGGCACGGAATGGGTAAGCCGGTGCGCGCCCTGGCCGCCGAGTACGCCGACCAGCTGTCCTTCGCCGCCGCGTACACCGGACTCAACCCCCCGCAGTTGATCGCGACCTGTCAGTCGGTGAGAACTGGGGCGCCGCCAGCGAATTCGGCGATGTCCTCCGGCCGGATCACCCGATCCGGGTAGGTGCCGGACATGCATGCTCTGACGATTGCGCCCAGTGGCACGTCACGCGCCCTGCGCGGTGTCGCCAGGAACACCAGGTTGCCGTTCACCTTGCCTGCCAACACATCCGGGTCGGCGGTCAGCAGCACGGTGGGAAACACGGCACGCAGGGTGGCAGCATGCCGGCGGGCCAGGTGCAGGTCGGGACCGTCGATCACGTTGAGTAGGTAGATGCCGTCGTCGTCGAGCACGTTCCGCACCCGCCGCACGTAGGAGATGCTGGCCAGCGTCGGCGGCACCTTCCGTCCGACGAAGGCGTCGCCGGCGACGACATCGGCCGACCCGGCGGACCGTCTGTCCATCCGCGGCCTGGCATCGCCGATCTTGATCTTCAGGCCGGGAAAGGTGGTGAGCCCCAAGTGCTGTCTGGCAAGCTCGATCAGCGCGGCGTCGTACTCATAAACCACCTGCGTCGACCGTGGCCTGGTGTCGGACAGGTACCGCGGCAGGCTGACGGCGCCGCCGCCGACGTGCGTCACTCGCAGCGGGTCGGGCGCCGGCCAGAACGCTGAGATGATGTCGGTGAACCGCCTCAGGTAACCGAACTCCAGGTGCGACGGGTCGTCAAGGTCGATGTAGGAGCTGGCCACCCCGTCCAGGTAGACCAGGCGGCCGGACGGCCGCGACGGGTCCTGTTCGATCCGGACGTTGCCGTGGTCGGTGGCCGTTTCCAGCAGGATCTCTTCACCCGCCCGCACCAGGTGCAGGGATCGCTTCGCGGCCAACGTGCCTGCTTCCGGGTGGTGGGCGATCGACGCGACCACGGGTGAGCGGCCGTTCGCCAGGCTAATGCTTGACTGGCGGGTGTGACGGATACTTCCATCCTGCTCCGGGGTGGGCAGATCTATGCCGGGGCCGGCGTCGCGCCCTGCGCCGGCGGTGCGGGCGTCGCGACCGCCCTGATGATCACCGGTTCGCGGATCAGCTGGGTCGGCCCAGCCGATGCGGCCGACCAGGCAGGACCCGCCGACCGCAGCATCGACCTCGGCGGCGCGTCCGTGCTGCCGGGCTTCGTCGACGCCCACGTCCACTGCACAGCTGCTGGACTTGTGCTCACCGGCCTTGACCTGTCGGGCACCAACTCGGTGCAGGAGTGCCTCGACCGGATCACCGCGTTCGGCCGTCAGCACCCGAAGGGCGTGCTGTGGGGGCATGGCTGGGACGAAACCACCTGGCCGGAGCGACGCGCACCCAGCCGGGCAGAGGTCGATGCGGCCGTCGGCGACCGGCTCGCCTACCTGGGCCGGGTGGACGTGCACTCGGCGCTGGTCAGCAGCCCGCTGGCCGCATTGGTCGACAGTGACCTTGACGGCTGGCATCCCGAGTTGCCGCTCAGCAGGGCGGCCAACAGGATGGCCAACACCATCCCCAGGCTGCGGCTGCCCGACGCGCAGCGGGCGGCCGCCCAACGGGCATTCCTGGAGCGGTGCGCCGCCAACGGCATCATCGAGGTCCACGAATGCGCGGACAACGAGAGGGTGGGGCTGGCCGACCTGGCCGGCCTGCTGGCGCTGGACGGGCCAGTAGCTGTGCTGGGCTACCTGGCCGCCCTGGTGTCCGACCCGGACGAGGCGCGGCAGTGGATCGCCGATACCGGTGCCCACGCGCTGGGCGGCGATCTCTCGGTGGACGGCGCCGTCGGATCACGGACCGCCGCGCTGACAGCGCCCTACCTCGGCCTACCGGAGACCTGCGGTGCCCGGTACCTGTCCGACCGACAGATCGCCGATCACCTCTTCGCCTGCGCCGGCGCCGGGGTCCAGCCGGGATTTCACGCCATCGGCGACGACGCGGTGGGCGCCGTCGCCGCCGGACTGCGGTCGGCGGCCCGGCGACTGGGGGAGGGTGGGGCCGCAAGACTGGCCGCGGTGGCTCCGCGCATTGAGCACGCCGAAATGCCGACGCAGCAGGACATCGAGACGTTCGCCGGCCACGGTGCGATCGCGTCGGTGCAGCCGTTGTTCGACGCGTTCTGGGGTGGCAGCGAGGCGCTGTATGCGCAGCGCCTCGGAAACGGGCGAGCGGCGCTGATGAACCCGTTCGCCGCCTTCGCCGAGGCCGGGGTCGCGTTGGCGCTGGGCTCGGACGCCCCGGTGACACCGGCCCATCCATTGGCGGCCATCAGGGCAGCGATGCGGCACCGCACCGCCCGCTCCGGTATCTCCTTGGCGGCGGCGATCCAGGCGCACACCAGCGGGGGCCACCGGGCCGCCAGGTCGTCACATCCGGGCCGAATCATCCCTGGCGCGCCGGCCGATTTGGCCATTGTCAGCGGCGCCATCGCGGCAATCGCAGATCCCTCGGCGCCGCTACCGGTGCCGCTGGCGACCATCCGCCGGGGCCAGTCAACATTCGGCGATATCTTCGAGCCACGATGACCACGACAGATCTCAAGCCGGTAACCGACAATCACCGGATGCAGCGGTGGGCGCGAGGTGCGACGGCGGGGTTCTCCGGGGGTGGCTGGCTGCGGCTGCTGACGGCCCTCGCCGCCGGACTGTCGTTGTACGCATCCTTCGCCCCATCGACCCAGTGGTGGGCGGCCATCACCGGGATTGCGCTGCTGGCACTGGCCGTGCGCGGCGTTCGGGGCCGGGCCGGCTACGGACTGGGCGTGATCTTCGGCGCCGCCTTCTACATCCCGCTGCTGTCCTGGACCGGGGTGTACGTCGGCTCCGCACCCTGGCTGGCACTGGCCATCGTGATGGCCCTGCTGACCGGGCTGCCGGTAGTGATCATCGCCTGGGCCATCCGGCTGCTGCCGTGCTGGCCGCTGTGGGCCGCCGCCGCCTGGGTAGCAGGGGAGGCGCTGCGTGGCAGGTGGCCCTTCGGCGGATTTCCCTGGGGGTCGTTGGCCTTCTCGCAACCCGACGGACCGCTGCTGCCTGCCGCCTCGTTGGTCGGCTCGGCCGGGCTGACGTTCATCACCGCGCTGGCCGGTTTTTCTCTCGCGCAGCTGCTACGCGGCCTGTGGCGGCACCGCAGCCAACTGCGGCCGGTGCTGTTGCTGGTGCCAGTGGTCTTGATCATGGCGCCGTTCGTGGTCGGCCAGCTCGGCCGCATCAGCACCGTCAGCCAGGCCGACGCGGCCGGCTACCCACACAAGAGGATTGCCATCATCCAGGGCAACGTGCCAGAACCCGGCCTGGAATTCAACGCCAGACGCCGGGCCGTCACCGACAACCACGCGCAACGCACCCACGAGTTGGCGGCGGCAGTCCGGGCCGGCAAGGCGGCCCAGCCCGACCTGGTGCTGTGGCCGGAGAACTCCTCGGACATCGACCCGTACACCAATGCCGATGCGGCGCAACAGATCTCGACCGCCGCCAAGGACATCGCAGTGCCGATTCTGGTCGGCGCCGTGGTGGCCGCCAAGGCGCCGGGCACCGACTACAACATGGGCATCGTCTGGGATCCGAAGACCGGACCGGGTGCTGCGTACAGCAAACGTCACCCGGTTCCGTTCGCCGAATACATGCCGTGGCGGTCGTTCTTCCGGATCTTCAGCAGCAAGGTCGACCTACTGCAGTCGGAGTTCCTGCCCGGCAGCAGACCGGGGAACTTCACCGTGAACGGCATCCCGTTCGGCGACCTGATCTGTTTCGAGGTGGTCGAGGACAGCCTGACCAGGGACGTCATCAACGGCGGTGCCCAGCTGCTGGTCGTGCAGACCAACAATGCCACCTTCGGCTACACCGACGAGACATATCAGCAGCAGGCTATGAGCAAGGTGCGGGCCGTCGAACACGGCAGGGAGGTGCTGATCGCGGCGACCAGCGGGGTGTCGGCGGTGATCAGGCCGGATGGATCTGTGGAGTCCGGCATTCCGCTGTTCACCCCCGGTTACCTCGATCCGAGCGTCCCGCTGATCGGCACCACCACGCCCGGTACCGTGCTGGGAGCGCCCGTCGAGTGGGTGGTGACCGCGGCGACGCCCTTGGCATTACTGTTGCTGCTCGCCGCTCGTTTTCGCCGCCGGCGGCGGGCACCCCAGCATCACGACCAGGAGGAAACGACGCCGTGACGGCCGACCGCAGTGCCGACCGC
>JALYXB010000067.1 GCA_030947305.1 Actinomycetota bacterium | reverse complement strand
CACTGATGGTCGCCATCCAGCACGCGCCGACCGCCGAAGAGCTCGAGGCCGGCGACGAGGCGGCGATGGAAGAATTGGGCATCGAGCAGGACGCCACCGACGAGGAGCTGGCCGAGCAGGCAGCGGCAGCAGAGTCCGGAGAGGGCGAGGATTCCACCGACACCGAGAAGTCCGACGAGAGCTGATCGCTCTGTGCGGCCACCCTGACCTGGCCAACGACTAGAGCCGTCCCGCTACCGTGATCGGGTGAGTCAACCTGCAGCGCTCGACCCGATCCTGGTGATCGGACTTGGCAACCCCGGCCCGGCGTACGCCGGCAACAGGCACAACGTGGGCGCCATGGTGGCCGACGTCTTGGCCGACAGGATCGGTGGCCGGTTCTCCTGGCACAAGGCCGGCGCCGAAGTGCTGGAGGGCAGGCTGGCCGGAGCCAGGACGATCCTGGGCAAACCCCGCTCGTACATGAACATCTCCGGCGGCCCGGTAGCAGCACTGGCCCGTTACTACAAGATCGAGCCGTCCAACATCGTGGTGATCCACGACGAGCTGGACCTGCCGGCGCAGACCGTCAGGGTCAAGTTGGGCGGCGGCGAGGGCGGCCACAACGGACTGCGGTCGATCTCGAACTCGTTGGGCAGCAAGGACTATCTGCGAGTCCGGTTCGGTATCGGTCGGCCGCCCGGCCGGCAGGATCCGGCCGACTACGTCCTCAAGGACTTCGCCGGTGCCGGGCGCAAGGAGCTACCGATCGACCTGGAGAACGCCGCGGACGCCGTTGAGCTGCTGATCAGGGTGGGCCTGCTGGACGCCCAGAACCAGCTGCACTGAGATTTTTGCCGGTCGTGCAGGATGAAGCGATGGCCTACGACGTGGATTCAATTCGCTCACATTTTCCGGCGCTGAAGACGGGCGCCGCATTCTTCGACACCCCCGGCGGATCCCAGGTCCCCGACACGGTGGCTACCACGATCTGCGACACCCTGGTGGCCGGTATCTCCAACCGCGGACGGGAGTCTGCCGCGGCCAGAATGGCGGACGACGTGGTGGTCGCCGCCAGGGCAGCCATGGCGGATCTGCTCGGCTCCGATGCCGACGGCATCGTCTTCGGACGCAGCATGACGCAGTTGACCTACGACTTCGCGCGGACCATCGCCAAGACCTGGAGCCCCGGCGACGAAGTGATGGTGACCAGGCTCGACCACGATGCGAACATCCGGCCCTGGGTGCAGGCCGCCGAGACCGTCGGCGCCACCGTCCGCTGGGCGGACTTCGATCCGGCGACGGGTGAGCTGACAGCCGATGACATTGCGCAGCAGCTCTCCGACAGCACTCGGCTGGTCGCCGTGACCGGCGCATCGAATCTCATCGGTACCCGACCACCATTGGCCGAGATCGCCGCACTGGTTCATCAATGTGGCGCGCTGCTGGCGGTGGACGGGGTGCACCTGACGCCGCACTTCCCGATCGACGTCGCGGCCATCGGCGCCGACCTGTTCGCCTGCTCGCCGTACAAGTTCCTCGGGCCGCACTGCGGGGTGATGGCCGGTCGACCAAATCTGTTGGCCGAGCTCCGACCCGACAAACTGTTGCCGGCAACCGATTCTGTGCCGGAGAAGTTCGAGCTCGGCACCCTGTCCTACGAGCTGCTCGCCGGATCGGCCGCCGCCGTCGACTTCATCGCCTCGATATCCCCCGCCGATGCCGGCAGCCGGCGGCAGCGGATCGTGGCGGCCATGTCGGCCGTCGCCGCGCATGAAGGCCAGCTCCAACTCCGCATCGAGCGGGCACTGGCGGAGCTGCCGGGCGTCGTCGTGCACTCACGCGCCGGGTTGCGAACCCCGACCCTGCTCCTCACCTTCGTCGACCACGACGCCGCCGAGCTGAGCCGCGCCCTGGCCGGCCGCAACATCAACGCCCCCGTTGGCTCGTTCTACGCGCTGGAGGCATCGCGGCGGCTAGGTCTACATGACAGCGGCGGCATGCGGATCGGCCTGGCGCCGTACACCAATGCCGAGGACGTCGACCGACTGCTGGACGGCCTCCGAGAGGCTCTCGCGGCCTGAGAACCGTTGCCGGCAAGGATCAGTCGAGCAGCCCAGCCGCCGCCACCCGCTTGATCTTGCCGGACGGCGTCTTCGGCAGCGTGCCGACTGCAAGCACCTTCACCACGGCCGGCCTTGCTCCGATGGTCGCCGTCACCGCGGATCTGACGGCCGCCGAGATCCGTTGTGCGGCAGCGTCATCGGCCGCCTCTCTGGACTCGACCAGCACGGCGAACGACTCCCGACCGCCCGTCGTCGCCCAGCGCACGGCCGCGGCGTTACCTGCCCGCACACCGTCGACGGTCTGGGCGACGCGCTCGATGTCGGTGGGGTAGATGTTCCGCCCACCCATGATGATCACGTCCTTCACCCGCCCGCAGACCACCACCTCGCCTCCGGTCAGGTAGCCGAGGTCACCGGTGTCCAGCCAGCCGTCCCTGCCGCGAGTCGGCCGCGGCCCGTCGACGGTCAGGTACTCCGACGTCACCGCCGCCCCGCGCAGCTGCAGCACGCCGACCTCACGGTCGCCGAGTCGCCGCCCGTCGTCGGCTGCGGCGATCACCTCGATGCCCGGCAGCGGCGGGCCGAGCACCGGGAACTGTCGAACGTCAGGACCTGCAACCGACTCATTGGCGGGCAACGCCTTTCGATCGTTCTCCAGCGGACCGGCCTGCACGGTGTCGATCTTCAGCGGGGTGCCCCACGGGTGGAAGGCAACCCCGAGCGTTGCCTCCGCCATCCCGTAGGCCGGCACCATGGCAGTGGCCGGTAACCCGAAGGGAGCACCTGCTGCCAGGAACGCCCGCACGGCAGAGACGTCAATCGGTTCGGCACCATTGAGCGCGAACCGCAGGGTCGCCAGATCCAGACCGGTGTCGGCCACCTCGGGACGGGCCAGCGCCCGGGCGGTAATGGCGTAGGCGAAATTCGGTGCGGCCGTGCAGGTTCCGCCATGTGTAGAAATCAGTTCCGGCCACAGCAGCGGATTGCGCAGGAAGTCCGCCGGGGTGACCTTCACCAGTTCGATGCCGCGGCACATCGGTAGGGTCAGAAAGCCGACCATCCCCATGTCGTGGAACAGCGGCAGCCAGGAGACCATCACGTCGTGCCCGGCACGCAGATCGGCGGTGGCGCACATCGCCTCGATGTTCGCCCACAGATTCGCATGGGTGATGTTCACTGCCTTCGGCATCGCCGTCGACCCAGACGTCAGCTGCAGCAGGGCCGTCGACGATTCGGGAACATCGATGGGCTGGAAACACCGAGCATCGGTCTGGGCCGCATCGAGCTGCGGAATCGTCAGTACCGCCGCGCCGCCGGCGGCCAGCACCGGTGCCGCTGCTTCGAAGGGAGCTCCGACCACCACTTGGCTGGCGCCGATCACCCGCAGCACCGTCGCGGTCTCGTGGGCGTAATTCGCCATGTCGGTGCGCGCCGTCGGTTGGTGCAGCATCGTCACCGAGCCGCCGACCAGCCAGATGGCTTGGGCAACCGGTGCGATGTCGACAGGTGATGCCGCCAGCACGGCGATCGCGTTCCCTTCCCGCACCCCCCGAGCCACCAGCACCGCGGCCATGGCCATCGCCCTGGCGTGCACATCGGGCCAGCTGGTCCTGATCGGAGTAGTCGGCTCCCCGGTGGTCATCCCCCTCGCGTCATGGTCGGCATCGGCACCGCTGCCGCGACCCACCGCAAGCAGCGCATCGGTGAACAGGCTCATGCGGGCCAATCTATCTGCGCTGTCAGCCGAGGTTTGACCCGCATATTTCGGACATCAAGCCATGATCCGGGCACTGTAATGAATTCGCAACCGTCACATGCTTCACATGTGTTTCACAGGCCCCTACAGTCTCAGCTGTCCCCTGCATGCTTGCTGGACGAAAGGTCCCGGTCATGACGACAGAACCCGAGCCGTTGCGTCGGCCCGTCGACGAGGGAGGCCCCACCGGTTCTGGCAGGAACGACATCCGCATCAGCCCGTGGAACCTGCTGCTCCTCGTGCCGCTGCTGATGCTGATCACCGCTTGGTACAACAAGGACTCACCGCGGCTGTTCGGGATGCCGTTCTTCTACTGGTTCCAATTCGTCTATGTCCTTGTCGGCGTCGCCTGCGTCTGGATCGTCTACCTGACCACCAGACACATCGGCAACGACCGCAGGGCCGCCAACTCCCTCGGCAACCGCGGCAACGATCATCGGGGTGACGTCAGATGACCTCACGTAACTGGGTCGAACTCATCATTTTCACGGTGCTGTTCATCGGGGTCGCCGGTATGGGGTTCTGGGCGGCGAACTGGCGGAAGGGCAACAACAACCTGGACCACCTGGACGAATGGGGCCTTGGTGGCCGCAAGTTCGGCGGCTGGATCACCTGGTTCCTGGTGGGCGGCGATCTGTACACCGCGTACACCTTCGTCGCCGTCCCTGCCTTGGTGTTCGGATCCGGCGCGCTGGGCATGTACGCACTGCCGTACACGGTGATCCTGTATCCGATCGTCTTCCTGCCTGTACTGCGGCTGTGGTCGGTCTCGCGAGTGCACGGCTACGTGACGCCGGCCGATTTCGTTCGTGGCCGCTACTCCAACCGCACCCTCGCGCTGCTGGTGGCGATCACCGGAATCGTCGCCACCATGCCATACATCGCGCTGCAGTTGGTGGGTCTTGAGGCGGTGCTGCGCACCATGGGCATCAACGGTCACGGCATCGTCGGGCACCTGCCGCTGTTCATTGCCTTCGTGGTGCTGGCGCTCTACACCTTCAGGTCCGGCCTGCGTGCGCCCGCGCTGATCGCGTTCGTCAAGGATCTGTTGATCTACATCGTCATCCTGGTCGCGGTGATCTACCTGCCCAGCAAGCTCGGCGGCTGGAGCGGCATCTTCGACGCCGCATCGGCCAAGCTCAGCAAGGTCAACAAGACGACGGGCAAACCGGCCGGGTCGATCCTGCTGAACTCCAACAACCAGCTGCAGTACGCCACCCTGGCACTCGGTTCGGCGCTGGCACTGTTTCTGTATCCGCACTCGGTCACCGGCATTCTCGCCAGCAGGGGTCGCAAGGTGATCAAGAAGAACATGATCGCGTTGCCCGCCTATTCGTTCCTGCTCGGTCTGATCGCCATGCTCGGCTATGTCGCGATCAAGGCAGGGACGAAGCCGGTGGTCAACGCCTCCACCGGCAAGCCTGACGGAAACACCATCATCCCGGCGCTGTTCGACAGTCAGTTCCCGAACTGGTTCGCCGGCGTCGCCTTCGCGGCGATCGGTATCGGCGCCCTGGTACCCGCCGCCATTATGTCGATCGCGGCCGCCAACCTGTGGACCCGCAACATCTACAAGGAGTACATCCGGCCGGACGCTTCCCCGAAATCCGAAGCGCGGCAGGCAAAATGGGCCTCGCTGGTGGTCAAGCTCGGAGCGGTGGCCTTCATTCTGTTCATCAACCCACAGTTCTCCATCGATCTGCAGCTGATCGGCGGAGTGATCATCCTGCAGACACTGCCGGCGGTGGCCCTCACCCTGTACACCAGGTGGCTGCACTCCTGGGCCCTGATCGCTGGCTGGGTGGTCGGAATGGTCTGGGCGATGATCCTGCTGTACGGGATTCCGAACCCGGCCAACGGCAAGCTGCACTTCGGCGGATCGGCCTTGACGCTGTCCAAGCTGTCCATCTTCGGCTGGCATCCGTTCGGCGCCTCGACCCTGCAGATCTATGTCGGCTTCGTGGTGTTGATCGCCAACCTGCTGGTCGCGGTGATCGTCACCCTCGTGCTGCGGGCGATGAAGGCGCGTGAAGGCCACGACGAAACGAGCGGGTCCGACTATCACGCAGACGACGGCGACGCGAACCTGAAGGAGATCGCCGCCGCTTGACGGCTACCGGTTGGTAGCCCGACCGGGCAGGATGGCCGGATGGCGTACAGCGTTGTGCGGGACTTCGTGGTCGACGACCGCGATATGCGGTTGCACTCCAGCGGCGTAGGGCCGCCGGTGCTGATGCTGCACGAGCTGGCGGGTTCGGCCCGTACCTTCGCGCCCATCGTTCCGTACGTGGTGGCCGCCGGTCGCGAGGTCGTTGCCCTTGATCTGCCCGGGCACGGGCACAGCCACGATGTACCCGGTTCGGACCTGGACGGCACCGCCTGGGCGGTGGCCGGCGCCCTCGACGAGGTGACGAGCGATCCGGTCGACCTCATCGGCGTCGACTACGGCGGATTCCTGGCGCTGAGCATCGCCGCGCTGTTCGGCGAGCGGATCCGCAGGCTGGTCGTGGTCGAACCCCTGGCCCCACCACCGGCGGGCAGAGCCCCGGCCACCATCGTGTCGGCCGGGCAGCGCGCCCGCGGCGCGTTCAACGTGCTGCGGCAGGGCAGGCACGGGCTAGGCCGTATGCACTCGGTGCTCGCTCAGCTACGGACCGCCGATGTCAGGTGGTGGAACGGTTTGAGCACCATCACCGCGCCGACCCTGGTGATCGACGGCGGTAACGGAAAGCCGGCCAACGGCGTCGACCTTGACGCCCTGGCCGACAAGATCGGCGACTGCAAGCGACTCAGCGTGTCCGGCGGCCACCGGGTGTGGGCGGCCGACCCGCGGCTGTTCGCCGACGTCGCCATCCGGTTCCTGACGGACTGACGAGCCACCCGCGGAAGGCTTCCCGGGTGCTACGCCTCGAGCTGCTCGGCCACCTCGAGCCAGGCCCGCTCCGCCTGCTGGTGTTCGGAGTCGACGGCCCGGAGCTTACCGTCCAGCTCGGCCGCCTTTGCATAGTCGCCGCCAACCGAGTGCAGCTCGTCGTGCAGCTGTTTCTGCTTGCGGTGCAACGATTCCAGCTGCCGGTCAAGCTTCTGCAGCTGCTTGCGCAGCGCCCGCAGATCGGTCGTTCCGCGGACCGGCACCCGGACAGCGGCCGCAGCGGCGCTGCCGCTGGTCGAGGTGACAGGGGTCAGCGCCCGACGTCGCAGGTACTCTTCGATGCCGCCGGGCAGGTGGGTGATCGCGCCGTCACCGAACAATGCGTAGACATTGTCGGCCACCCGCTCGATCAGATAGCGGTCGTGCGACACCACGATCAGCGTGCCCGGCCAAGAATCCAACAGGTCTTCCAGCGATGTGAGCGTGTCGGTGTCCAGGTCGTTGGTGGGCTCGTCGAGTACCAGGATGTTGGGAGAGGCCATCAGGATCCTGGTCAGCTGCAGCCGGCGGCGCTGCCCACCGGACAGCTCGGCCACCCGCGTCCACTGCTGGGCCTGGGTGAAGCCGAAACGTTCGGCCAACTGCGAGGCCGTCATGTCCCTGCCGCCCAGATTCACTGTCCCGGCAATCTCCGAGATGGCCTCCAGCAGCCGTAGTTGGGCCGGTAGTTCGGCCGCATCCTGTGGCAGGTAACCGATTTCGACGGTCTTGCCGCGCTTGACGATTCCGGCCTGTACTTCCCGCAGTCCCACCAATACCCGCAGCAGTGTCGACTTGCCTGAGCCGTTGACGCCGACGATGCCGATTCTGTCGCCCGGCCCAATCCGGAACGTCACGTCGTCCAGCAGCTTACGGTGGTCCGGAAGACTCGCCGTCACACCCTCGAGGTCCAGCACATCCTTGCCCAGCCGGCGGCGGGCAAAGCTGTGCAGGGCCACCGTGTTTCGCGGTTCAGGCACGTCCGCGATCAGGGCCTCGGCCGCCTCGATCCGGTACCGCGGCTTGGCGGTGCGGGCCGGCGGCCCACGGCGCAACCAGGCAAGCTCCTTGCGGGCCAGGTTCTGCCGCCGCTCCTCGCTTGCCTGGGTGAGCCGCATCCGTTCCGCCCTGGCGAACACCCAGTCCGAGTAGCCACCCTCGCGAATCTCCACCTTCTCGTCGACGACCTCCCAGGTGGTGGTGGCGACGGCGTCCAGGAACCAGCGGTCGTGGGTGACGGCGATCAGCGCGCTGCGGCGGGCACTCAGATGGCTGGCCAGCCAGTTGACACCCTCGAGGTCCAGATGGTTGGTGGGCTCGTCCAGGATCAGCAGGTCGGCCGGTGTGACCAGGGCCGCGGCCAGCGCCACCCTTCGCTGCTCGCCGCCGGACAGTTCGGACATGTTGGTTTCCAGACCGATCCCGCCAAGACCGAGGCCGTCCAGCACGTCCCGCACCGACGCGTCCGACGCCCACGAGTGGTCGCCACCGGTGAAGGTGTGCAGCGCGACGTCCCGCACGGTGACGCCGACGGCCGGATCCGTTGTCTGGTCGACGATCTCGATCCTGCTGCCGCCGGCCACGGCCACCCGGCCAGTATCGGGCGCGAGCCGGCCGCTGAGCAGCGAGATCAGGGTTGACTTGCCGGCACCATTGAGTCCCAACACGCCGATCCGGTCGCCGGTCTGCACCCCGAGTGAGACACCGGCCAGCACGGTGACGACGCCCCTGGTGATAGTGACCGCTTCCAGGTTGACCAGGTTCGCCATCAGAAGGCCCCACCGATGATGCTGGCACCTTGAACCGGTCCCGACACGGTCCGGACCGCCTTGCAGGTTCCGGTGCCGGACATCTGAGCGGCCACCCGGGTCGCGTGTTCGGGGTCCCGGCAGAGCAGGGCGACCGTTGGGCCAGAACCGGAGACGATGACGCCCAACGCCCCTGAGTCGACGCCGGCAGCGACGGTCCGGCGTAGGCCGGGGTTCAACGACAGCGCGGCCGGTTCCAGGTCGTTGCCGAGCGCCGCCGCGACGGCATCGACATCGCCGGAGCGCAGTGCGGCGATCACCTGCTCGACGTCGACGCGGAACATCGTGGGCGGACCGTCCCGCCGCAGCCTGTCCAGCTCGGTGAACACCGCTTGGGTCGACAGGCCGCCGTCGGCGATCGCCAGCACCCAGTCCAGGGTCATCCTGGTCAGCACCGGCGAGAGTTGCTCGCCCCGGCCGGCCCCGACAGCTGTGCCACCGTACAGCGCGAACGGCACGTCCGACCCCACCATGGAACCGACCTCTGCCAGGTCGTCACGCGTCATCTCGCCGCGCCACAGCACGTTGCAGGCGACCAGCGTTGCCGCTGCGTCGGCACTGCCGCCGGCCATCCCGCCGGCCACCGGAATCTGCTTGCGGATCTCGATTGCCACCTGGTCGGCCATCACGGTGCCGACGCCGGCGCCCCGCATCGCGGCATGCAGCGTCTTGGCCGCCTTGCCCGCCAGGTTCTTCAGACCGGTGGGCAGCTCGGGATGCCCGATCGTCGTCACCGACCATCGGGGGGCCAGCCGGACGGTGACCTCGTCGTACAGGTCAACAGCGTGAAACACCGTCGATAGCTCGTGGTAGCCGTCGCCGCGCACCTCGTGGACGGCCAGCGCCAAGTTGATCTTGGCCGGCACCCTGACCCGAACCGGTTCGGTGGAACCACCGAAATTGCCGACGGTCACGGGCCGGCCTGCGCGATGGCGATGAAGGAGTCCACATCAAGTACTTCACCACGTGCACTCGGGTCGACTCCGGCCCGGTGCAGGATGTCCTCGGCGGCCGCGGCGGATCCGGCCCAGCCGGCCAGCGCAGTGCGCAGGGTCTTTCGGCGTTGTGCGAAGGCGGCGTCGATCACCGCGAACACGGTGCGCCGGTCCGCGGACCTCGGCTGCGCCGATCGATCGAGCGACACCAGGGCCGAATCAACGCCGGGTACTGGCCAGAACACCGACCGGCTGACGGAGCCGGCCCGCCGAGTGGTGCCGTACCAGGCGGCTTTCACACTCGGCACCCCATAGGTCCTGGATCCAGGTCCCGCTGCAAGCCGGTCGGCGACCTCGGCCTGCACCATTACCAGCACCCTGCTGATCGAGGGCAGTTGGTCCATCAGGCGCAGCAGCACAGGGACCGCAACGTTGTAGGGCAGGTTGGCGACCAACGCCGTCGGCGCAGCAGGCAGCTCGGCCCGGGTCACAGTCATCGCGTCGGCGGTCACCACCGTCAGTCCTTCGGTGCTCCCCCGGTGGCTGGCTACCGTTGCCGGCAACAGGTCGGCGAGCCGCCGATCGATCTCCACCGCTGTGACGGCAGGTACCACGTCGAGCAGGCCGAGGGTCAGCGAACCGAGGCCGGGCCCCACCTCCAGCACCTGCTGGTGGCCGCCGAGCGCGGCGACTTTCGTGATGCGGCGCACGGTGTTTCCGTCGTGCACGAAGTTCTGGCCGAGGCTCTTGGTCGGCCGTAGATCCAGCTCAGCCGCCAGCCGACGGATCTCGGCGGCGCCGAGCAGGGAGGCCACGCCGACGATCAGCCCTGGTACTTCCCGAAGCCCCAGCCGAGGATCCGGGCGCAGGCCCACGGTGCAAGGCCCTGTGCCTTGTAGAGCCGCTCGGCGACGATGATCTGCTGCTCCTTGGTGGCCAGGTCGGCACTGGGCGCAAATTCGGCGCCGCCGTACTGGACCCAGGTGGAGGTGATGAACTGCAGTCCGCCGAGCGCGCCGGCCTCGCCGTAGTGCAGGTTCCATCTGCCGGTGGACTCGCAGAACGCCAGCTTGTCCCACGGGACGCTCCAGGACTGTGCTTGCCCAGTCTCCTTGGTGCCGATCTTGGTGATCTTGGCAGCTGGGTTGCGCACGACCGTATTCGACAGCACCTTCGCGGTGGTCTTGCCGTTCACCGTGGTCTGCTGGATGGTGATCGCGCGCAGGCCGTCCGAGCCGGGGTTGGTGACCTTCGAGTCGCCCTTACCGATACTCGCATCGTCGACGGTGACGGCGGCCGGCTGGTTGATCTTCTGCGAGACGGTGCGGTTGGTCACCTGCACCCTGGTAACGATGATCTTCTCACCATCGATGATCGCACTGCCGGCGGGCGGATTCACCCTGTCCTTGTCGTGCAGTGAGATGCCTTGGGCGGCAAGCAGATCCGCTACCGTTTCGGCCGGAGTGCGCAGCGACCGCCGGGCGCCGGCGCCGTCCACGACGGTGACCGGGTGCAGCCGGTGTCCGGAGATCGTCAGCCCGTTCAGCCCGATCGGACGGTCGCGGTCGGCCGAGATGCGATACTTCGACTCATCGATGCCGAGCTCGGTGAGGGCCCTCGAGACGGTGCTCGCGGTCGTCCAGATGGTCCGCGGCTTTCCATCCACCACGGCGGAAACCCGTCGGGCGCGGCTGAGGGTGATCTGTGATCCGTCGCCGACCACCGAGGACGCCGACGGAAACAGCACATCGTGCGGGCCGACCGAAATGCCAACGGAGGCAAGGGCATCCCCCACCGATGTTGCTTCGGTGCTGATGGTTCGGGAGGCTCCGTCGACCGAGACGGTGATCGACTTGGAGCCGGCACCGAAGGTGGGCGATCCCACCGACACCAACAGCGCGGCGGCAACGCCGCCGACGACAACGGCCCGGTACCAGCGAGTTCCGCGTGTTGCCCTGACCGAGTGCATGCTGCGCTCGGCTGGCGAGGTCGGTGCGCCCGATACCGGCGGTTGCGCCGGCGTCTGCACCGCCGGCTCGTTGAAACTCGTTGCCGTGACCGGCGTTGTCGCTGCGACAACCGGCAACAACACCGTGTTCCGCAGGGCGGGCACCCGCGGCGGCGGAACGATCCAGCAGCCCCGGTCCTTCACCACCACAATCGATTCACCCGTCGAGCCGCGGCGCTGTCGCGGCAGCACTGGGCGGGAGCGCGGTGGCATGTCTTCGGGCAGAATCCACCGACAGTTCGTGGTCGTCACGTTGTCGGGCATCCGCTGATCAGCCTCGGTATCCGCAGGACCATGCGCCGAGGCCACCTTCGCGGTGATACACGTTGTTGGCGACGGCGATCTGCTGCTCCCTGGTGGCAAGGTCGGCCCGCGAGGCATAGGAACCGCCGCCGAAGGCCAGCCAGGTTTGAGTGTCGAACTGAAGGCCGCCGTAGTAACCGTTGCCGGTGTTGATGTGCCAGTTGTTCGTCGACTCACAGTTGGCGATGGCATCCCAGTTGACACCCGAGCCGGAGCTGGCCGGGGGCGTGCCCAGCTTCGGGGACGGAGCGGACGACGAACTGCTCGAAGACGAACTGGACGACGATCTCTCGGTCGGCGCGGGAGACGGCGTGGTCGCTATCGGCGCGGGTGACGGCGTGGTCTCTGTCGGCGCGGGCGGCGGCGTTGAGGATGGCGGCGGCGGGGGTGGTAGTGCCGGGGTCGGCGTCGGCCTGGTGCCGACCTTGATCACTGTCGCCGCCGGCTTGCTGAGGACCCTGCGAGCGATCTCTTGCGGCGCGGCCGGTCGCCCATTGGTGATGACTACCCGGTAGCTGATCGCCAACGAGCCGGGATGGCCGGCGGACTCGGTGTGGCTGTCGCCGACCGTCAGATCTGGGTCGTCGACATAGCGATCGGCCGGTTGCGCAATGCTGGCCGTCACCAAGGTCTGCTTGACCGCGATCCGGGTGACCGCGATCGTCATGCCATCGGTGACCGGAGTGTTCAATGCCGGCGCGACCTTGTCGTAGCGACCGAGGACGATCTTCCTGGCTGCCAGCAGTTTGCCGACGGTGCCGGCATCCATGGTGACCGTGGTCGGCGCGACGGAGTCGAGAGCCAGCCGGACGGTAGGCAGGGTGCGCAGCTTGACGGTCAGTCCGGAAGAGATCCTGGTGTCCAGCGCCGGCGTCACCCTGTCGTTCCTGCCCAGGGTGATGTGCCTGGCAGCGAGTAGCTCACGCACCGTGTGCGCCGGGCTGGTGGCCAAGGTCGGCTTGGCCTTGCGGTCCGCCACCAAGACGGTGTGCAGGCTGTCGGCCCTGACCGTCAAACCGACCAGCGGAATTGCCCGGCTCCGATTCGCCGACAGGGCGTAGTGGCCGACCCCGAGGCCGAGCTCGGACATCGCCCGGTCGACGGTAGTGGCCGTCGTCCACAGCCTGCGGGTGGTGCCGTCGACCGTCACCGTGAACAGCCGGCCACGTTGAACGGCGATCGTCGAGCCGTCGCCGATGGCGGCATCGTTCGCCGGGACCAGGGTGTCGTGATCGCCGACGCTTACCCCGGCCGCGGCCAGCGCACCGGACACCGATTCCGCATAGGTGGTGACCAGTTGGCGATGCCCGTCAACGGCGATCGTCACCGTCTTGGCCAGCGCGTTCATGGTGACGCCGATAGCGGCGACCAGTGCGATCACGACAGCGGCGCCGACCAACAGCGGACGGAGGCGACGGGGTGCCGGCGCAGGCCTCGCCACCGGGGTATGCGGCTGGGCGAGGTCATCGAGCAGATCGAGGGCGCGCTCGTTCTCGGTCGGTTCGGTCACACAGATCCCTGGGCAGCAGCTCCCGGCCATGGGCGAGCACGCCGAACGTGAACGCACTTCGACGGCGCACACGCGAATCAAGGACGCACCCAGGACTTCCCCATCCCGGCTGGTATCACGGGATGGTAACGGTCCGGCCCCGGCCGGGGCAAATTCCGCCGGCGCCGGAGCCTGCAGGTTCACACGGTCGGCCCTGCCTCGGCCTCAGACAAGCCGATATGTCCGCTCGGCATTGAGCCGCAACCGGCTGCACAGCACCTCGAGATCGTCGCCGCGCAGCTCGGCGAGGGCCCGCACCGTGTAGGGCAGCCCGTAGGGCTCGTTGCGGGTGCCTCGATGCGGGTGCGGGGTGAGGAAAGGCGCGTCGGTCTCCACCAGGAGCAACTCGGCCGGCGCCGCCCGAGCGGCAGCCTGCAGATCCTTGGCGTTGCGGAAGCTGACGGGGCCGGCGAACGACATCAGGTAGCCGGCATCGGCGCACCGCCGCGCCATCGCCTCGTCGCCGGAGAAGCAATGGAAGATCACCGTCTCCGGTGCGCCCTTGGCCGCCAGCACCTCGAAGACTGCCTGATGCGCATCGCGGTCGTGGATCATCAGCGGCTTGCCGACGTCCTTGGCGAGCTGGATGTGCCAGCCGAAAGCCTCTACCTGGGCGGCAACCGGTGCCGCATCCCAGTAGTGGTCGAGCCCGGTCTCACCGATCGCTACCACTCGCGGCAAAGCGGCGAGCTCGGTGAGGGTTCGCCTGGTGTGATCGTCGAGGGTGTCTGCCCGGGTCGGATGCAGCGCAACCGCGGCGTACAGGTCAGGATGCCAGGTCGCGGCCTCGGCTACCCAGCGGGCAACGGCGAGGTCGTCGGCGATCGTCACCACCTTCGCCACCCCGACCGCAGCTGCCCGCGCCATCGCAGCCGACAGCTGCTCCGGGGTATCGACGCCGCAGGCATCGAGGTGGGTGTGGGCGTCGATCACGGTGGTGGGCAACGGTTCCGGCGCAGGGACAGGACTTCGATCTCGCAGAGTCTGCGGCAGGGGCATCAGCGGGGCCGGTCGTTGTCGTCAGTCCGCGGCGATCGGCGCCCAGTCGGGCCCCGTCTCACCCAGGCCGGGGTCAAGCTTGGTGAACAGCGGTATCGGCTTGTTCAGCGGTGTGCCAGGCTCGATGTCGCGGCGACGCCAGACGGCCTGCTGCGCAGCCCAGTCGCCGGTCAACACCGGATAGTCGGCAACCTGCGGACCAGTGCCCTCGACCTCGTCGTCGAAGTCGGTGACGATGCGGATCTCCGGCTCGGCGGCCCAGATACCCTGGCCGCCAAGGGCTTCGAAGACCTTTTGCGACGAGTGCGGCAAGAAGGGGGTGAGCAGCGTCTTGGCGTCATCGACCACCTGAAGAGCGGTGTTGAGCACGGTCGCCAGCCGACCGGTCTGGCCGGTATCGCGAGAAATCTTCCACGGCTCGGTGTCGGAGATGTATTTGTTGGCAGCCGACACCACCCGCATGGCTTCGCTACTTGCCTGCCGGAACCGGCTGCGCCCCAGCAACTCTCCCACTGTCTCGAACCCTCTCTCGGCTGTCGCCAGCAACTGCGCATCCACGTCCATGAGAGTTCCGCGCTGCGGAATAGCGCCGAAGTTCTTGTGTGCCATCGAGATCGACCTGTTCACCAGGTTTCCCCACTCGTTCGCGAGTTCGAAGTTGGTGCGCCGGACGAACTCTTCCCAGGTGAAGTCGGTGTCCTGGCTCTCCGGACCGGCGACGGCCACGAAGTAGCGCAGCGCATCCGGCCCGTACTCGCGCAGGAAGTCCCCGACGTAGATCACCGTGCCCCGAGAGGTGGAGAGCTTGGAACCACTCATCGTCAGGAACTCGCTGGACACCACCTCGGTCGGCAGGTCGAGGTGCCCGAGCTGCCCGGGACTGCCACCGGACTTGCCCTCCCCGTTGTAGGCGAGCAACTCGGCGGGCCAGATCTGCGAGTGGAACGTGATGTTGTCCTTGCCCATGAAATATCGGTGTTGGGCATCAGGGTTCGCCCACCAGTGCTGCCAGGCATCGGGATCGGGCTGGCCGTTGCCGCCGAACCGTCGAGCCCATTCGATCGACGCCGACAGGTAGCCGATCACCGCGTCGAACCAGACGTACAGCTTTTTGTCCGGTCTGTCGCGCCAGCCGGCCAGCGGCACCGGGATGCCCCAATCGATGTCCCTGGTCATGGCCCGCGGTTTGATGTCGTCCAGCAGGTTCAACGAGAACTTCAGCACGTTGGGGCGCCAGTCGGCCCGAGTGTGCAGCCAATCGCCGAGCGCGGTCGACAGCGCCGGCAGGTCCAGCATGTACTGCTCGGAGTCAATGAAGCTGGGTGTCTCGCCGTTGATCTTCGACCGCGGGTTGATCAGATCGGTCGGGTCGAGTTGGTTACCGCAGTTGTCGCATTGGTCGCCGCGGGCTCCGTGATACCCGCAGATCGGGCAGGTGCCCTCGATGTAGCGGTCCGGCAGGGTTCGGCCGGTAGACGGGCTGATCGCGCTCTTCG
>JALYXB010000061.1 GCA_030947305.1 Actinomycetota bacterium | reverse complement strand
GCAGGAAATTGAGCCCAACGCCTCCCCCTGCGTGCGTGACCAGCTGGCGACCATCCACGAAACCGGCGACACCCGATCGGTGCAGGTGCAGCACCGGCCGGTGGTGGTGATGACGATGACGGGCGTGAAGTCCGGTAAGCCTCGCGAGGTGCCGGTGATGCGGGTGGAGCACGACGGCGTCTACGCGGCCGTCGCCAGCAAGGGGGGTGCCCCGAAGAACCCGGTGTGGTTCAGCAACCTGGTGGCCAACCCGGATATCAGCCTGCAGGACGGCACCACGACGTTTCCGTTGCGCGCACGGCTGGCCACGGCTGCCGAGCATGACGAGTGGTGGCCGCGCTGCGTCGCTGCCTATCCACCGTATGCGGACTACCAGACCAAGACCGACAGGAAGATCCCGGTGCTGTTGCTGGAGCCGCGCTGACACACCTCGGCTGTTGGAGAAACCGCGATGCCATGGTGAGGTAGCGCTACCGTCGGGTTGCCGGTGCGAGCAGGCAACCGGCGTCGACACGATCAGCGCAAGGGAGCGTTATGACCAGTCTCGCCACCAATCTCACCACGACCGCTGCCCGCACGCCGCAGTCGACGGCGATCATCCTCGATGATGTCCGGCTGAGCTACGCCGACCTGGACACTGCTACCGCAAAGATGGCCGGATACCTTGCGGCGCACGGGATTCAGCCAGGGGATCGAGTGGCGCTGATGCTGCCCAACATCCCGGCATTCGCGGTTATCTACTACGGCGCGCTGCGGGCCGGGGCCGTGGTGGTGCCGATGAACCCGCTGTTCAAGGTACGGGAGATCGAGTACTACCTGTCCGACTCCGGCGCCAAGATGATCTTCGCGATGCCCGGCGCGGCCGGCGACGGGGCGAAAGCCGCGGGGGTGACGTTCGTTCCCGTCGAGGGCGCGGACGCCGTCGCCATGGCCGGCATCCTCAACGACGTCGAACCCATTACCGAGGTGGTGGACAGGGCGGACTCGGACACCGCGGTGATTCTGTACACCTCCGGAACCACGGGCCGGCCGAAGGGCGCCGAGCTGACCCACGTCAACCTCAACAGCAACCAGGCGGTGACGGCCCGCACGCTGCTGACGTTGGCCGCCGACGACGTGGTGATGGGTTGCCTGCCGCTGTTCCACGTCTTCGGGATGACGTGCGGGCTGAACACTTCGATCGCGGTGGGCGCCAGCCTGTCGCTGATCACCAGGTTCGACCCGGACACCGCGCTGGACGTGATCGCCCGCGACAGGGTGACGGTGTTCGAAGGGGTACCGACCTACTACATGGGAATGCTGTCCAAAGCCGGCAGCCGGGACACCGATCTCACCTCGCTGCGGCTGGCGGCGGCCGGTGGCTCGTCCCTTCCGGTGGAGGTGCTGCACAAGTTCGAGGCGACGTTCGGCTGCCCGATTCTCGAGGGTTATGGGCTGTCGGAGACCTCGCCCGTTGCCTGCTTCAACCATCCCGACGCCGAGCGCAAGCCAGGCTCTATCGGCTTCCCGATCGAGGGCGTCCAGATGGCCGTGCTGGACGACGCGGGCGCCGAGGTGGCCGACGGGGAGCCCGGTGAGATCGTGATCCGCGGCGACGCCATCATGCGCGGCTATTGGAACAATCCGCAGGCCACCGCCGAGGCGATCAAGGACGGATGGTTCCATTCAGGCGATCTCGGCAAGCGCGACAGCGACGGCTACTTCTACATCGTCGACCGGATCAAGGACATGATTTTGCGCGGCGGCATGAACGTCTACCCACGGGAGGTCGAGGAAGTGCTCTACGAGCACCCCGCCATAGCGGAGGCCGCGGTGGTCGGCGTGCCGCACGAGATGCTCGGCGAGGAGATCGCTGCGTTCGTGGTGCTCGCTCCCGGCCAAACCGCCGACCCTACGGAGATCTCCCAGTACGTCAAAGATCGCATCGCCGCCTACAAGTACCCGCGCACCGTCACCATCGTCGAGTCGCTGCCGAAAACGGCGTCCGGGAAGATCCTCAAGCGCGAGTTGCCACGGGACTGAACTTTCACTCGGTGCGCTCGGCGCTGACCGATCGGCATCCGGTCAGCCGACGTCGCGGGCGTGCTCGCTGAACTGCGGTGACTCCGGCGGGATGAGGCAGAACTGCAGGCCGGCGGGGTCGGTCATGGTGATCCAGTCGTCGTGCCGGCGGAATTCGGTTGCTCCGAGCTTGCTGAGCCGCACTACCTCTGCCTCGATGTCGTCGGTCTCGATGTCGAGATGAACGCGCGCCGGTGTGCTGCCAATGTCTTGTAGGCCGATCTGTGCGGTGGACGCGAGTTGTTCCAGTGCGGTGAATTCGGGGTGGTCTTCGAGTTGGCGGGAGGTGGCCAGCAGCGCGCTGGACCAGAAGGTCTGGGTGGCCTGGAACTGTTCGGTGGGCACGTCGATGACGATCTGGCGGAGCAGGATTCGATGCATGCAGGTCACGATAGCGGTGTCCAAAGAAGCCTCGAAACTCATCACCCGCAGCGCACGGCCTATGGCTGCGGGGGATCGGCCCCCGGGGAGGGTGACCTCAGTTCGCCCAGCCGCACCAGCACCACCCCGATCAGCACCAGCACACCACCTGCCAGCTGGCCCGCTCCCGGCACCTCGCTGAGCAACAGCCAGGCGAACAGCACCGCGAAGAGCACCTCCGTCAGCCCGAAAAACGAGGACACAGTGGATCCCAGCCTCCGGCTGGCCTCGACGCCGGACACATAGGCAACGGCGGCCGCCACCACGCCGAGCCACAGGGCGGGCAGCAGCCAGGTCATCGTCACCCCCGCCAGCTGAACATCGGAGAATCTGAAGGCCAGCGGCAGGATTCGGACCAGCGCGGCCAACCCGAGCGCTGCCGTGCCGAACACCATGCCGACGGTGACCACGGCCAGCGGCGGCAGACCGTCCTCGGTGCGGGCGGCGATCACGTAGTAGACGGCGAGTCCGATGGACGCCCCGAACCCCCACAGCACTCCGACTATCGAAAGATGAAGCGCGCCAAAGACATCGAGCACCAACATCAATCCGGCCACCGCCACAACGGCGCCGACGAAGGTGAGCGCCACCGGCCGAATCCTGGTCCTGGCCCATTGCCAACCGACGACCAGCAACACGCCCGAATACTCCAGCAACAGCGCCACCCCCACCGATACGTGTTGCACGGCGTTGAAGAAGCACACCTGGGCGCCGGCGACCGCCAGCACGCCGAACACCGCCACCAGTCCGAGCCTGCTGCGCAGCAACGGCCAGCGCCCGCGCAGGCTGCGCAGCGCCGGAATCAGTAGCAGCAGCGCCGCCGACGCGATGCGAACGAGCACGATGGCGCCCGGTGACCAACCCGCGGCCAGCAACGGGCGCGCCATGGAGCCCGACGAGCCGAAGGTGGCGGCGGCCAGCAGACTGAATCCGACTCCCGGCCCGATCGACGGCCGGCTGTCGGCGGCCACCTTCACCGAAAGTGTCGAGCTCATGGCAGTCCCATCTAGTAAGGGGTAAAAAGTACTATAGTCATTACCGTAACGTGGACTGACGTCAGGAGTCAAGATGCTGTTTGCCCATGACACCGAGGTGTCATTGGATTGCGCGGCGGCGCTGGTCAATACCCTCAGCCAGGATGGCGACCAGCTGACCGCAATCGATCAACTGGAGCGCTTCGTGGCCGATTGGGAGATCACCGGCAGCCGGACGAACGACGACGCCGAACTGCAGGCGGTGCGCGCGCTCAGGGTCCGACTGCGCGCCGCCTGGATCAGCGACAAGGACAGCATGGTCGAGCAGCTCAACGATCTACTGCGGGACGGAAAAGCATTGCCACAGCTGGTGAAACACGATTCCTGGGACTACCACCTGCATGCCACCGCTGCGGGCCAATCGCTGGCGACCCGGATGGCCGTTGAGGCCGCCATGGCGCTGGTCGACGTGGTGCGCACCGACAGTATCGACCGGCTGCAGGTGTGTGCGGCCGCCGACTGCGACGATGTGCTGATCGATCTGTCCAAGAACCACTCCAAGCGGTTCTGCAGCGTCACCTGCGGGAACCGTTCCAATGTTGCCGCCTACCGGGCCCGGCGTAGCGGAGGTTCCGTCACAACCTGGTGACGATGACATGATGCCGCCCCCGACGATCGACCCGATGAAACCCGGCCGACCGGATCCACCGGGCAACCACCGCTAGTAGCCGCCGAGATGCGCTGCGGGCACTTCTGGCGCACGCTGGGACTGTAGCGCCTGCTGCGGGTGGGCAGGACGAATCGGAGTGGCGCCCGCTCACCGTGTTGGGTTGGAAAATGAGCATTGTCCTGGTTGGCAGCAACCCCGGATTGCTGCTGTACGCAGACGGCGAACCAGTGGCCGCCGCCAGCTTGTGGATGGTCGACTGGTCGGTGTGGGGGTTCGGCACCGTGCTGATGGCTGTCGACGAGCGCGGCTGGCGGACCGTTGGCACCGACGAGCACCTCGCCAGGATCCTGTTGGAGCGCTTCAACAAGCACTTCCCGGAGGTCAAGAGCTTTGCCGGCCAGCAGCCGGTCCGACACACCGACGCCAAGGTCGAGTTCACCTGCGATCCTGTTTCTGGATTGCTGGCCGGCGGCGGCGGCATCGAACTGCGGATTGGCGAGGTCAAGGATCGGCGCCAGTTCAGCCATCCGGCGTTCCCGCTCGGCGATATTGCCCTGGGACTGTCGCACGTCTACATGCCGTGCGGCATCGGTGAGCTGACCATCGACGACCGGCGGATCGCCGGCCAGCCGAAATGCGAAGAGACGGACGGCCGGTGGTCGTCAACCGGCTACCTGGCCCTCGCCGAGGTGTGGAGCGACCCCACCGACGAGCTGAAACACGCTGAACCGCTGACGGCGAGCGCGCCGGTCAGGGCCAGGCACCTGCATGCCGTCGGCGGCTCCAGCTGACTGCGTGACGACCCGGCCAGCACGGCCTGAGGACTACGAAGGGATAGTCAGCCTGCCTTGGCTTTCCGGGTCGGCGGCTTCTTGCTGGCCGCCTTCATGCCGCTGGCCGACGAGCTCGCTGAGGTGGTGCCGGACTTGTTGGCCCCGGTGGACTTCTTCGCCGAGCCGCTGCCATCGCCCTCCTCCTTGCGGCGGGCGACGCTGCGTTCCAGCGCTGCCAGCAGGTCGACCACCTCGGCGTCCTCGCCCTCTTCTTCCTTCGACTTGGTGGGGAATGCCTCGCCACCGTCCAACTTGGCGTCGATCAGCTGCTGCAACTCGACCCGGTAGGTGTCGGTGAAGTTCTCCGGATGGAAATCATCGGAATAAGACTCGACCAGCATGGCGGCCATCTTCTTCTCGGCCGGTGCCACCTTGGTCTCGGTCTCCAGCGACGGAAACTCCGCCTCGCGCACCTCGTCCGGCCACAGCAAGGTCTGCAACACCAGCACCCCCTCCCGCACCCGTAGCGCCGCCAGCCTGGTCTTCTGCCGCAACGCGAAGCTGACGATCGCCAACCGATCGGTGTCCTGCAGGGTCTGCAGCAGCAGCTGGTACGGCTTAGCCGACTTGCTGGCCGGCTCCAGGTAATAGGCCTTCTCGAACATCAGCGGGTCGACCTGATCCACCGGCACAAAGCTTTGGACAGTGATCTCTCTGTCCTCCTCTACCGGCAGACTGCCGAAGTCGTCGGCGGTCAGGATCACCGTCTGGCCGTCTTCGCTCTCGTAGGCCTTCTCGATGTCGGAGAACGGCACCACCTCGCCGTCCAGCTCGCAGGTCCGCTGGTAGCGAATCCGGCCGCCGTCCTTGGCGTGTACCTGACGGAACTTCACATCACGGTCCTCGGTGGCGCTGTACAGCCGAATCGGCACATTGACCAGGCCGAAGGCCACGGAACCCTTCCAGATCGATCGCATGGAACCATGATGGACGCTGCGGCGGCGAAGTGCGACGACATCTTGCATTTTGATTATTGGCGGTGGAGGAGGCGACACCATGGCTGGCGAGACGACAGTCGTGGAAATCGAGGGTCACCGGCTCTCCCTGAGCAACTTGGACAAGGTGCTGTACCCGGCCACCGGGACCACCAAGGCCGAGGTGCTGCAGTACTACGCGCTGGCAGCTCCTGCCCTGTTGCCGGTGGTGGCCGGCCGGCCGGTCACCCGCAAGCGCTGGCCCAACGGCGTGGATTCTGAGCCGTTCTTCGTCAAGAACACCGAAGCTGGTGCCCCGCGCTGGGTTCCGCGGCAGATCGTTGCGCACAGCGACCGCCCGGTGGAATACCCAATGATCGACTCGGCGGCCGTGCTCACCTGGATGGCGCAGATGGCCGCGCTGGAACTGCACGTACCGCAGTGGCGCTTCGATTCCCATCGCCCCGGGCGCCCGGACCGGATGGTCTTCGACCTCGACCCCGGCCCCGGTGTCGGGTTGGCCGAGTGTGCACAGGTAGCCCGCTGGGTGCGAGAAGTGTTGCAGGAGGCCGGATCCGACGCTGTTCCGGTCACCAGCGGGTCGAAAGGACTGCACTTGTATGTGGCGCTGGATGGCACTCGGACCTCCGACCAGGTGTCGGCAACGGCGAAAGCGGTCGGTCAGTCGCTGGAATCGCGGCACCCGAAGTTGGTGACCTCGAAGATGGCGAAATCGGTGCGGCCGGGGCGGGTTTTCCTGGACTGGTCGCAGAACTCCGCGGCCAAGACCACTATTGCGGTGTATTCGATGCGAGGCAGGGAACGCCCGATGGTGGCGGCCCCACGTACCTGGGAGGAGGTAGCCGATGCCGACCTTGCGCAGCTCG
The DNA here is from genome assembly GCA_030947305.1 of Actinomycetota bacterium. GTDB lineage: Bacteria > Actinomycetota > Actinomycetes > Mycobacteriales > Nakamurellaceae > Nakamurella. Next base: position 330 of record JALYXB010000061.1, on the reverse strand, counting down.
ACTTCGCTGGCGTGCTTGACCGTTTGGCAGGTGGCATCGATCCGTGGCGAGATCACTTCGGTGAGGGGTTCAGCCCAGTTGACGGCGAGGGTGAGGGGGCGGGGATCGAGTCGGCACGGCCGGTGGCCGCCGGGCCCGACGCCGATACCAAGGCGGCGGCCGCTGCGTATGCAATCGCGGCAATGGGCGGCGGCGAAAATGGCGAGAAGAAGCACGGTCCGCATCGCTGGGCCGATCCGCTGGAAGGCCCTCGTGGGCGGGTGGTGCGCAAGGACTTCAGCAGGGGCGGCCAACCGGCAGCTTCCGACGGCGACCGGGCGGCCGGCGGTT
>JALYXB010000205.1 GCA_030947305.1 Actinomycetota bacterium | reverse complement strand
CCAACTATGGATATCCGGCCGCTACCACCACGTCGTCTACGTGCTCAACACCAGCACCGGCCGACTACTCGCCAAAATCCCCGTCGGCCACGGCCCCCACGGCCTAGCCCTGATGCCCATCCCCGGCCGATACAGCCTCGGCCACACCGGAATCACCCGCTAAACCCCTCCACCTGGAGACGGGGAACACGATCGCCACCCCGGTCTGCTGTGATCAACCCGGTCATCGGTGCACGGCGGACGTGCTCCCTGAGCGGCCGCGGACGATCCGGCCGGGTCGAAGGTCGGTGGGCTGGCCGGCCTCCAGGATCGGGACGCCGGCAATCAGAGTGTGCAGGACGCCGGTGGACAGCTGCCACGGGTTGTCGTAGCTGGAGCGGTCCCGCACGGTCGCCGGGTCGAATACACAGATGTCGGCGACCGCGCCGGTCCGCAGAACGCCGCGGTTACGCCAACCGAGCCTGGATGCCGGCAGCGAGGTCATCTTGGGCACCGCGTCCGGCAGATCCAGCAGTCCATGGTCACGGACGTAGCGGCCGAGCACTCTGCTGAAGGTGCCGAAGCTGCGCGGATGCGGGCGGCTGTCGCCGGTGGCGGCCAGCACGGCCCCGTCGCTGGCCACCGCGGCCAACCGGTATCGCAGCACCGCCTCCAGATCGTTCTCGGCCATCCCATGGTCGATGATCGACATTTCGGCTCCCTGCGCACGGAGCAGTTCCACGATGGTGTGCCCCGGACCCAGCTGCAGTCGTGCGGCGATGTCGGCCAGGCTCAGGCCGATGTACTGCCGGTAGGGGCCGGGTGTCGGCGATGATCACCCCGTCTGGCGGGGTCGAGCCACCGGGCCGTCCGGCAAGTTCGGTCGCCATCCGCTCGGCGGCGGCCGGATCGGCCAGCCGGCGGAGCAGCTGCTGGTGGCCGCCGTCCATCGCCCAGTTCGGAAGCCGGGTGGTGAGGGTGGTGCTGGATGCGGTGTACGGGTACACGTCGGTGGTGACGTCCACTCCCGTGGCGCGGGCCGCCTCGATCGCCGCAATGGCTCGTGTTGTGTTGCCCCAGTTGGCCGACCCGATCACCTTCAAGTGCGAGATCTCCAGCCGCACCGCGCTTCTCCGTGCGGTGTCGACGGCCTCGGCGATCGCTGTCAGCAGCTGATCCCCCTCGTTGCGCATGTGCGTCGTGTACAACAATTCGTGGCGGGCCACCTCGGTGCACAGCTCGACCAGCTCGTCGCTGGAGCCGAAAGCGCCTGGCGCGTATATCAATCCGCTGGACATGCCGACGATGCCGGCGTCCGCCGACTGCCGTAGCAGCTCGCGCATTCGCTGCAGTTCGGCAGCAGTGGCGGCCCGTTCGTCGGACCCCATGGCGGCGATCCGCAACGTGCCGTGCCCAACCAAACAGCCAAGATTCACCCCTAGTGGCAGCGCGTCGACCGCGTCCATGAATTCGCCGGCGGTGCGCCAGTTCCACGGCAGCTCGCCGCCGAAAACCTTGTGCGCCTTCCCTTCTTCGGCATATTCGTCGGTGAGCGGGAACGGTGAGAATCCGCAGTTTCCGGTGATCAGCGTGGTAACGCCCTGATAGGCCTGGGTCAGCGCAGCCGGCGCGCCGAATACCGAATAGTCGGCATGCGAGTGCAGATCGATAAAGCCGGGACAGACGACGGCGCCGCTGACATCCAGCGCACCCGGCGGGCCCGTTGATCGGCGATCCGCCCGACCTCGGCGATGATTCCGTCGTCGCCGATAGCGACATCTGCGACAGCGCCGGGTGTGCCGGTGCCGCTCAACACTGTGCCGCCGCGCAACAACAGTGCAAACGTTTCCAGTCATCTCCGGTCGGCAGTTGTCACGTCCGCGGGCTCGAGAGCCGCCGGCGGGTCATGACATCTGCCCATCCTGGTTCCCGATCGTGGAAGAGGCAAAATGGCACGCGTGCATCCAAGACAAACGCTGATCCGGCACCGCGCCGCGCTCAACGCCGAGCTACAACTCGCGACCGCCGCATTGGTCGAGGTGAGACGGTTGCGGAGCAATGGATTCGACGACGACGAGCACGATCCCGACGGCGAGCCACTGTCCGCCGAATGGTCGCGATTGGAGTCACTGCGACGGGCCGCCGAACTGAGAATCGTTGCGGCCGACGAGGCGATCTCGAACTTCGATGCCGGCTGCTACGGCACCTGCGTCGTCTGCGGACAGCCCATCGCTCAGGGCAGGCTTCGTGCGTTGCCGACGGCGACTCGGTGCGTGAGCTGCTCCGACCGCGGGATCTGAGCCACCCTCCGGGCACCGAGACCTGTCTCACCGTGTCGGGGCATCTGGCACGGTGAAGCCATGGCAACAGAATCCCGGCACGTCAGCGTATCGGTCGATCGGCCCGCAGCCGCGGTCTATGACTATGCCTCGCAGCCGGCCAACCTGCCGCAGTGGGCGCCGGGGCTGGCCAGCACGGTCGAGCAGATTGACGGCCGATGGGTGGCCCATTCACCGATGGGCCGAGTCGCCTTCGCGTTCGCGCCGCGCAATGAGTTCGGCGTTCTCGATCACGACGTCATGCTTCCCTCTGGCGATGTGGTCCATAACCCGATGCGGGTGATCGGTGACGGTGACCGCTGCGAGGTGGTGTTCACCGTCCGCCGGCGCCCGGGCATGACCGACGCGGACTTCGCCGCCGACGCGGCTGCCGTTGCCGTCGATCTGGGTACGCTCAAAAGACTGCTGGAACACCGCCCATTGCCGTAAGGACACCGGGTCAAGCGGTCCTCAGCACTGCGGCCAGCGAGTCCAACGCACCGGGAACGAGGGTGAAGTAGGCCCAGACACCCCGTTTGTCGCGGGTCAGCAGGCCGGCGTCGACGAGAACCTTCAAGTGGTGAGAGATGGTCGGCTGGCTCAGGCCGAGCGGGCCGGTCAGGTCGCACACGCAGGCCTCGCCACCCTCGTGGGCGGCGACCATGGACAGCAGCCGTAGTCGGGCGGGGTCGGCGATGGCCTTCAGGGTGCGGGCGAGATCGGCTGCGGCAGAGGCGGTCAGCGGTTCTCTGGTGAGCGGCGCACAGCAGGCGATGTCGATGGCCAGAAGCGCGGTGGTGGTCATGAAATCATTATGCTGCAGACATTGACATCCGTCTATGTCATGGCCCATGGTTGAGACATCGACGTCCATCAATGAAAGGATTGCAATGTCTCAGACCGATGAAGTCCGTGACCAGGTTCGTGACCGCTATGCCGCTGCCGCGCTGGCGGTCACCGACGGTTCTCGGGCCAGCTGTTGCGGTCCGGCCGAGGGGCCGCAGACCAGTTGCTGCGGGCCGGCCGATGCGCTCGCCGCGATCGGGGAGGATGGCGAGGCGAACATCTTCGGAGCAGGTCTGTATACCCCGGACCAGACCGGCGATCTCCCTGAGGAAGCCGTGCTGGCCTCTCTGGGCTGCGGAAATCCGTTAGCAGTCGCCGAAATTCGCGAGGGCGAGAAGGTGCTGGATCTGGGGTCCGGCGGTGGTATCGATGTGCTGCTGTCGGCCCGGCGGGTCGGCAGCACCGGCTTCGCCTATGGGCTGGACATGACGGACGAGATGCTGGCACTGGCCAGGGCGAACGCCGCCAGGGCCGGCGCGAGCAACGTGGAGTTCCTCAAAGGTCAGATCGAAAACATCCCCCTACCGGATGCCTCCATCGATGTGGTGATCTCCAACTGCGTGATCAACCTGTCCACCGACAAGCCCGCGGTGCTGGCGGAGATGTTCCGAGTGCTGGTACCGGCCGGCCGGATCGGGATCTCCGATGTCGTCGCCGAAGACCAGCTGAGTGCGGCGCAGAGAGCCGAAAGGGGCAGCTACGTCGGCTGTATCGCCGGCGCGCTGTCCCGTACCGAGTACCTGGACGGGCTGGCCGCCGTCGGCTTCACCGACGCCGAGGTCGTCTTCACCCACGAAGCCGCACCTGGCATGCACGGGGCCATCATTCGCGCCACCAAACCCCCTGCCGCTCACGCCTTCTGGCATTGATCGACGGGTCCGACGCAACCACCATGACGAACATCGACACCACCAACACCGCGACCTCGGCGAACCCGCGGTGCGGGCCGGTCCGCTACAAGCGATGGCCGCCGCATCACCGAGGTCCGCTCGGCCGGGTCGCTACCTGCGGACCAGGTCAATCCGGCCTCCGTCGGGGCGATGGCCGAGGTCGGCATCGACGGACGTCCGGCAGCGTATGGTGATCTCGCCGGTTTGCACTCCCCCCGGCACCCGGTCCACGCTCAATCGACAGGTGATCTGGAGGGTGATCTTGCTGCGACTCGGCGATGCCGGCCTCTCTGTCGCGCAACTGCGCCGGGCCTTGTCGTCGCTCGGCCTGGTGGCGCCGGAAATGCTGGAGAACGACGCCCACGCGGTGTTCGATGCCGATGTCGACAGTGCGGTACGCGCGTTCCAGCAAGGCAGGCAGCTGATCGTCGACGGTGTGGTCGGGCCGGCCACCGAACGGGCCTTGCTCGACGCCCGCTGGACATTGGGTGACCGCACCCTTTCGTACACCCTGTCCGCACCGATGACCGGCGACGACATCGCCCAGCTGCAGACCAGACTGTCCGGTTTGGGTTACAACACCGGCCGTCCCGACGGGCTGTTCGGCGCCAGCACCGATGCCGCCGTCCGGCAGTTCCAGCGCGACTGCGGGTTGCCGGAGGACGGCGTCTTCGGCGCGCACACCGCCGGCGAGCTGAGCCGGATCACCAGACGCAACCTGGTGACGGGGGGCCGGCCCCAGCTGATGCGCGAACACCAGCGGGTGCGTTCGGCAGGACCGCGCCTGCGTGGCAAGCGCATCGTCATCGACCCGGCACACGGCGGTGACGACCCCGGCTGGACCGTCGGCGACGTCCGCGCCGCCGATCTCTGCTACGACATCGCCCGCCGCCTCGAGGGCCGGATGACGGCCACCGGAATGTCGACGTTCCTGACCAGGGGCCCTGACCAGAACCCGCCGCCGGAGAAGCGGGCCGACCGGGCCAACTCCATCGACGCCGACCTGCTGATCAGCCTGCACATCGACGGCTTGGCGTCCCCGCTGGCCTCCGGCATCTCGACGTTCCACTTCGGCACCGACAGTGGCACCAGCTCGACGGTCGGCGAGTCGCTGGCGGCCCTGGTCCACCGCGAGTTGGTGGCCCGCACCCGGATGGTGGACTGCCGGATCCACCACGCCGCCTGGGATCTGTTGCGGCTCACCAGGATGCCGATGGTGCAGGTCGAGCTCGGATATCTGACCAGTCCGGACGACCGGGCCGCGCTGATGTCCGGCGCATTCCGCAACAAGATCGCCGAGGGCATCCTGGTTGCGGTGCAACGGCTATACATGGATGGCAGGGACGAGCCGCGCACCGGCACGTACATGATGTCCGACCTGCTGGCGCACGAGGAAGCCGTCCGCAGCAGCTAGCCAGCAACCGCCGGCCGTGCTCTGCTGGCCGACGCCACCACTGCCAGCACCGGATCCGGGCCGGCTCCGACCGGGAGCAACTCGACCAGCCTTTCCAGGGCCGCCTCCACCTCCGCCTTCCACCCCAACTCGCCGGACAACTCATAGCGCAGTCGCGGATATTTCCGGTGCGGTTTCACCTCGACGAAGCCCGCGGCCCTGGCGAAGTCAGCCGGCAGTGTGCAGTGCTTTCGCGACGACCCCGTGGCCTCACCACGCGTCGGGCCGGCCGCCGGGCGTCCCTCGCGGCCGAACATCTCGATGGCCCGCACCCCGCGCCTGGTCAGCGCCTGCACCACTCCGGTCAGCAAATAGCTGCCCAGCCCGCGACCGGCGAACCTGGTATCGATCCTGGCGGTGGTCAGCAGCACAGCATCCGGCGACACCGGCCCCGAGGGGAACACGGCCACCCCTGGCACGGTGGTTGGCGGGGCGAACAGCGCATAGCCGGCCGGTTCGTCGTCCACCGTCACGATCAGTCCCGCGCTGCCCCAGGTCAGCATCACCCCCGACAGCCATACCTCTTTCTCGAAGGCACTATGGCCCTCCCGTTCGGCGATCTCTGCCGCGGCCGGATCCAGCTCCCAGAACACACACGACCGACATGGTTGCGGGATCGCGCCGATGGTCGACATGGACAGCGGGACGAGCCCAAGCGTCATCTCGGATCTCCGGACGGGGCGTCCATATGCGTTGCCACACAATGGTGTGGGGGATCTCGGCAAATGATGATAGCCGCCAGTGGTAACCCCCTGTTGCCAGCTCCAAGGGCAAGGTTCATTGCCACCCGGTGACGATACCGCTTTTCGATATCACGGCTGGCGATGCTGGCGCACGGCACACCCCAACGGTGCTTTGGTCACTCTGCAGGGGCAGGTGGACTTCTTCCCCGACCGAGACCCCCGGAGTACGGTCACCCGGACAACGCTCGGCCGGCAACCATCGAACTGGGGACGTACATGAGAAGAATCAAGAGGTTCGCACCCATCGCAGCCGCTGCGGCAAGTACAGCCATTTTGATCTTTGCGGCAGGTAGCAACGGGGCGGCGATAGCCGGGACCGGCGGCCCTTCGCCGGCCGCCACCGGTGCAGCCGATGATCATCGGGAAGGGCAGCGGCCGCTGGATCACATCTTCGTGATCATGCTGGAGAACCACTCGCGATCCAGCGTCATCGACGACCCGAATGCGCCGTACTTGACGTCGTTGGCGCATACCTACGGGATGGCCGACCGTTACTACGGTGTCACTCATCCCTCCATGCCGAACTACATCGCCAGCATTGCCGGCGACAATTTCGGGATCCAGGACGACAACGACCAGAACGTCGTCAACTTGGACCGGACCAATCTGGTCGACCAGCTGGAGAGTCGCCACGTCAGCTGGGGGGCGTACATGCAAACGCTGCCGGCCGACAAGCTGGCCCGCTTCGGCCCGACCTTGGCCGATGGAACCACGGTGCCGTTGTACGCCAAGAAGCACAACCCGTTCGTGCTGTTCGACGACATCAAGAACAACCAGGCCCGGATGGCCAACATCAAGGATTACTCGGCACTGGCCGCTGACCTTTCCACCAGGAAAGCACCGTCTTTCGTGTGGATCTCCCCTAACCAGTGCAGCGACATGCACGGCGGCGTTTACACCGCTGTCCCCGGGCACCAGGAGACCCCGTGCCCGTACGGAACCGTGAAGGACGACACGAACGATGCTGCCTTGAAACACAAGTCGGACCTGTTCGTCAAGGACGCCGTCAGTACGATCACCGGCTCGCGGGCCTGGACCCCGCGGTCGGCAATCATCATCGTCACGGACGAAAACGACTACACCGGGAACGAGCAGACCGGCGGCTGGGAAAGCGCCATCGGTTGCTGCGATTCGCCGTACGTCAGCAAGGCCGACAGCAGGGTCAGCGCCAATTGGCCGGGCGGCACCTACGGCGGCGGACTGATCCCGGCGATCGTGGTCACCGCATCCGGGCCGCGCCATTTTGTGGATCACGCCGCCTACAACCATTACTCGCTGTTGACCACCATCGAGAACAACTGGCACCTCGGGCACCTGGGACACGCGGGGGACCGCGCCGGCGGGGTGCTGCCGATGAACGCGCTGTTCGGTATGCGCCACTGACCTCGTCTGGTGACGCCTATGCACACTCCGTTCGGTGCGGTAGTCGCGCTTCGAGCGCCGTGGTGCGGTTCCGACGTGTCTGGCGGTTTCCGGCCGGTCGGGTCACAGTCGACCGAGGACTGCGGTGGCGAGGACCTTTTCCTGCGCGAGGCCTTGGTCGGGCAGCGCGTCGACGTGCGAGCCGTTGATCGTCAGCAGGAACCCACCGTTGCCCCTGCGTACGTAAAGCAGACCACCGCCGTTGGTCAAGGCCTCGTCGCCCACGCCGGGCACCGATCTGGGTGTGTGGCCGTTGGCGGTGGCAGCGGCCTTGATCGCTTGCCAGTCACTGACCGAGACACTGACCCCTGCGGTGAAGTCGCTGGTGGTCCACTGACAGTCATCAAGAGCCGTGGTCTGTTTGCCGGGTCCGAGTCGTTGTCCGACAGCGGCATCCACCTCGGCCTGGGTCAGCAGGGAGCAGGGAGGTGCACTGGCGCCGGCCTCCCCCCCGGCGGCCGGAACGGCGGCGGCGTGGGTAGCGGTGGGGCGGGTAGCGGCCTGGGCGTATCCCGCGGGGGCGGTGGGGTTGCTGCTGCACGCAGCGACCAGCAGGCCGGTGCAGGCCAGTACGGTTGCCGCGAGGATGCGGGGGTGCTGAGCGGTCATGACGGTCTCCGGTGATCTCGGTCGAGGTGGATAGTGCTCAGAGCCGGCCGACGGCGATGTTGGCGAGGGTGCTTATCGTCTTCGGCACGGTGCGGGTGGTGAGCGTCAGGGAAGGCACCAAGATGCTGAAGCCGCGGCTTCCCTTCTGCACGAATATGGTTCCGGCGGGATTCCAGAACGCGTCATCGCCCAGCCCGGGCAGGTGCTGGCCGCCAGATTCTGCTTGCTTTTGCAAGGCCATGCTGTGCACGTCGGGAAAGAGCGTGACGTGGACAAGGTTGCTCGGGTCGGCGATGGCCGCGTAGACGCAGATTGTTCCGGCGTCGCCGACTTTTTTCATTGCCTTCCCGGTGACAGTGCCGGCCTCGCTGGCGGTGACCAGCCCGCACGCGGAGCCGCTCGCGGCTGTGGCCGGGGAATCGGTCGAGGCGGCGGGCGAGGGCTCGGTCGAGCTGCGTCCTACCTGCACAGCTGGTGTGTTCACAGAGGCATGGGTGGGTAAGGCGCTGCTGCTACATGCCGCGAGCAGCAGGCAACCCGCGAGGCCGGATGCGGTGGCTGCGACGATGCGCGAGAGGTAAGGGGTCATCACATTCTCTCCGGGGGTGAAGGGTAGGGATCGGGGGAGGTAAGGCGTGGCCGGGGCCGATCCTGTTCGTAGTAGACGAGAGCGGCGTCGGTAACCCGGTCAAGGGCGAAGCGGGCCCGCCTGTTCAGGGCGCGCACCGCATCAGCGGACGGTGCCTGGAAGAGACAGAAGCAGATCTCCTCGGTGGGCAGGTACGCCGAGAACAGGTACCGGACGGCGGAATCGGTAGGCCCTGAGTCGGCGCACAGCCGGGCTATCCGGGCCGTCGACGCTGCCAGTTCCTCGGCAGCCGCTGCGGAGAGGTAGCGCTCGACCAGAAAGGCGCGCGCCTGGCCGTCACGGCGGTCGGGCTGCGGCGAGGTCATCCCGCGACGTTAGAAGCTCGCATCGGTGTCTCGCATCGGTGGAACTACGCAACCTTCCAGGCTCGCACCTGCGACAGCCCCGAGTCAGATGTCGGCCTGCTCGGAGGGGCTCGAGACGACGTGGCGCGACAGCTCCGTGCGAGAGCGCAGCCCAAGCTTGCGGTAGATCCGGCCCAGATGGCTTTCAACCGTACGCAAGCTGATGAACAAGGCGGCGGCAACCTCACGGTTGGTCTGTCCGGCGCCGACCAAAGTGGCGATGCGTTTTTCCACGGTCGTCAGCTCAGCGGCGGCGGTGCGCCCACCGATGCTGGCTACGGCGAGGCTGGCCTGCGCTGCTTGCACAGGCATGCCAAGCTCGACGAAGACCGCGTGAGCCGTACCGAATTCACGCCGAGCGTCACCACGATGACCCGAACGCCGAAGCAGATGCGCGAACAGCATGCGAGTGCGGGCCTGTTCGAACGGCATCGGCACCCGCTGGTGGTCAGCGAGAGCACCCTCGACTAGGGCCAGCGCGGCCGGCATGTCACCGGCAACCGCTGTCAACAGCCCACGGCACCTCGCGGACGTGGCGATCGACCAGGGCAGGTCATTGACTCGGCTGCTCGCGTCGAGCTGCTCGGTCAGCCGTTCGGCCTCCTCGATTCGGCCCAGTTCGACCAATGCGGCCACCGCGTCCGGGTGGGCCCGCAAGATCGCCGGCTCCTTGATGCCGACGACCTCGATCGAGATATCGACCGCTCGCAGTAGATGCTCGGCGGCGACACCCGTGTTGGCGGCTATCACTTCGGTGACGCCCAGGCTGCGGCGATGCAGCGCAACAGCCGAAACAAAGCCCAGGGCCTCGTCGGCGGCAAGATCAGTTTCACCACGTGCGCGCGCCTCGTCCAGCCGCCCTAGGTAGGCCAGGGTCAGCACGTGCGCGGAAGCAGCAACCGGAGCCCGCAAACCGGTCCGACCCGCTCGCTCCCGCCCTTCGATCGCGTAGGTCAACGCCAGCTCGTAACGTCCCGCCCAGCATTCCAGCATGGCCAGATGGCCGAGCACATTGGGAAGCGCGCTGTCATCCCCTTCGTCAAGAGCGGCCGCCCGGACTGTGTGCAGCCAGGTCCTAGACTCCTCGAATCGGTCGACGACCTTGAGGTACATGCCCAGAACCAGCGCGGCCCGGTCGCTCACCGGAACCCGTGGCCCTTCTGCCTGCAGACGCACAGCGCGCTCCAACATCGGCACGCTCAGACCACGCCCCAGTCGGCATCCGTGCAGGGCGACGTTGCTGAGAGCGTTCGCCAGAAGCCGAGTCGGTGGCTCGGCCATGTCCTCCAACAGGTTCACCGCGCATTCGGCGTGAAACAGATCTGTCGCGGCACCAGACGGGCTGGTGTCGGCCAGGGTGGCGTGGCAGCGGGCGCGGAGCAGCGGGTCGCCGCCAGCCTCCTTCATCGCTTGCGCGCACCAGTCGCCGACCGTCGCATCCCCCGACTCCCACGAGGCGATCGTTGCTGCCAGCAGCAACCCGGGCACGCGCGATGGTCCAGCAGGTGCGACGTCGAGTCCGGAGTGCAGAATCGCCTGCGCCCGGGTCGTTTCGCCCAGCAGGAACAGGTATTCCGCGGCATCGACGGCCCGGCGCAGCAGGCCGTTCAGATCGCCGGTCGGTGTTCGGCCGACCGCGAGTTCGGCGAGTTCAGCGGCGGCGTCGATGCTGCCGCGGTTGCGGGCATGCTGAGCGGCGCGATCGAGAGCGTCCGCGACAACGACCGAGCGTTCGAGGGAACTTAGCGCCGCGTGCCGAGCATGTTCCTCCGGGTCCGTCACCGCCGCCGCAAGCTGTTCGTGCAGGCGCCGGCGCTCTGCAGGCGCTAGGGCGGCATACGGGATAGATGCCAGCAGCGGGTGTGTGAAACGAATACGTTCGCCGTCTAGCTCCAGCAGTCCCGCCCCGACCGCCTCTGCAAGGGCGCGCGCCGAGGTCTCTGAATCTCCGGCAACGGCCGTCACCAGGACGATTGTCGGTTGAGCCAGGGCCGCAGTGACGAGCAACAGCCGACGTGCCTGCTCGCTCAGCCCCCGGAGACGCTCGGTGACCAGCACTGCGAGGTCGGCCGGTACCGGCAGCGGCTCATCGACGCTGGGCTCGCGCCCACGCCGCTGCAGGGCGCGCGCCATCTCCACACAGGCCATAGGGTTGCCGTCGGTGGCCTGGTGCAGCCTGGTCAGCGTCGGCCGGGAAAGGTTCTGATTCAGCTGGCCAGCAACGATCCGCTGCAGCACACCAATACTGACAGGGCCGACGACGATCCGCTCGCCCGCAAGGCCCAGGTCCGCGTGCTCGACCGCGTCGGCGAATACCCCCGTCCGGCACGAGACGATCAGCCCTACTGGCTCATCCACCAGGCGACGCAGCGCGAACGACAAGACGTTTCGGGAACTCCGGTCGAGCCACTGGATGTCGTCCACCGCCAGCACCAGGGGCCCGGGTCGCGCCAAGCGACGCAGCACGCCGAGCACGGCCACGCCGACCACACGATTGTCGAGTCCATTTGCCGGGCCGTCGGACAGCAGCAGGGCGCTCGACAGCGCCTGCTGTTGGACAAGGGGCAGCCCGGCCAGAACCGCACTGCCCAGATCTTCGAAAAGATCACCCAGCCCCGCGAACGCCAACGTGGCATCCGACTCACTGCAACGGCAGACTCGCACTGCGACACCATTGGCGCGAGCGCTTTGAATCGCAGTTGCCCAGATTGCGGTTTTGCCGATGCCAGCAACGCCCTCGATCACCAAGGCGGCCGGACCGTGAACCGTCTCCTTGATGAACTGGCGGGCGGCGCCCAGCTCGCGTTCGCGGCCGACGATCGGCGATGTTGGGAGGTGCATGCCCGCTCCTTCGCCACCCCGGGTATGCCAGCCCGACCGTCACGCTCAATGCAACGGTAGCCCTGCGTTGTCCCTTCGCCGGCGAGAACAGTCGGTGGGCGGATCCACTCGCAATGTCGGCCTCTATGACCAGGAGGGCTCCAAGAGTGACCCGCTGGCGTGCAGCACGTCGAGGCGTCGGACCTCGGGTTCGCTCGCGGGTCGATCTCCGCCGAACGCCGCGTCGACGGCCGGGTGGATCCGCTCGTCAAACGCGCGCGCGCAGTCCTGCTCGGACTCCCAGACGTCGATATAGCGCAGGGCGCCGTCGGACTGCCGGACACACAGGTGCAGCAGCGAACCTGGCAGCGGATCAGGCCCGATGGTGTCGATGATCCGCCGGTAGAGATCTTCCCCGATGGGAACGTCTTGGATGTAGGCGTAGACCATGTGACCAACCTCCTGGTATGTTTATCCGATCTGGACTCGGATGAATAGGAAGACCATACGACTGATGAATGACCACGTCAAGGGCCCCGCCGCCAGCAAGCGCAGCTATCACTCGCCTCGCCGGCTCGAGCAGGCCGCGGCAACCCGGGTTGCGGTGCTGGCCGCGGCTCGCGAATTGTTCGTCAGCCACGGCTACAGCGCAACAACGGTGGCCGACATCGCGGCCCGGGCGCGAGTGTCGCTGGACACGATCTACGCCACGGTGGGGCGCAAACCGGCATTGCTGCGCGAGCTTGTCGAAACCGCGATCTCTGGGACCGAGCAGGCGGTCCCCGCCGAGCAGCGCGACTATGTGACTCGCATCACCGCCGCCGACACCGCGAGCGACAAGATCACTATCTACGCGCACGCCATCACCGCCATCCAACAGCGGCTGGCACCGGTGTTCATGGCGTTGCGCGACGCTGCCGCCACCGACGCGGACTGCGCAAGCCTGTGGAGCGAGATCTCGAAGCGGCGGGCAACCAACATGCGTGCCTTCGCAGCCGATCTGCGCAGCACGACCGGTCTGCGCCACGACCTGACCGACGATCAGGTCGCCGACATTATCTGGAGCATGAACGCCGCCGAGTACTGGGATCTGCTGGTCCGCGAACGCGGTTGGACCCCCGACCAGTTCCGAGATTGGCTCATCGACGCATGGACCCGGCTGCTGCTGGCGGCACCCTGACGTTCTGCTGAGCCACATCGGGTCATCGTGGTGGGGGCGAGCTCTTCACCTCCGGGTTGCCTGTTGGCCCGCACCCCGGAGCAGCGGTGTGCTGCGAAAGCAGGCACGAAACGCAGGCTCAACCCTTGGTGCTGCCCAGCGTCAGCCCTGCGATGAACTGTCGCTGCAGGGCGACGTAGACAATCAGCGTTGGCACCGCGATGATCAGCGCCCCGGCCGCCAGCAGGTTGTTGTTCTGCGCGAACTCGCCCGCCAGGTTCTTGATGGCGGAGGTGATCGGCAACTTGCTGCCGGTGGACATCAAGGTCAACGCCCAGAAGAAGTCGTTGTAGATCCAGGTTGTCAGCAGCGTCGCCAATGCGGCAAGCGCCGGGCGGCACAACGGCAAGGTGATCCGCCAGTACTGGGTCCAGATCGAGGCCCCGTCGACCAGCGCCGCCTCGGTGATCTCTTCGGGAATCGTCCGCATGAAGTTGCTCAGCACGAAGACGCAGAAACCGGTTTGGAAGGCCACGTTGATCACCACTAGGCCGAAGGTCGAATCGTACAGTTCGCCGCTGTCGCTGATGAAGTTCGGCACGTGAACGTTAATGAAGATCTTGAACAACGGCGAGAGCAAGACCTGCTGTGGCAACAGGTTTCCTGCCGTGAACAGCAACAGCATGATCAGGTTGAGGCGGTTGGAGAAGCGGGATACGACGAAGGCAACACAGGAGGCGAAGAACAACGTGATGATCACAGCGGGGACGGTGATCTTGATAGAGTTCCAGAAGAAGTGGGCCAGCTGGCCCTGGGACCATGCGTCGCTGTAGTTCCGCAGCGTCAAGGAGTGAGCCAGCGAAAAGTAGCCGTACTTATTGGTGTCGGACTCGGGCCGCAGTGAGGTGTACAGCGTCCACACCAGCGGGATCATCCACAGGATGGCCAGCACGATGATCACCAGGTGCGCGCCGATCCCGGCCCGCTCGCGCCGACGCTGCGGTGGTGGGATCGGCGCACCAGCACCGACGGCGCCGGCCTGCGGGGTGTCCGGGGGTACGGCGAGGACGGTCATCAGCGGTTGTCCTTCCGGAACTGCCGAACCAGGAAGTAGATGATCGGCACCAGCGAGATCACCAGCAGCACCACACCCAGCGCCGAGCCGTAGCCAATTCGGTTGGCTGGACCAGTGATGTCCTGGGTGATCATCGCCGATAGCAGTTGCAGCCCGTTGGTGCCCCCGTTGGTCACGTAGACCAGGTCGAATGCGCGCAGTGATTCGATCACGGTGATCACCACGATCACGTTGTTGATCGGGCGCATGGTCGGAAAGGTGACCCGCCAGAACGTCTGCCAGGCGTTGGCACCGTCCAAGGCGGCCGCCTCGCGGAGCGCCGGATCGAATGCCTTGAGCCCGGCCAGATACAACACCATCACGTAGCCGGCTTGCCGCCAGGTCGCCTCGACCAGCACCGCCCACAGGTTCAGCTTCGGGTCACCGAGCCAATTGATCGCGTCATTCGGTGTCGTCTTGCCCAACATGCCGTTGATCAGTCCGAACTGTGGCGAGTACACCACCTGCCAGATGATCCCGATCAGCGCCAGCGACAGCATCACCGGAAGGAAGAACATGCTCTGGTACACCCGGCTGCCACGGATGCCGCGGTCCAGCAGCACCGCAAGCAGCACACCGAGTGGGGTAGCGATAATGGTGAACTCGATCAGCCAAATGACGTTGTGCTGCAGCGCAGGCCAGAAGTCCGGGTCGATGGACCGCATGAAGGTGTAGTTGTCGGCGCCGACGAAGTGGATAGGTGCGGCGCCCTTCGCGTCGGTGAAGGACAGGAACACCGTCGAAACAGCTGGGCCCCAGATGAATCCGATCTCGATCAGCAGCGGCACGCCGACCATCAGCGTCAGGACCAGCCGGTCGCGGCCGGTCAGGCGGCGCGCCCGGCGCTTGTGCCGCCGGGATGTTGGGGGCGCCGTCGTCGGTGTCCGGGTGAGGGATTCCGCCGTCATCCTGGCCGTCCCGTCCTGGCCGTCCCTGCTCAGGTGAAGATCGCTTTCGCCTGCGCCTCGAGCTGGGTGCCGATGGAGGCGCCCGAGCTGGGGTTGTTCAGGAAGTCGTTCATCGCGTTCTGGGCGATCGGATAGGCGAAATCGGGCCGGGTGTCCCGGTCCAGGAACTGGGCGATGTTCTTGGTGCCTTGAATGATCTTGGCCGAGGCCTTTTGCAGCGGTGTATAGGTGCTTGCGGCGTAGTCGGTGGTGGTACCAATGTCGCTCGGGTTGGACTTGAGGAACGCTTCCTCCGCCTTCGCCGTGCCCAGGAACTCCATGAACGCCGCAGCCGCCGGCCGGTTCTTGACCTTCTTGCTCATCAGGAAGCCGTCGATCGGTGCGTCGATTGCGCTGTTGGTCGGGTACTGAGGGTTGATCTGCGGGAACGCGAAGAAATCCAGGTCGGACAGGTTCTCCTTCGCCAATTGCGGCCCCACCTGATCGGTGCCCTGGAAAATCATCGGCGAGGTCTTGTTCGCATCGAAGATCTGCACCGCCTCCTGCCAGGTCCTGCCGGTCGCGCCCGGGGTGTAATACGGCGCCAGCTCTGCCCACTGGTTGAACACCGCGGTGACCTTCGGATCACTCCACGACTGCTTGTGCGCCATCAGGTCTACGTGGAATTGGTAGCCGTTCATCCGCATGTTGATGATGTCGAAGGTGCCCATCGCCGGCCAGCCGTCCTTCTGCCCGATGGCGATCGGGTTGGCGAATCCGTCCTTCTGCATCTGCTTGCACAGGGCGATCAGCTCGTCCCATGTTCCCGGCACCTTGTAGCTGTGCTTGGCGAACACGCTCTTCTTGTAGAACATCACCCACGGGTAGTTGACCCAGGGCACCAGGTAGTACTTGCCGTCAGCCCCCTTCGACGCCGCCTTCACCGCATCGGTGAACTTGCCGCCGATCTTGTCCCAGACATCGTCGATTGGCTCCAGCAAGCCCTGCTGGGCAAAGAATTGCGCCCGGTTGCCGGAGAACCAGCAGAACACATCGTTGGGTGTGCCCTGTAGATAGTTCTGAATGTTGTTCTGAAAGCTGTTGTGATCTGTGGTGTTGACGGTGACGTCCGAGCCGAACTGATAGGCCTTGATGACACCGGCGAAAGCGGTCTTCACCGGCGCATCTGAATAGTTCGAGCCGATCGAGGTGGCGCCAAGCGATTTACCGCCGCCGGCCGCCGAGCTCCCGCCGGAGGATGCCGAGCTACTACCGGACATCGCACTGCCGGCCGCACTGCTGCCCACCGCACTGCTGCCCGCCGCACTGCTGCCGGCCGCGCTGCTACCGGCCGCCGCCGCACTGGACGCCGTAGTGCTCGGCGCGGCACTGCTGCCGGCCGCCGCCGCACTGGTGCCGCCACCGGCGTTGCCGGATCCACATGCGGCCAACAGAGAGGACATTGCCAGCGTGCCCGCCGACCCCATCAGCAAAGTGCGGCGACTGATGACTGACGACGAAAACGGGCCGGGCGGGTGCGGTGACATCGGCGTCTCCTGAGTGGTGATGTGATGAGTTGTGAGGTGACTATTTCCAACAGTTTTCAACGAGAACTATCAGGCTTTCCCAGAGAACATCTTAGAACTCTACCCATGTCAACCCCTAGCTCATGTGTGCTTGCGGAGCATTCCGGCGGCCGTCACAGCAGCACCAATCCCCATAGAACTGGAGCCGACCATTCCGAGGCGGGAAGCGACTCGCTGACGCACCGGCCGACACTCGACGGCCGTGCCATCGCGGCACCGTAGAATCGGGCTTTCCGCGCTGACGTTTCGCGGATGCCCGCCTGCCGTCGGCCGGGACTGCTGGAGAAGGGATTGCCCGCGATGTCCGGAAATTCCCTGGATCCGCATGTGACACGGTACGCCGCGCGTACCGACGGAATGCGGGCATCGGCCATCAGGGCACTGTTCGCGGTCGCCAACCGGCCGGAGGTGGTGTCGTTGGCCGGTGGCATGCCGTTCCTGCAGTCGCTGCCATTGGAGCAGCTGGCAGCCGAGGCCGCCGAGCTGATCGCGACGGACGGTCGGGTGGCGCTGCAGTACGGATCCGGGCAGGGCATTCCCGAACTGCGCGAACAGATCTGCCAGGTGATGTCCCTTGAGGGCATCTCCGCGCATCCTGACGACGTGGTGGTGACCGTCGGCTCGCAGATGGCTCTGGACCTGGTGACTCGGATCTTCTGCGATCCCGGCGACGTGATCCTGGCCGAGGCGCCGTCCTACGTGGGTGCGCTTGGTACGTTTTCCGCCTACCAGGCGCAGGTGGTGCACGTGGAAACCGACGACGACGGGCTAGTCCCGTCCGCGCTGGCCGCAGCCATCACCTCCGTCAGGGCCTCTGGTCGGCGGATCAAGCTGCTGTACACGATCCCCAACTTCCACAATCCGGCCGGTGTGACGCTTTCGATGCGGCGACGCCCGGAGATCGCCCGCATCTGTGCGGACGCCGGAATCACCGTGCTGGAAGACAACCCTTACGGCCTCTTGGGTTTCTCCGATACCGTCTACCCGGCGCTCAGATCGATGGATGCCGAGAACGTCGTCTACCTCGGTTCCTTTTCCAAGACATTCGCGCCAGGTCTGCGCATCGGTTGGGCCCTGGCGCCGCACGCCGTTCGGGAAAAGTTGGTGCTGGCCAACGAGTCCGCGACATTGAACCCGCCGGTCTTCAACCAGATGATGATCTCCCGCTACCTGGCGAACTTCGACTGGCAGGGGCAGATCAAAACGTATCGGCAGCTCTACGCCGAGCGCCGTGATGCCATGCTGGCAGCACTCGTGGCCCATATGCCGGAAGGTACTACCTGGACCCATCCTGACGGTGGCTTCTATGTCTGGGTGACGCTACCGGAAGGCTTCGACACCCTCGCGATGCTGCCGCGCGCCGTCACCGCGCGGGTGGCCTATGTCCCGGGAACCGCTTTCTACGCAGACGGTTTCGGCACTAGGCAGATGCGGCTGTCGTTCTGCTTTCCGACCCCAGAACGCATCGTCGAGGGGGTTCGGCGACTGGCCGGCGTGCTGGAGCATGAGCAGCAGACCATGCGTACCTTCGGTACTGGGTTCGCCCGTCGCGAGTTGAAGCAGGGCGCCTCAGGTCCGCCCTCACCGTCGCCGAACACCGCTTGAGATGCTCACCCAGCCGATGACCACTGCTGTCCAGGGAGTTCTGCTCAGATGACACCCACTCCGCAAGCAGCCGGCGCGGCGCTTCACGTCGTTGTTCTGGCCGGCGGTCTAACCCACGAGCGGGATGTCTCGCTGCGCTCGGGCTCCCGGCTGGCCGAGGCGCTCCGCTCCTGCGGCAACGATGTGGCGGTGCGGGATGCCGACGCAGACTTGTTGCCGTGGCTCGCTTCCCACAACCCGGACGCGGCGGTCATCGCGCTGCACGGCGGCCGCGGCGAAAATGGTGCGGTGCAAGGCGTGCTGGAGATGGCCGGCATCCCATTTACTGGGACCGCCTCGCATGATTGTCGTTTCGCCTGGGACAAGGCGACCGCCAAGACCCTGATGCGCCGCGCCGGCTTCGCCACTCCTGACTGGTTCACCCTGTCGCACAGTACTTTCCGTGATTTGGGCGCCTCTTCACTGATGGAGCTGTTGGTATCCTCGCTGGGGATGCCGATCATGCTCAAGCCCTACCAGGGGGGCTCCGCGCTGGGTGCGACAGCGGTCAGGGATGTTACCGACCTGCCGGCGGCATTGGTCTCCTCATTTGCCTACGGCGATGTGCTGTTGGTTGAGCGGTTCGTCGTCGGAACCGAGATCGCCGTAACGGTGATCGATGACAGCACGGATGGTGGTGGCGCACCGCGGGCGTTGCCGTCGGTCGAAGTCTCCTTCCCCGGCGACGTTTTCGACTACGAGGCTCGATATACCGCCGGACTGACGACCTACTACACACCGGCCCGGCTGTCGTCGGTATCGGCTCAAGCTGCCGCCGAGTTAGCTGTTGCTGCGCATCAAACCCTTGGCCTGCGCGATGTTTCGCGGACCGATGCAATCGTCGCCGCCGATGGCTCGGTGCAGTTCCTGGAAGTGAATGTGTCACCAGGGCTCACGGAGACCTCGATGCTGCCAATGGCCGTAGAAGCGGCCGGTGAGGATATCGGTGCTCTGTACTCCCGCTTGCTGAATCGCGCCGTCGCCCGCCGAACGGCTTCACCAGGTAATGAATGGCGCCGAGTCGTTACTCCCTGACTCGGGACAGACTGCAGAACGCGGCTTCCAACCGGTCGGCGGCCGTCAGTGGGACGAGGAATTGGCAGTCGACGAGATTCGGATGGTTCGCCGCCGATCTTCAGATGCAGGGCCCTAGCGGATCGGCGCCGCGCCGGACTCAGCGGTGGCGGCGAAGTGAGAGTCGTTGCGCGGCAATAGCTTTCGCGCGGTGGGCGAGAAGTTCCGGAGCATTTGGGTGAAGTTCCGTCACCGTGACGTAACTAGCGCGGGTGCAGGGGTTCGGAACTTACATCACGGTGATTCGCCGGCAGCACCGTCAACGACGTCGGTCTCCGCCGACGGCGGATGGCCACCGTCGGCGGCCTTGCGGGAGCCAGTTGCTGGCGCCATGATCCCCACGATCCGCTCCAAGTCGTCCACGGTGGCGAACTCCAAGGTGATCTTGCCCTTGCGACGACCGAGTTCGACCTTCACTCTGGTGTCGAAACGGTCGGACAGCGACTGAGCCAGCTCGTCCAGCCCCGGCATCAACAATTTCTTCCGCGGCGCTTGCCGTTTCTTCGGTGTGGCCGAGCCGAGCATCGTCACCTGCTCTTCGGTGCCGCGCACGGACAGCCCCTCAGCAACAATCCGGGCAGCCAGTTCTTCCTGGGCGTCCGGGTTGTCCAGCCCGAGCAGTGCCCTGGCGTGGCCGGCGGACAGCACCCCGGCCGCCACCCGGCGCTGCACCGGGACCGGCAGCTTCAGCAGCCGAATCGTATTGGAGATGACAGGTCGGCTCCGGCCAAGGCGCGCGGCCAGCTCGTCGTGGGTCACCTCGAACTCATCCAACAGCTGTTGATAGGCGGCTGCCTCCTCCAGTGGGTTGAGATTCGCGCGATGAATGTTTTCCAGAAGCGCGTTGCGCAGCAGGTCGGCATCCTCGGTCTTGCGGACCAGCGCGGGGATGGCATCGAGTCCGGCCCGCTGGGCAGCCCGCCACCGGCGCTCGCCCATCACCAGCTCGTACTGCTCGGCCAGTTGTCCGGTGCCCCTCGGCACCGCGCGCACCACGACCGGCTGCAGCATCCCGAATTCGCGCAGGGAGTGCTCCAGCTCGGCGAGAGAATCCTCATCGAAAACGGTGCGTGGATTGCGCGGATTGGGGCGAATGTCCGAAGGCTTGATCTCCTGGTAGCGCGGTCCATCAGGCCGAGCGACCCCATCGGCGTCCGCCAGCGCCGCATCAACCGACAGCCGCGGTGGGCCACCCATCAACACGTCCGAGACAGTGTTCGTGGTGGGTCCGGTGGGGATCAGCGACGCGATTCCGCGCCCCAGACCACCCTTGGATTTGGTCACGATGACTCCTCCTGGCCCATTTCTACCGACGCGCCCGACAGCGGTGGGGTGCTGTTCGCAGGGTTCATGGCCTTCCGCTCGGCGGCCTTCGCTTCCGACCCGGCCGACGCGACAGGTTCGTCAACCGCGCTGTCAGCGGTGGACATGGCAGGGTCGGCCGGCCGGGCGCCGCGGTAGGCGATCTCCCGCGCCGCATCCAGATAGGCCATTGCGCCGCGGGATCCGGCGTCGTAGGTCATCACCGACTGTGCGAAGCCCGGCGCCTCGGACACCTTCACGGACCGGGGGATCACCGTCCGCAGCACCTTGTCGCCGAAATGCTTGCGAACCTCCGACGCGACCTGATCGGCCAGCTTGGTGCGGCCGTCATACATCGTCAGCAGCACCGTGCTCACTTCCAGGGTGGTATTGAGGTGCTGCTGGATCAACGCGATGTTGGTGAGCAGCTGTCCGACGCCCTCCAACGCGTAGTACTCGCATTGGATCGGAATCAGCACTTCTTCAGTGGCCGTCATCGCATTCACGGTGAGCAGTCCCAGGGATGGCGGACAGTCGATGAAAACGTAGTCGTACTCGCCCTTGATCGCATCGATGGCCACGCGCAGCCGAGATTCCCTGCGCTCCATCGTCACCAGCTCGATCTCAGCGCCGGCCAGGTCGATGGTGGCCGGCAGGATGCCCAGTCTCGGCGCATCAGGACACGTCTGGATTGCCTCCGCCGCCTCGATCTCACCGAGCAGTACCTCGTAGATCGATGGAGTGCCGACTGATCGGTCGGCGCCGAGCGCTGTGCTCGAGTTCCCCTGCGGGTCGAGATCGACGACCAGCACATGCAGACCAGCCAACGCCAGCGCGACCCCGATATTGACAGCGGTGGTGGTTTTCCCGACACCGCCCTTTTGATTGGCCACGGTGAAGACGCGGCGGTGCCGCGGTCGGGGCAGCGTCACGTCGCCCTGCTGCACGTCGACCGCCTGTTGGGCCGCGCGGGCAATAGGGGTGTCTTCGAGTAGGGGATCGAACTCCGAGGATTCGGGCTCCCAGGCCGACGATGTCGCATCAGCTGATGGTTGCGAGACAGGGGTGACGCCGAAGCGGGGGAGCGCGGTAGCGGAGTGGGCCCTCGAGCTCACGGCCTGCTGGACTTCGGGATTGGCATCTTCATCGAAGTCGTCGTCGGTGTCCGCCGAGGTATAGGCGCTCAGGGAAGGGGTGGTGGTCGGTATCTCTATCGGGTCCGACGCGTCAGCATGGTTCCCCACTCCCGCGGGATCAGTCGACGCCTCGTCGACGACCTGGTTGGTTTCACGTGAAACAACGACAGACTCGCGGGGTCCGGTGTCAGCTAAACCACCGAAGTGGCCCGCCCGGGTTGTTTCACGTGAAACATCGTCACCACTCGCACCGCCCGACTCGACCGCTGAATCCGGTACGCGCGTCTCGTCACCGGCCTCTGTCGGGGTTGACGTCACCCAGTCCTCCAATCGTGTCGAAAATGGACCCATCACGCTGGGCCATCGATGAGCCTACGACACCCGACCATGCGTCGTTTTACCCGAACAACGGCTCCCTTCCGCACCGTCGGAGGTCGGCCTTAGGGTCGACAGATGACAACCAGACCGGGTCGAGCCGCCATTGGCATGTGTTTCGACCGGAATTTCCCGCCGTCTGCTGTGACGGAGTTCGCCCGCCGGCTTGAGGACGGAGGAGTCGACGAGATGTGGTTCATCGAGGATTGCTTCTTCACTACGGCGCCACCGTTGGCCGCCGCGGCACTCTCGGTCACCGACGGGCTCACGGTAGGGCTGGGCATTCTGCCGGCGGTGGCCAGGACCGCCCCGATCACGGCCATGGAGATCGCCACCTTGGCGGGCATGGGTCCCGGCAGGGTGGTCGGCGGCATCGGTCACGGCATCCAGAGCTGGATGGCGCAGATGGGAGTCCGGCCGGCCTCGCCGGTGACGGCATTGGAAGAGGTCATCGTCGCCGTCAAGCGGCTGCTGGCGGGGGAGACGGTCAATGCGCAAGGCGGCTACGCCGTGCTCGACAACGTTCGTCTCGAGCAGCCACCGCACCCGGTGCCGCCGGTGGTCGCCGGTGTGCGGGGTCCGCGTTCCCTAGAGTCGGCCGGTCGCGTCGCCGACGGCGTGCTGCTGGACGGGCCTTGCTCACCGGACTACGTCCGGTGGGCACATGCGCAATGCAGCGCCAACGACGAGTTCCAGATCCGCTGCTTCGGCGTCATGAGTCTCGCCGCCACTCGGCAGCAGGCGTATCGGAACACCGCACCGTTCCTGTCCGAGTTGCTGGGCGGTGATCATCCGACGCTGGCGAAACTGCAGTTCTACTCGGAGCTGGCCGACCTCAACGCCGCCAAGGGTGCGGGCGGGCTGGTGGGCATGCCGCCGGACTGGTGGCACAGTATCGGGGCTATCGGCACGCTGGACGACGCGCACGCCTACCTCGAGGCCATGGAGGCGGAAGGGGTGATGAGCATCAGCATGTTCCCGGCGCCAGAGATTGACATTGCCCGCGGTCAACTAAGCGACGTCGTCACCCTCGCGAACCGCTGAGCGAGGGAAGTTTCAGCCGCCCATCCAGCGGAATGGGGTCGTGCTGGCAGTTATTCGGCCCGGCGAGCTCGGCCGACGCCACGTTGTGTGTGCTGTGGTCCCGACCGGCTCGCCGGTGGGTGGATCCGACGCTGCAGCTCGGCGCGGACGACATAGGTCACCGGGTCGACAATGCCGCTACCCAGCTCCAGTACTTCGGCGCCGCCCAGGCCCAGGCCGGTCAGCTCGGCGGCGTCCCTGGAAACCTCATCGGCGGCGCTGGATCCCTTGAGTGGCAGGAACTTTCCGCCGATACGCAGCAGTGGTACCGACCAGCGGGCTAGCTTGCCCAGCGGCGCCACCGCCCGTGATGTCACCACATCGGCGCCGTCCTTCGCGCCCTCGCCGAGGGCGCCTATCACGTCCTCGGCCCGCCCGCGCAATACGCGAACGTTCGAAAGCCCAAGTGCTGCAACGGTTTCCGCCAGGTAGACAGTCCTGCGCAGTAGTGGCTCGACCAAGATCAGGGTGCAGTCCGGCCTGGCGATCGCCATCGGTATCCCGGGTAGCCCGGCCCCGGATCCGACGTCGACAACCGACCCACCGGCCGGCAAGAGTGGAGCGGCGACGACAGAGTTCAGCACGTGCCTGCTCCATAATCGCCCGGTTTCCCGAGGACCGATCAGCCCGCGCAGCACGCCGTCGGCCGCCAGCGACGCGACATACTGTCGGGCCAGCTCGGCTCGGTCGCCGAAAAGGTCACGGACCACCGCCGGTTCCGCCTCAAGGGCAGCGTCGTCGGGGTTGACGCTCATCACCACCACACACCCGCGGCGTCCAGGATCGGTGGGGTCAGCCGACGCTGACGACGACCCGGCGGCGCGGCTCTTCGCCCTCGCTGGCGGAGCTGACCCCGTCGACGGCGGCGACCGCGTCGTGCACGATCTTCCGCTCGAAAGGGTTCATCGGCGCCAGCCGGACCGGCTCGCCGGACTCGAGCACGTCTTCCGCGGTGCGGGCACCCAACGCGGCCAGCTCGGTGCGCCGCTGCGCTCGATAGCCGGCAACGTCCAGCATCAGCCGGGACCGCTGACCGGTCTCGGCGGTGGCCGCCAGCCTGGTCAGCTCCTGCAGCGCATCCAGCACCTCACCTCGATCGCCCACCAGTTTCTCGATGTCGTCGCCGGCGCCGACGATCGACACCACGGCCCGCTCACCCTCGACGTCCAGGTCAATATCGCCGTCATAGTCCAGGATGTCGAGCAGTCGTTCCAAGTAGTCGCCAGCGGCGTCACCCTCGGCAACCAACTGCTCATGAGCCGGAGCGCGCCTAGACATGATGGTCCTGCTCCCGCCGTCCGTGCCGGAATTCTCCTCGGGCGCACCTTCGACGCCGGTAAGGGACGGAGCCGGTGGATCCTCCAACGCCTGCACGCTGTCGACCGCCGACCTGTTCATCTCATCGGCGGCCGGCGGGGCATCACCAACAACAGCCTGTGTGCCGTCAGTGCCAGCGGCACCGGCGATGAAGTCTTCCGGCGCAGCGGAGGTTACTGGGGTGGACTGTTCAGTCATCATTCGTCCTTCTCATCGCGAACCCGGACCGGCCGGATCCATCGGTCTGTGCACCACGCCCACTCCAGCCACCTGCCGGGACGAGTCGGACGTGTCCGGCTGTTACCGCTTCTTCTTCCTCGAGTTCGGCCTGTTGCGGTTGCCTTGTGGGCGGCTACCGGCCGCCGACTTCGGGCGTTGCCCCTGGCCCGCTCTCGCACCGGCGGGTTTGACGTCAGGCCTACTGGCGTCGGACGTCATGCCGGGCGGCAAGCTTTCCCCGATGCCGACTGATTCGTCGTCAGCGCCGATGTCCGGGTCGGCGGAAGTGTCCAGGTGACCGAACGCCCCGTTCCCCTTGGCGAGGTTGGGCTTCGCCCCGACGGCCGGCTTCATACCAGGCAGCGGCCGGGAGCCCGGCAACGGTTTGGAGAAGCGCAAAGCTTCCTTCTGCTCCTCTTCCTGGGTCACCGTCACCGCCTTGCGTCGGTCCTGCAATCGATGCACCGCCCATAGTTGCCCGAACGTCCAGGAGTTGTTCGCCAGCCAGTAGAACAGAATCGCCAGCGGAAAGAACGGTCCACCCACCACCACGAACAGCGGGAATCCCCACACCATCAGCTTGTTCATGATCGCTGCCTGGCCGCCGGCGGCAGCCTCTGGATTGATCTCGAACTGTCTGTTCACCGAGCGGCGGCTGGTCAGGTGGGTGGCGATACCGGCAAGGATGGACAGCGGGACGCCGACCCAGATAATGGTGGCCCTAGCACCTTGCATGTGGGCGAGCTGAGCGAGCGGCATCGTCATCGAACTGGACAACGGCGCTCCGCCGAACAACTTGGCGAACCCGAAGCTGTGCACATCGCTGGCACCGAAGAAGTACACGTTGTCGCGAAATGTGAAGCCGCCATGGCCGTTCGGAATCGGCTGGAACATCCGCAGCACATGGAACAGTGTGATGAACACCGGAGCCTGGATCAGCGCCGGCAGACAGCCGCCGATCGGGTTGACCCCCGCCTCCTTGTTCAGCTTCATCATTTCTTCGGTGAGGCGCTGCTTGTCGTCCTTGTACTTGGCCCGCAGCTTCTTCATCTGCGGCTGGACGGCCTGCATCTTCAGCTGCGATTCCATCTGCTTCATGAAGGGCTTGAACAGGATCGCCCGCAGCGTGAAGACCAGGAAGATCACCGACAACACCCAGGCCCAGGCGTTGTTCGCGCCCAGCACGGCGCCGAACACCTTGTGCCAGACCCACATGATCCCGGACACCGGGTAGTACAGGTAGTCGAGGCTGAACGGATTGAAGGTCACGCGAGTCGGCTCCCGACTGAGTGGTCGATGGGCGGCGCATCGCGACGCGCGCCGTTCTGGCGGGTATCGGGCAGACGAGATTCGGACTGCTTGACGGCCATGTTGGCGCTCACGTCGTCACCGATAGGGCCGCTAACTGAACTCACGGCCGACCCCGCAGGTTCCCACAATCCGGTAGTGGTCACCGCGGGGGCGCTGGCCGACCGGGCGACACCCTGCTTAGCGGCACCGCCGCGGGCCGGCGGAACTGGATCGTCATGACCCCGCCTGCTCCACGGGTGGCACCGGCCGATCCGGCGGATCGCCAGCCAGCTGCCCCGCAACGCGCCGTGTACCTGCAGCGCCTCGACGGCATACGCGCTGCAGGTGGGGGAGTAACGGCAGGTCGCCGGCAGGCCCGGCGAAATGAATCGTTGGTAGAACCTGATCGGCCCGGTCAGTAGCCGTGCCGGGACGCCGGCCCGCTCGGTACTCACTGCCGCGCCCCTTCCGACGGACTGCTGTCGGCCCGCCGGTGCGGTGTCGAACCCGCCCAGTCGGCCTTGCGGCCGGCCCCCCGGATCCCGGCATCCAGGTCGGCGGCCAGCTGGCTGCTGGTGGCAGTAGCGGCGGCGGGCAACGCACGGATTACCAGGTCGGTGCCGGCCGGCAGGGCGGGCAGGCGGTCGTTGACCAGCGAACGCAACCGACGGGTGACGCGGTGCCGGACCACAGAATTACCGACAGTGGTGGACACTACAAAGCCGGCCCGCGCCGACGATCCATCGGGGCGTGGTGGGACAGCGCGGTACAGATGTACCACCAGACGTCTGGTGCCGCCGCGATGTCCGGAACGGACCACGGTGAAGAATTCCTGCGAGCGCCGCAACTTCGACGCGGCGGGAAGCATGGGACCGGCGCCGACGTAAGTCGGCTCAGGCCGACAGCTCGACGCGGCCCTTGTGACGACGGGCCGCCAGAATGGCGCGGCCGGCGCGGGTACGCATACGCAACCGAAACCCGTGTGTCTTGGCCCGGCGACGGTTGTTCGGCTGGAAGGTGCGCTTGCTCACGGTCGTATCTCCATGTTGTCTACAACAGCTGGCTAATGCTGCGGGTCGCCCGCATGTGTCCCCAGGAGCCGTTTCAGGACTCGGCCCCTGCGTCCGGCGGACGAAACCGGCGGAATCTGCTGGCTGCTCGGCCACGAACATCAAAGTGGCCGGACAGCGTGCAGCGGCCCGGGTGGGTCCAGGCGCTCCCCAAATAATACGGACCTGGCCCCTCGACGGTCAAACCAATGGTCGGTTCAGACACGCCGCGCAGTCAACCCAATCGGGCGATGAGGGATCAGCCGGTGATGTACACGCCGACAAAACCCTGTGACCGAGTCACGCTCAGCGAGGGACAGCTGCCATGCGTTCGGGTGATTCCGATACCGGTACGGCGTCACGCCTAGCCATCGCACCGACCCTTTTCACCGCTGGCATGCCCGTATCGGGCGACGCAAGTTCTCTCCGACACGCCGATTGGGGTCCTTGCCTGAGTTGTCGGTCTTGTGGGAATGCGTCCTGAGTTGTTAGCGTCGGCCGGCACCCCCTGGACGACCCGAGATCGATTTCGGGGCTCGTTGACCCGGGAGGCGACCGCATCCAATGAGTTGTCCACCTTTGTGGATAACTCATGTGGATGAGGCTCGCAGCGTTAGTGTCGAACTCAGACACCCGTGGACGAACAGGGAGGAATCAGGCAACGTGGTGGACGATCTGACTGGAATCTGGCCGGCGGCAGTCGCCGACATTTCCGCCAACCTGTCTCAGCAGCACCGCGCCTGCCTGTCACTGGCGCTTCCGATCGGGATGCTGGGCAGCACGGCCTTGTTGTCGGTGCCCAACGGCTACGCGAAGGACACTCTCGAGAAGGCCATTCGGGAGCCGATTACCACCGTGCTCACCACGCTGCTGCACAAGCAGATCAGCCTGGCGGTCACCGTCACCAGTGACGCGGTGGCCAGCAACGGGCATCCGGCACAGCCATCACCGGTGGACAACAGTGCGTTCGAGAGCGCCCCAAATGCGTCAACCGGCTCGGCCGCCGGCAGCGTCAACGATGCCGTCAGCCCAAAGCCCGGTGACCCGGACCCGGACGGTGAGGACACCGTCGATGAAGAGGCAGAAGCGCTGGCTACCGTTACCGAGATCTGGCCGACCTACACCGGGCGTCGTGACCT
>JALYXB010000041.1 GCA_030947305.1 Actinomycetota bacterium | reverse complement strand
TGCCTCCCGTAGGAGTCTGGGCCGTGTCTCAGTCCCAGTGTGGCCGGTCGCCCTCTCAGGCCGGCTACCCGTCGTCGCCTTGGTAGGCCATTACCCCACCAACAAGCTGATAGGCCGCGGGCCCATCCCCAGCCGAAAAACTTTGAACCCACCACCATGCGATGACAAGTTATTATCCGGTATTAGCACCTGTTTCCAAGTGTTATCCCGAAGCTGAGGGCAGGTTGCCCACGTGTTACTCACCCGTTCGCCACTCGAGTACCCCCGAAGGGGCCTTTCCGTTCGACTTGCATGTGTTAAGCACGCCGCCAGCGTTCGTCCTGAGCCAGGATCAAACTCTCCATTGAATGTCATATAACCACGCCGGGCGCATCTGAATCAGACGCAGCCAGCTTGATCAACATAATGAAGATCTCGACACCTTCAGAAGGTGCCTGATCGCTGGTCCACAGTTTCGAGCTGGACTGCTCGTTTATTGTGTACCAAAGGAATCCCGCCTGCTGGTTCGAAGAACCGGGACCACCGAGGTGGCCCGTGCAGGCCGGGGTTAATTAATAATTGGCACTGACTTTCGGTACGCTGTTGAGTTCTCAAGGAGCGGACGCACACCCAAGTAAGGCCTCTCGACCGGTTTGGGGGCAACCCGAACAACGTTACCCGGTCCGGTTCGCGGTGTCAAAGCCGCTCGTCCCGCCCCACCGCACTGATCCGTATCGTGGATCCGAGCTGTTCGACCCGCCCTGAGGCGGACTGAACCCGCTCCACTTTCGCAGAGCGTGCGACTTGCTGGGGGTTGTTGCCTCGGGCCGACCAGCAGCAGGTAGTTGCCTGCTCCCTGTCCGGTTCCCCGCGGGCTTGGCCTAAGTTACGGACGGTTGACAGGGAGTGCAAGTCCGCTGGTCAGGAGGCCGGGATCGGTCTTCCGTGCAGGTCAGCGCCCGATCCATGGGCAACGACAGACGAGGCGCATCGCCGCCGCGCCGGTGACGCCGGACACATTCGCATCAGCGCAGGATCTCCACACCGGCGATGGCCTTCTTGCCGCGCCTGAGCACCAGGTACCTCCCGTACAGGAGGTTGTCGGCGACGAGTTGCTGATCCGGGTCCGACACCCGCTGGTTGTTCATGTTCGCTCCGCCAGCGGCGACAGTTCGCCGTGCTTCGGAGATGGAGTCAGCAAGGCCGGCAGCGACCAGCAGTGCGGCGACCGTCGCTGTCTCGTCCGCCTGGTGCAGGCCGGCCTCCGCCAACGCGGCAGCCAAGGTCTGTTCGTCAACGGCTGTCAGGTCGCCCCTACCGAATAGCGCCTCGCTGGCGGCGATCGCCGCCTCAGCGGCCGCCGGACCGTGCACCAGGGTGGTTACCTCCGTTGCCAGCAGGCGCTGCGCCTGCCTTGTCTGCGGCCGCTGTTGGACGGCTTGCGCCAGCTCGGCGATCTCGGTGGCACTGCGGTCGGTGAAGACCTTCAGCAGTCGGACGACCGATGCATCCTCTGTGTTGAGCCAGTACTGGTAGAAGGTGTAGGGGCTCGTCAACTCCGGCGACAGCCAGATGGCGTTGCCCTCCGACTTGCCGAACTTCTGCCCCGCCGAGTCCTGCAGTAGTGGGGTCGCCAACAGATGGACAGACTTGCCCTCGGCCCGGTGGATCAGATCGACGCCTGCGATCAGGTTGCCCCACTGGTCCTGGCCACCTGTCTGCAGTGTGCAGCCGTACTCGGTGAACAGGTGCAGGTAGTCCAGCCCTTGCAGGATCTGGTAGCTGAACTCGGTGTAGCTGATGCCGGCGTCACTGTTCAGCCGGGCCGCCACCGCGTCCTTGCGGATCATCGTGTTGACCCTGAAGTGCTTGCCGATATCACGCAGGAAGTCCAGTGCGCTCATCGGCGCCGTCCAGTCCAGGTTGTTGACCATCAGCGCCGGATTGTCGCCGTCGAAATCCAGAAACGGCCTGACCTGCCGCTGGATCAGCGCCACCCACTCGGCAGTCTGCTCCTTCGTCTTGAGCACCCGCTCCGATGTCGGCCGCGGATCCCCGATCAGGCCGGTGGACCCGCCGACCAGACAGATCACCCGATGCCCCGCCTGCTGCAGCTTGCGCAGCACGATGAGTTGAACGAGGTTGCCGAAATGCAAGCTCGGCGCCGTCGGGTCGAAGCCGCAATAGGCGGTGATGGGTGCGCCGGCCAACGCGGTCGCCAGGGCCTGCTCGTCGGTGGTGATCGCCACCAGACCACGCCACTTGAGTTCGTCGAGGACGGAAGCGGGGCGATTGCTCGCTGTGGGTTCGGTCGACACGAGGTCGATTGTCGCATCGCGCTCGAAGGTGGCTGGTGGGACCGGATGCCACAAACAAATCCTGGTGGCGATGTTGATCCTCGCCAAGGTTGCGAGGGCGTCGGGGCGTCAGATCCCTCAGTGTTGTCGGTGTCAGATCTTTGAGGCATCGCGGGCGTTGCTGCCCCGGGCTACGCCGCGACCCCGTCGACGGTGCGTGCCGGAGCGGAACGTCGTCACACTCGCCGCGCCGGCCTCCCAGAATCGCCAGGGCCGCTCTGCCGCGCTGCTGATGCCCACCCTGGGGCCGCTGGAGATCGCCGCCGGAGCTACCCCGGATCGCACCGCCACTACCCGGCCCGGTCGGCATAGATCGTTGCCGGAGTCGGCGCCGGTCAACCCCAACAGCGTAGCGATCGCAGCCGGGCCGCGGCCGAGTACCGGGTCGCTACGGACGGACGGTCGCAGCGCCCTGGCGGCCGTCAGCCCCGTCGTCACCTCGCCCGCTCGCAGCAGCACCGCCGATGCCGCACCGTACTGGCCGGTTACCAGGTTGGCGCACCAGTGCATGCCGTAGACGAAGTAGACATAGAGGAAGCCCGGCGGCCCGTACATCACCTCGGTCCTGGCCGTCCGGCGCACCGCGTGTGACGCCGGGTCGTTCGGCCCGGCATAGGCCTCCACCTCGGTCAGCCGCACCGAGACGCCGGTGCGCGGCGAGGTCAGCACGGCCCCGAGTAGCGCCGGGGCGACCTCGAGCACCGGTCCGGCGAAGAAGCTCCGCGCCAGCAGTCGACCGACTGTGGGATTCACCGCCCGGTGGTGGCCGAACGGCTGGCCCAGGCCCGGTCGGTGGCGATCCGCTCGGCCAGCGTCACCAACTGCTCGGCCACCCTGACCGGTGCTGTTCCGCCGACGCCGTCCCTGGACGCCAGGGACCCGGCGACGGTCAGCACCGCACGAACCTCCGGGGTCAGCGACGGATGCACAGCTGCGAGTTCGGCATCGGATAGTTGATGAAGCCCTCGATCATCGGCCTCGGCCAGCGCGACGCATGCCCCGGCGGCCTCATGCGCTGAGCGGAACGGAATCCCTTGCCGCACCAGCCATTCGGCGATGTCGGTAGCCAGCGAGTACCCGGCCGAGGCCATCGTTTCCAGCCGCTGGAGATTCCAGCTCAGTGTTGCTGTCATCCCGGTTACCGCCGGCAGCACCACTTCGAGTTGTTCGATCGAATCGATCAGCGGTTCCTTGTCTTCCTGCAGGTCCCGGTTGTAGGACAGCGGTAGCGCCTTCAGGGTGGCCAGCAGCCCCGTCAAGTTACCGATCAACCGGCCGGCCTTGCCGCGGGCCAGTTCGGCGATGTCGGGGTTCTTCTTCTGCGGCATGATCGACGATCCGGTGGCGAACGCGTCGTGCAACTTGAGGTAGCCGAACTCAGCGGTGGCGAAGACAACGACTTCCTCGGCCCAACGCGACAAATCCACCGAGAGCATCGCCAACACGAAGGCCAACTCGGCGGCAAAATCGCGAGAAGCGGTGGCGTCCATGGAGTTCTCGGCCGGTCGGTCCAGCCCGAGGTCTTTAGCCACCATGGCCGGGTCGAGGCCCAGTGACGATCCGGCGAGAGCCCCCGACCCGTACGGCGACATAGCATGCCGACGGTCCCAGTCGCGGATCCGGTCGACGTCCCTGACCATTGCCTGGGCATGCGCTGCCAGGTGATGTGCCAGCAGTACCGGCTGGGCATGCTGGAAGTGCGTGCGGCCCGGCATCGGTGCCTCACCGGCCGCCGTGGCTTGTTCGAGCAGCGCCTGCTGCAGATCGGTGGTGGCGCCGGCGATCCGGCGGGCGGCGTCCCGCAGGTACAGCCGGTACAGGGTGGCGATCTGATCGTTGCGGGACCTGCCAGCCCGCAGCTTGCCGCCGAGATCCATGCCGACCAGCCCGATAAGCCCACGTTCGAGGGCGGTGTGTACATCCTCGTCGTCGGAATTCGGCGAGAACGATCCCGATTCCACTTGCGCGGCAAGGTCGTCCAGCGCCGCTTGCATGGCGACATGCTCGGCGTCGGTCAGCAGCCCGGCATGACGCAGCGCCGACGCGTGCGCCTTGGAACCGGCGATGTCGTACGGCGCCAGCCGCCAGTCGAAGTGGGTGGATCTACTGAGCGCCGCCATCTCCGCGGACGGCCCCGAAGCGAACCTGCCTCCCCAGAGTGCCAGCGACCCAGAGCCTTTCCCCTCGACACCGGTCACTTCTGCGATACCCGCAGGTCCCGCGCCGTCGTCATCTTGGTGTTCAGTCCCCACAACTGCACAAATCCCCTGGCCAGCGACTGGTCGAAGGTGTCCGCGGCGTCGTAGGTGGCCAGGTTGAAGTCGTACAGCGATTCTTCGCTGCGCCGGCCGGTGACGACTGCGGTGCCGTGCGCCAATGTCATCCTGATATCGCCGGAGACGTGCCGCTGGCTGTCCACGATGAACGCATCCAGCGACTTCTTCAACGGCGAGAACCACAGCCCGTCGTAAACCAGCTCAGTCCAGCGCTGACCGACCGTCTGTTTGAACCTGGCGAGTTCCCGCTCGATGGTGACGTTCTCCAGCTCGCGGTGCGCAATGATCAGGGCCGTCGCGCCCGGTGCCTCGTAGATCTCCCGGGACTTGATGCCGACGACCCTGTCCTCGACCATGTCGATGCGGCCGATCCCTTGAGCCCCAGCCCTTTTGTTCAGTTGTTCGATCGCCTCCAACATGCTCACCGCTCGGCCGTCCAGCGCCACCGGCTTGCCTTGGTCGAAGGTGATCAGCACTTCGTCCGGTTCCCTGGCCGCTGCCGGGTCCTGGGTGTAGTCGTACAGGTCCTCGACCGGTCCATTCCAGATGTCTTCCAGGAATCCGGTCTCCACGGCCCGGCCCCAGACGTTCTGGTCAATGGAATACGGGTTCTTCCTGCTGGTTTGAATCGGCAGGTCCTTCTCCTCGGCGAAGATGATGGCCTTGTCCCTGCTCATGCCGGAATCTCGCACTGGGGCAAGGATTTTCAGTTCGGGGGCGAGCGCGCCGATGGACACCTCGAAGCGCACCTGGTCGTTGCCCTTGCCGGTGCAGCCGTGAGCCACCGTGCTGGCACCGTACTGCCTGGCCGCGGCCACCAGGTGCTTGGCGATCACCGGCCTGGACAGCGATGACACCAGCGGGTAGCGCTCCATGTACAGGGCGTTGGCCTGCAGTGCCGGCAGGCAATATTCCTCCGCGTACTCCTCACGCATGTCGGCGACTACTGCCTCGACCGCGCCACAGGCCAGCGCGCGCTGCCTGATGGTCTCCATGTCCTCGCCGCCCTGTCCGACGTCGCCGGCCACCGCTATCACCTCGGCGCCGGTGGCGTGCGAGATCCAGCCGATCGCCACCGAGGTGTCCAGTCCGCCGGAATAGGCCAGCACAATACGTTCGGTCATCGGTCGATGCTCCCTGGGGTGGTGTCTGATTCGGCTGCTGGGTGAGATGAAACCTGCTGGTTCGCAATTGGATGCGGGGCGGGATGATCGGACAGCGCGGCCAGGAGACCGCCGATCTGTACGCCGGTTACTCCCTCCCTGGCGACCAGCAGGATGGTGTCGTCGCCGGCGACGGTGCCTATCACGTCGTCGAAGGCCGTCCTGTCCAGCGCCGACGCCAGAAAGTGCGCCGCCCCTGGCGGAGTGCGCAGTACCGCGATATTGCCGGAGGCGTTCCAGGACAACAATAATTCGGCCAGTAGCCTGCCGACCCTGGCGGTGCCACCTGACATTGGGCGTGGGCCGCCGTCCTCGGGGATCTGGTAGACCGGTGCACCCCCGTCGACGCCGCGCAGTTTCACCGCGCCCAACTCGTCCAGATCCCTCGACAGGGTGGCCTGGGTCGCCGAGATCCCCTCTGTTTCCAGCAGCATCAGCAGTTCGGTCTGCGACCGGACCACCCGGTCCCTGATGAGCTCGGTGATCCGGCCGATCCGAGCGGCCTTGGTGGCCGGAATGGTGCTGCTCATGGTCGTTTCACTGCCGTCATCCCGACTGCTCGACGAGCCAGGCCAGCAAGGCCTTCTGGGCGTGCAGTCGGTTCTCTGCCTCGTCCCACACCGCCGATGCCGGACCGTCGAGCACCTCGTCGGTGATCTCCCAGCCGCGATGCGCCGGCAGGCAGTGCAGCACGATCGCCTCCGAATCGGCCCTGGACAGCAGTTCGCTGTTGACCTGGTACGGGCGGAACGGGGCCACCCTGTCCAGCCCGTCGTTCTCCTGCCCCATCGACGTCCAGGTGTCGGTGGCCAGCACATCAGCGCCGTCCACCGCCGCGTGCGGATCGACAATTACCTCGACCGAACCACCGGTGGCCGCCGCCCGCTCCTTGGCGTCGATGAGGAACTGCGGATTCGGGTCGAAGCCCTGGGGTGCAGCGACTCTGACGTGCATGCCGGCATTGGCACCGCCGAGCATCAACGAGTGCGACATGTTATTGGCTCCGTCGCCGAGGTAGGTCAAGGTGAGCCCGCTCAGCCTGCCCTTGCGGATGCGGACCGTCTGCAGGTCGGCGAGCACCTGGCATGGATGGAACTGGTCGGTCAGCGCGTTGATCACCGGCACCGTCGATACGCTGGCCAGCGCTTCGATGCGTCGCTGCGCGAAGGTGCGGATGGCCACTGCGTCCACGTACCGGGACAACACCCTGGAGGTATCCTCGATAGTCTCTTCCCTGCCCAGCTGAGAGGTGCGGCCGTCGATGATCAACGGTTGGGCACCGAGCTGGGAGATGCCGACCTCGAAAGACAGCCGCGTTCTGGTGGAGTTCTTTTCGAACAACACGGCAACCGCCTTGCCTCGCAACGGTTGTGCGCTGAATCGGTCGGCTGCGTAGGAGTCGGCAAGGTCGAGAATCCTGACCAGCTCGTGCGGCTGCAGATCGTCGTCACGCAGGTAATGTCGAATCATCACGATCCATCCTTCGTCGTGGGCGCGGAGACCGGGGTGGTGGCGGTGGGCAGATCAGTCGGTGTGCAGGCTGCATCAAGAATCGGGCCGAGGGCGCGGACGAACGAGTCGGCTTCCTCGAAGGTGAGGGTAAGCGGCGGCGCCAGCCGCAGTACGTCGGGAGCCGGCGCGTTGATCAGGAATCCGGCCGCTAGTGCCGCGGCAACAGCGGCCGGGCCGAGGTCGGCGATCAGTACAACGCCGAGCAGCAGTCCGCGGCCGCGGACGTGCGAGATCAGCGGATGACCGATGTCCTCGATGGCTGTTGCCAGGTGTTTGCCGAGGGCCTCGACGTGGTCCAGCAGGCGTTCGGACTCGATCGTCCGCAGCACCGCCAGGGCGGCGGCGGCGCAGACCGGGTTGCCGGCGAACGTCGATCCATGTTGGCCTGCAGCGAGCAGGCC
>JALYXB010000040.1 GCA_030947305.1 Actinomycetota bacterium | reverse complement strand
CCGGTGAGCTGCAGCAGCTGCGACGTCGACTGGCCCAACCGCTCCCCGACCTGGTCGCCGACGTGGAGCGGACGATCGGACTGGACGTGGAGGTTGCCCTCGCGGGTGCCGAAGGCCGGGCGCACCTGGATGCTTTCGCCGACGTGGTGGACGACTTCGCCGCCGTCGGTGGCGGAGTCCCGGAGTTGCTGGACTTCCTGACGACAGCTGCCGAGCGCGAGGAAGGGCTGGTACCCGGCGAGATCGAGGCAACGGCCGGCCGGGTGCAGATTCTGACGGTGCACGCCGCCAAGGGCCTGGAGTGGGAAGTAGTGGCGGTACCGCAGCTGGCCACCGGGGTGTTCCCGGCCGGCCGGAAGACCACCTGGCTGTCCGACGCCGGCCAACTGCCCCCCGACCTGCGCGGCGACGTGGCCGACGTGCCGGCCCTGATGCTGCCGCCGGCCGGTGTCGACCAGGGCGAGCTGGTCAGGGCCCTCAAGCAGCACGCCGACGACCTCAAGGACTGGCAGAACGAAGAGGAGCGGCGGCTGGCATATGTGGCTGTCACCAGGGCTCATCGGCACCTGTTGCTTTCCGGGCATCACTGGGGCGCCGTCGGCGTCAAACCGCGCGGTGCCAGCGAATTACTGGAGGAGCTGAGGGCGGCGGCATTGGCGGCGGGCGACGGCTTCGAACCTGATAGCTGGGCGGCCGCGCCGTCCGACGGTGAGAGCAACCCGAACACCGCTGACCCGCGCACCGCCGAATGGCCACCCGATCCGTTGGGGGACAGGCGATCCGCCGTCACCGCCGGCGCGGAGGCGGTAACCGCCGCGCTCGCGCAGCTTCGCGCCCCCAACGGCACCCAGCAGACCGATGGCGAGCCAGACGACGATCCGTTCGGGTGGGCGGCCGACGTGACCACCCTGTTGGACGAGCGGCGGGCGGGCCGAGCAGCCGTCATCGACGTGGAACTGCCGGGCACGATCTCGGTCTCCGCGCTGGTCGACCTGGCCGCCAACCCGGCAGCGTTGGCCGCCGTTGTCCGTCGGCCGGTACCGATGCCACCGGCCCCACAGGCCAGACGTGGGACGGCCTTTCATCTGTGGCTGGAGCACCGCTTCGCGGGTGAGGCACTGCTGGGACTCGACGAGTTGCCCGGCGCCGACGATCGGGACGCCGCCGCCGATGACCGGCTCGAAATACTTCAGCAGGCCTTTCTGGCCTCGCCGTGGGCCGACCGCACCCCGCTGCGAGTGGAGGTGCCGTTCGCCACCAGGGTCGGCCCGGTGGGTGTCCGCGGCCGGATCGACGCGGTGTTCGCCGACCCAGCTGGCGGCTTCACCGTTGTCGACTGGAAGACCGGCCGGCGTCCATCTGCCGCGCAGGCAGAAGCCGCCGCCGTGCAGCTGGCCGCCTACCGGCTGGCCTGGGCCGAGTTGTCCGGTCTGGCTCTGCCGCGGGTGCGGGCCGCCTTCCACTACGTTGCCGACGGCATCACCCTGGCTCCCGTGGACCTGCTCGACAGGGCGGGATTGACGGCGCTGATCGAGGGTGCGATAGCCGATGCCGACGAACTCTAAGCTGCCCGGTGTGAGGAACCCCCGACCGCCGATCGTGTTGCGCGGCAAGCAGCTGCCCAGTGACAGGGCAGCGGTGATGGCCATCGTCAACCGCACTCCTGACTCCTTCTATGACAGCGGCGGCACCTGGGCCGAGCAGTCCGCCCACGACGCTGTGGACAGGGCGGTGGCCGACGGTGCCGATCTGGTGGACATCGGCGGGGTGAAGGCAGGCGTCGGTGCCATCGTCGACGTGGCCGAGGAAACCCGCCGGGTGGTGCCGTTCGTGCAACGTGTGCGAGAGCGGCATCCGGAGCTGGTGATCAGCGTCGACACCTGGCGGGCCGCCGTCGCGGTCGAGGCCTGCCGGGCCGGTGCCGACCTGATCAACGACACCTGGGCCGGGGCCGACCCCGGTCTGGCCGCCGTCGCTGCCGAGTACGGCGCCGGCATCGTCTGCTCGCACACCGGGGGAGCGGTACCGCGCACCAACCCCCACCGGGTTGGCTATGCCGACGTGGTGGCAGCGGTGATCGCCGAGACCATCAGCGCCGCCGAGGCGATGGCGGTAGCCGGGGTACCGCGGGCTGGCATCCTGATCGACCCCACACACGACTTCGGCAAGAACACCTATCACGGGCTGGAGCTGTGCAGCCGCGCCAGCGAGCTGGTGGCGACCGGCTGGCCGGTGCTGATGGCGCTGTCCCGTAAGGACTTCGTCGGTGAAGC
Source organism: Actinomycetota bacterium (assembly GCA_030947305.1). Classification (GTDB taxonomy): domain Bacteria; phylum Actinomycetota; class Actinomycetes; order Mycobacteriales; family Nakamurellaceae; genus Nakamurella. The sequence goes on along the minus strand of JALYXB010000040.1, from coordinate 2,626 downwards.
GCTCGGCGACCAAGACGGGCCGCTGCCGGCCGAGCAGCGCTTGTTCGGAACGCTGGCGGCCACCGCCTTGGCCGCCGACGCCGGTGCAGCGGTGTTCAGGACGCATGACGTCGCCGCCACCAGGCAGGTGCTGGAAATGGTGGCCTGCATCCGGGGCAGCCGGCCGCCTGGCAGCCCGCGCCGCGGACTGGTCTGACGACCCTCGTCATCTCGCGACATGGCACCATCGACAGGTGATCACCGTTCTCGAATATCTCGTCATCGCAGCCGCGATCGGGTTAGCCGTCTTCTTCATCGCGGTATTCGTCTTCGGCCGCGGCGAGCAGATGGCTGCCTTGCCGGCCCGCACCTCGCCGGCAGAGCTGCCGGATGCCGCGATCGTCGGCAACGACGTCCGTACCGTCCGGTTCGCGGTTGGCGTCCGCGGGTATCGGATGGGTGACGTCGACTGGACGTTGGAGAGGGTGGCCGAGGAACTCGACCGGCTGCGCGGCGAGGTCAGCCGGCTCGGCGGCGACCCGGGCGCCGTGGCGCCACGTGACGAGGTACTACCAGAGCAGCAGCCGCCGCCCGCACAGCCGGAGCAGGTCACCAGCGTGTCGCTGGCCAAGCACCACCAATAAGGGACAACCGGTGACGGAGAAACAGCGTTGCGGCTGGGCCAACACCGCGCCCGAGTACGTGCGATATCACGACGACGAGTGGGGCACGACCCTGCACGGTGACGACGCGCTGTACGAACGGCTCTGCTTGGAAGCATTTCAATCCGGGCTGTCCTGGATCACTATCCTGCGCAAGCGGCCGGCATTCAGAACGGCCTTCGCCGGTTTCCACATCGACACCGTGGCCGAGTTCGACGAGAACGATGTAGAGCGGCTGATGGGCGATGCCGGGATCGTCCGGAACAGGGCGAAGGTGTTGGCGGCAATCGGCAATGCCAGAGCTGCCGCCGGACTGCCGGACGGGCTGGATGCGTTGCTCTGGTCGTTCGCCCCGACGGCTCGCCGGCCACGCCCGGCCAGCATCACCGAGGTGCCGGCGACCAGCGTCGAATCGGCGGCCATGGCCAAAGAGCTGAAGCGACAGGGGTTCTCGTTCATCGGGCCGACGACCGCCTACGCGCTGATGCAGGCCACCGGGATGGTTGACGACCACGTCGCCGGCTGCTGGCGGGCCACCAGCTGAGCCGGGTTCACCCCCCAAGTAGCGCAAAGCCGTCGCGACGCACTGAATTTCTCTGCGAGTCTCGGCAGCTTTCCGCTACCTGGGGGGTGTCGCTCCGTATGCGGGTTCTGCGCCGAGCCGGACTAGGCAGGCGGTTCGGAGTTCGATGACTGCTGGGTGATCTCCAGGGCTGCAGGGTCGACGTTGCTGTGTTCGGAGGCGTCGACGTTGCCGTTCACCCGCGGCGCCGTTCCCTGGTCGGCCTGCGCGCCGCGGGTGGTCTCGGCCGACCCGGCGCTGCCACTCTGCACCCGCTCATCGCTGCGGTCCTCGTCCGTGTTGGTCGGATCTGTGTTGATCTGGTTTGTGTTGATCTGGTTTGTGTCTGTCTGGTTTGTGTCGGTCTGATCTGTGTCGGGCTGGTCTGTGTCGGTGGCTCTGTGCGACATGGTGTGTGCCTCCTGGGATGCCTGCTTCGGTGTTTTCGAACCCATGTTGATCACGGCGACCCCGGACAGCAGATCGATGCGCTTATTGCCAGGATCGGCGTTCCCGGCTTCTTCTCGCCGGGATTCTTTGGCCTTGCGCTCCTCGATCTCATGGCGCATGCCGGGGTTGAACAACGCCCCGAGCTCTCCCATTGGACCCACCCGGCAAGGTTACGTGACACCGACCACGCGGGATACCGGTCCGCGGCTCCCACCGCAGCGATTCAGCGTCCGGTGAACACCGCGGGCCGCTTCTCGACGAATGCGGCCAGCGCCTCGCTATGGTCGGCGGACCGGAAACAGGCCTGCTGGGCACGGTTTTCGAACTCCAGCGCGGCGGCGAGATCGCCACTGGCGGCCTGCGCCAGGGAGGCCTTGATCCACCCGTAGGCCGCCGTCGGACCGGCCGCAAGCCGAGCGGCCACCTCCGCCGTCCTTGCTGCCAGCGTCGCGTCGTCGACCACCAGATCGACCGCGCCCCACTCCAGCGCGGTGTCGGCATCCATCGGTTCGTCGAGCAGTATCAGCCTGGCCGCCCTGCCGGCGCCGATCAGCCGGGGCAGGGTGAACGACAATCCGGAATCAGCCGACAGTCCGACGGCGGCGAAGGAGGTCCTGAAGGTCGCGGACCTGGCAGCGATCCGCAGATCGCAGGCGTAGGCCAAGCCGGCGCCGGCGCCGGCAGCGATCCCGTTGACGGCAGCGATCACCGGTTTGCCCAGCCTCGTCACCGATTCGATCATCGGGTTGTAGAACTCGGTGACGCTCTCCCCGACCCTGTCGTCGGCTGCCTGCACCGCGGCCAGGTGCTCCTTCAAATCCTGACCGGCGCAGAACGCCCTGCCGCTTCCGGTGATCACCACTGCCCGTACTGCCGCTTCCTCAGCCATCGTGCCGAGCGCCTGCAGCAGCGCCGACTTCAGCCCCGAGTTGAAGGTGTTGAACGCTTTCGGCCGGTTCAGGGTGATGGTGCC
>JALYXB010000039.1 GCA_030947305.1 Actinomycetota bacterium | reverse complement strand
GGCGGCGGCGAGTCCACCCTGAGCACCATGATGGCTGCCTCACCGGAAATTTCTTGGGATAACTGAGCCGCCTGGATGTTCACCTCTGCGTCGCCGAGCAGGGTGCCCACCTGCCCCATCACACCCGGCCGGTCGGAGTAGGCGAGCACCAGCAGATCGCCGGAGGCCCGGAGATCGAAATGCCGCCCGTTGATCTCCACCAGTTTCGGTACCTGCCGCGGACCGGAAAGGGTGCCGGACACGGTGCGCATGGCCCCGTCGGGCATCGCGGCCCGCAAGGTGACGACAGATCGGTAGTCGCCGGTTTCTTCGGTGGCCAGCGATGCCAGCGTCAGGCCGTGCTCGGCCGCCAGCGCGGGTGCGTTGACGAAGGTAACGCTCTCGGTGATCACCGGCCCGAAAATGCCGCGAACGGCCGCCAGCTGCAGGATCGAGGTGTCTTCAGCCGCCAGATCACCATGCACCTCGACGGTGAGTTCGCTCGGCAGGCCGCCGCCGATCGCAGTGAGGATGGTGCCGAGGCGGGACACCAGGGGAATCCACGGCCGGGTCTGGTCACCCACAGGTCCGGCGGCCTGCACGTTGACGGCGTCCGGGACGAAGTCGCCGCGCAGCGCCAACAGCACGGATTTGGCGACCGCGGTGCCGGCCTTGTCCTGGGCCTCGTCGGTCGCGGCGCCCAGATGGGGGGTGAGCACCACGTTGGGCGCGTTGAGCAGCGGGTTGTCCGCAGTCGGCGGCTCTTTCGCGTAGACGTCGATGCCGGCGCCGGCGACCCTGCCCTCTCGCAGCGCCTCGGCGAGAGCAGCCTCGTCGATGAGGCCGCCGCGGGCGGCGTTGATGACGATCAGGTTCGGCTTGACGGTTGCCAACTCGGCGCGACCGATCAGGCCGACGGTCTCCGCCGTCTTCGGCAGGTGGATCGAAACGATGTCGGCCTGCTCGAGCAGGGTCGGCAGGTCAACGAGGGTGACGCCCAACGAGGCCGCCCTTGCCGGCTGCAGGTAAGGGTCGTAGGCGATGACGGTGGTGCCGAACGCCGCGATCCTGGCGGCGAAGAGCTGGCCTATTCTGCCGAGTCCGACGACGCCGACGGTCTTGTCGGCGATCTCCACACCGCTGAAGGAGCCGCGCTTCCATTCCCCTGCCCGCATGGTGGCGTGGGCCTGCGGCACTCTCCGGGCCACGGCGAACAGCAATGCAATAGCGTGTTCAGCCGCCGAGATGATGTTCGACTGCGGCGCGTTCACCACCAATACGCCGCGCTCGGTGGCGGCGGAAACGTCGACGTTGTCCAGGCCGATGCCGGCTCTGGCGATCACCTTCAGCCGGGGGGCGGCGGCCAGCGCCTCGGCATCCAGCCGGGTGGCCGAACGGATGAGCACCGCATCGGCGTCGACCAGCGCCGGCAGTAACGCGGCCCGGTCGGCGCCGTCGACGTGCCGGACCTCAACATCACCACCGAGGGCGTCGACCGCCGACTGGGCGAGCTTCTCGGCGATCAGGACAACTGGCTGCGGCACGGGTGGCTCTTCTCTGTCGGATCTGTTGGGCCCGCCGGCTGGCGCGCCGACAGCGCCGCTGATTCTATTTGCCCGGATTCCACCACCAGCCCGCGCGCTGTCCTACAGTTCCCTCATCAAGTCGGGACACGGCCGGGAAGGGACGAAGATGACCAATCCAGCCGACTCCGACCGACCCGTCGGACAGCCGTGGGAGTCGAAGCCCCAGCAGCCTTGGGAGTCGCAGCAGCAGCGGTGGCCGACACAAGCCGCCACCCCACAGGCCTGGGGCGGGCAGCCCGGATGGGGCACACCCCCGGTCGGTCAACCGCCGATGGGAGCGCAACCTGTTGCCGCCCAACAACAATGGTCCCAACAACCGGCGGCCGGTTATCCGCTGGCCGGTTACCAGGGTCATCAGGGCAATCCCAGCTATCCCTATTATCCGGCAACGTCGCAGCAGCCGCACGGAACGCGACCAGGGCAGGTGCTTGCCGCTGCCATCGTGGCGTTCGTCCTTGGTGGCCTAATGGCCATCGGCGGGATCATCATCATGGGTGCCAGCAGCTCGGGTGGTGCGATGGGATTCGCCCTCGCGGCCACCGGTGTCGGCGGGCTGCTGGTGGCGCTCGGACTGGTGGTGTTACTGCTGGCGGTGCTGCTGATCTGGGGTGGTATATGGGCCGTGACCGGCCGCAGTTACCTGTTGCTCCTGATCACCGCCTCCATCTTCGGTGCGCTGAGTTTGCTGGTGCTGATCGGCGGCCTGTCCGACAACGGCAACCCGGTGGCGAGCATCGTTGGCCTGTTGGCCTGCGCGGCCATCGTCGTGCTGCTTGCCGGTCAGCCGTCCCGCAGTTGGTTCGCTCTCAAGCATCGTTGACCGGCATCCCGGCATCCCGGCGTCGGACTCGATCTCCGGCGCGGCGTTCTCCCCGGCTTGTTGACAAGGGCGGAGACTAACTCTAATACCGGGTTGATCGCCGCCCGGCAACCGTTAACTGGGAGTCGCCATGACCAACCCCTCGCAACCCGATCCGTACGGCCAGCCGATGAACCCGCCGCCGGCACCGCAGGGATATCCCGCACCACCAGGACCGGCAGCGGGATATCCGGCCCAAGCGCCCGGATATCCCCCACCTGCGCCGAGCTACCCAGGCGGCGGGCCCGGCTACCCTGGCAACTCGTCGGACGCCGCGCAGGTGGCCGCCGCCCGGCCCGGAATTGTCACTGCCGCAGCGGTATTGGCTTTCGTCATCGGAGGCTTGGGCATCATCCTCAACGCGGTCGTGCTAAGCACTCTGGCGAGTCTGAGTGCCGGCGGACTTCTGGTCGTGATGGCGATCTTGACGATCGCTGCCGAGGCGGCGTTGATCTGGGGTGGGGTGCAGACGCTGAAGGGAAAGGACGGCAGGATCATCGTGATCGCCGCCGGGGTGTTGGTGGTGATCAATCTGATCCTGGTGTTCAACTACTTCTACGCCGGCGGCCTTCTCAGTCTGTTGATCCCGGCCCTGATCATCATCTTCATGCTGCAGGCGACGACCAGGAATTGGCTGCGCGCGCGTAACGCCCCCAGCTTCTGATCCCGGTGGCGGGCCAGCGCGCCCACCCGCCCGCCGTCGGATGTCAGCCGCGAGCCGCGGTGCCCGAATAGTCATCGTCGGTGGCAACCCAGCTCATCAGGCCACGTAAGGTACGCCCGGTCGCCTCGATCGGGTGGTTCTCCTGCTCGGCTCGGAACTTCTTGAACTCGGGTGCACCGGCATCCTGGTCAGCGATGAACCTGGCGGCGAAGCTGCCGTCTTTGATGTCGGCGAGCACGCCACGCATATTTTCCGCGACATGATCGTCGATCACCCGCGGTCCGGATACGTAATCGCCGTACTCGGCGGTGTCCGATACCGACCACCGCTGTTTGGCGATACCGCCCTCGTACATCAGGTCGACGATCAGCTTCACCTCGTGCAGGCACTCGAAGTAGGCAATCTCCGGCTGGTAGCCGGCATTCACCAGGGTCTCGAAGCCGAGCTGCACCAGCCGGGACATGCCGCCGCAGAGCACAGCCTGCTCGCCGAACAGGTCCGTCTCCGTCTCCTCGGTGAAGGTGGTCTTGATGACACCCGCACGGGTGCCGCCGATGGCTGCGGAGTAGGAAAGGGCCAGCTCCTCTGCGTGGCCGGTGGCGTCTTGCTCGACGGCGATCAGGTCCGGAACGCCCTTGCCGTCGACGAACTCTCGGCGCACCAGGTGGCCCGGGCCCTTCGGTGCGATCATGATGACATCGACATCGGCCGGCGGCTTGATATAGCCGAAGCGGATATTGAAGCCGTGCCCGAAGGCGATGGCTTTACCTGCCGTCAGGTGCGGTTCGATCGACTCGGTGTACACGTGCCGTTGCACGTGATCCGGTGCCAGCACCATGATCAGGTCGGCTTCCTGCGATGCCTGCGCCGGGGTGACGACGCGCAGCCCTTCGTCGGTGGCCTTCGTACGCGACTTCGACGTCTCGGGTAGCCCGACGCGGACATCAACGCCAGAGTCCCGAAGGCTCAGCGCGTGTGCGTGCCCCTGGGATCCGTAGCCGATGACGGCGACCCTGCGGCCCTGGATGATCGACAGATCGGCGTCGTCGTCGTAGAAGATCTCGGCAGCCATGCTTGCTCCTGCTCTACTTGTTCGCGGATAGGTCAGATGGATCGTTGGTGGCGCTGGATGGCCTTCGACGGTATTAGTCCTGCCGACCTCCGGTGGACGTCATCGAACGAGGGCCGCGTCCGAGAGCGACCATGCCGGACTGCACCATCTCCCGAACACCGTACGGCTCCAACATTCTCAGCAGCGCCTCGAGTTTGTCCGAGGTGCCGGCAGCCTGAATGGTCAGCGAGTCAGGGGCCAGGTCGACCACGTGCGCGCGGAACATGTCGACGATGGTGACGATCTGAGCGCGGCCGGCCGCATCGGCTCGCACCTTGATCAGCAGCAGCTCACGCTGAACGGCGGCGGCCGGGGGCAACTCGACGATCTTCAGCACGTTGATCAGCTTGTTGAGCTGCTTGGTGACCTGTTCAAGCGGCAGCTCGTCGACGGCGACCACGATGGTCATCCTGGACACGTCCGGGTGCTCGGTCGGGCCGACGGCCAGCGAGTGGATGTTGAAGCCGCGCCGGGAGAACAATGCGGAGACCCGCGCCAGCACACCGGGTTTGTTCTCGACAAGGACCGAAAGCGTATGGCGCGTCACGCTTCTCAGTCCTCTTCGAACAGCGGCCGGATGCCGCGGGCGGCCATGATCTGGTCGTTGCCGGTACCGGTGGCGACCATCGGCCAGACCTGGGCGTCCTTGCCGACCACAAAGTCCACCACCACCGGCCGGTCGTTGATCTCCATCGCCCTGGCGATGGTGGAGTCGACGTCCTGCTTCGATTCGCACCGCAACCCGACACAGCCCATGGCCTCGGCCAGCAGCACGAAATCAGGGATGCGCAGCTTGTGGGTGCCGAGTTCGGTCTGCGAATACCGTTCGCCATAGAACAGCGTCTGCCACTGCCGCACCATGCCAAGGTTGCCGTTGTTGATCACCGCCACCTTTATCGGGATGTTCTCGATGGCGCAGGTGGCCAGCTCCTGATTCGTCATCTGGAAGCAGCCATCGCCGTCGATTGCCCACACGGTCGCCTCGGGTCGGCCGACCTTCGCTCCCATCGCCGCCGGCAACCCGAAACCCATGGTGCCCAGGCCACCCGAATTGATCCAACTGCGCGGCTTCTGGTAGCGAATGAACTGCGCCGCCCACATTTGGTGCTGGCCGACACCCGAGGTGAAAACCGCGTCGGGGCCGGACTTCTCGCCGATCCTGGAGATCACGTACTGCGGCGACAGAGTGCCGTCCGGCGGCTCCTCGTAGCCCAGCGGGAAGGTGTCGCGCAGATCGTCGAGTTCTGCCCACCAGGCGAACAGGTCTGCGACCGCACCGGCTTCCTGTTGCGCCGTGACGGCGGCGATCAGCTGCTCGATCACGTCCTTGGCGTCGCCGACGATCGGCACATCGGCGGTCCGGTTCTTGGATATCTCCGCCGGGTCGATGTCGGCGTGGATCACCGTGGCGTTCTGGGCGAACGACGACAACACACCGGTCACCCTGTCATCGAACCTGGCGCCAAGGGTGATCAGCAGGTCAGACTTCTGCATGGCCGCGACGGCTGCCACCGAACCGTGCATGCCTGGCATACCGAGGTGTTGCAGGTGCGAATCGGGAAAGGCGCCGCGCGCCATCAGCGTTGTCACCACTGGGATTCCGGTGAGTTCGGCGAGCCGCAATAGCTCCGGCGCAGCATCGGCCTTGATCACCCCGCCGCCGACGTACAGCACCGGCCGGCGGGCGGCAACGATCAGCTTCGCGGCGGCGATGATCTGCCCGGAGTGCGGGCGAGCGGTCGGCCGGTAGCCTGGCAGATTGATCTCGGGCGGCCAGCTGAAGGTTGTCTGCTGTTGCAGGATGTCCTTGGGAATGTCCACCAGCACCGGGCCAGGGCGACCTGTCGAGGCGAGGTGGAAGGCTGCGGCGATCACCGACGGGATGTCGGCGGCGTCGGTCACCAGGAAGTTGTGTTTGGTGATCGGCATGGTGATGCCGCAGATATCAGCTTCCTGGAAGCCGTCGGTGCCGATCAGGGGTGTCCCGACCTGACCGGTGATCGCGACCAGCGGCACCGAATCCATGTGGGCGTCGGCAATCGGCGTGACCAGGTTGGTAGCGCCTGGACCGGAGGTGGCCATGCAGACGCCCACCCGACCGGTGGCCTGGGCGTAGCCGGTGGCGGCGTGGCCGGCGCCCTGCTCGTGCCGGACCAGGATGTGCCGGACCCGCTCGCTGTCCAGCAGCGGGTCGTAGACCGGCAGCACCGCACCTCCGGGAATCCCGAAGACCACCTCGACGCCACACTCTTCCAGGCTCCGGACCACCGACTTGGCGCCGTTGAGGTGCTCGACCTGGCCGCCAGGGTCGGTGTCAGCAGCGCCGGGCCGACCGGCCGGTGCCGGGGGCACCACCAGCGGGCGTCCGGCGGTCACGTTCGCTCCCCCGCTCGGCACATTGCCTGTGACATCATGTTCCTGGCCTTTCTGGACTTCCCTGGCTAGCTGCAAAATGGACCGCGAGTGGGGGCGGACTCCCGTGCGAGGCACTAAAAAACCCCTCGTCACCAAGAGGTGTCAAGGGGTTGCGCGCCTTCGCTGGAGTGCCGCGATGGCGCGCTAACTGATTACGAGCAGGTACTGCCGCATAGCTCCGACTGTAGGTCCACAGGCGGCGAGTGTCAACGGTGCGGGACGCCGATCCCGCATCGTGGGACCCCGGCAAGTCCGGGAACTGGACATGGGACGATGCAGGAGTGTCTGCCTCCCGTGCTGCTCGTCTGGTCTTTCGGCTCCCTGCGGTGGCCTTGGCGATGCCGGCAGTGCTGCTGTTCTGTGTGGTTCCGCTGGGCGCGACCGGTGGATGGCGGCTGCTGATGTTCCTGATTCCGTTGGCCGGTCTCGTGTGGGTCGTGATCACCCGAACCACTGCGGATGCTGCCGGACTGCGGGTGTCAGGGCTGGCAACCCGGCGCAGACTTTCGTGGGCTCAGATCGGCAGGGTGGAGTTGGACGGGGGCCGCTGGGTGGTGGTGACTGATCGCGCCGGCCGGCGCACTCGACTACCGATGGTGCTGCCCGACGATCTACCGCGGTTGGTCGAGCTGTCTGGCGGCGCCTTCGATCCGACAGCCCCGGCGTAATCTTCAGGTTCCCCCAGTTTCTGGAGCACATGATGCCGCAGCTACGCTCGAAGACTTCGACCGACGGCCGCAACATGGCCGGTGCCCGCGCTCTGTGGCGGGCCACCGGAATGACGGACGGCGATTTCGGCAAGCCGATAGTCGCGATCGCCAACTCCTACACGCAGTTCGTCCCCGGGCATGTACACCTCAAGGACATGGGCGACCTGGTAGCCGGTGCGGTCAAGCAAGCCGGTGGGGTGGCGAAGGAGTTCAACACCATCGCTGTCGACGACGGCATCGCGATGGGCCACGGCGGCATGCTCTACTCGCTGCCCAGCCGGGAGCTGATCGCCGACTCCGTCGAGTACATGGTGAACGCACACACAGCAGATGCGTTGGTGTGCATCTCCAATTGCGACAAGATCACACCTGGCATGCTGATGGCGGCACTTCGACTGAACATCCCGACGGTGTTCGTCTCCGGCGGCCCGATGGAGGCCGGCAAAGCAGTCGTCATCGACGGCACAGTGAGCACTCCCACAAATCTCATCTCGGCGATCAACGCCTCCGCCTCCCCGGACGTCAGCGACGAGAGCCTGTCGGCCCTTGAGGCGGCCGCCTGCCCCACCTGTGGCTCCTGTTCGGGAATGTTCACCGCCAACTCGATGAACTGCCTCACCGAGGCACTTGGATTGTCGTTGCCCGGCAACGGATCCACCCTGGCCACCCACGTGGCCCGCAAGGCGCTGTTTTTACGGGCCGGCGAATTGGTGACCCAGTTGGCCAAGCGGTACTACTTCAGCGACGACGAGTCGGTGCTGCCGCGGTCCATCGCCACCAGGCATGCCTTTGCCAACGCCATGGCGCTGGATGTCGCGATGGGCGGGTCCACCAACACGGTGCTGCACATCCTGGCCGCCGCCCAGGAGGGCGAGATCGACTTCACCCTGGCCGACATCGATGCCTTGTCCCGCAAGGTGCCGTGCCTGGCCAAGGTGGCGCCCAACCACCCGCGCTTCCACATGGAGGACGTCCACCGCGCCGGCGGCATCCCTGCCCTGCTCGGCGAGCTGAACAGGGCCGACCTGCTCGACGCCGACGTGCACACCGTGCACTCCCCCGATCTGCAGAGCTGGCTCGACGACTGGGATGTGCGCGGCGGCAAGGCGACACCCGAGGCGATGGAGCTGTACCACGCGGCCCCCGGCGGGGTGCGGACGACGAAGGCTTTCTCCACCGAGAACCGTTGGGACACACTGGATACCGATGCCGCCGAAGGCTGCATCCACGACATCGAGCACGCCTACACCGTCGACGGCGGGCTGGCCGTGCTGCATGGCAACCTGGCCGAGGAGGGCGCGGTGATCAAGACCGCCGGCATCGACGAAGAGCTGTTCCACTTCGTCGGGACGGCGCTCGTTGTCGAGTCGCAGGAGGCGGCGGTCGAGGCGATCCTGTCCAAGCGGGTGCAGCCCGGACATGTGGTGGTGGTGCGCTACGAGGGTCCGGCCGGTGGGCCGGGCATGCAGGAAATGCTGCACCCGACGTCGTTCATCAAGGGGCTCGGGCTCGGCAAGGTGTGCGCGTTGATCACCGACGGCCGGTTCTCCGGCGGATCGTCCGGCGTATCGGTCGGGCACGTGTCGCCCGAGGCTGCATCCGGCGGCACCATCGCCCTGGTGGAGGACGGCGACGAGATCGAGGTCGACGTCCACGACCGGCTGCTGCGGCTCAACGTTCCCGATGATGTGCTGGCCGAGCGCCGGGCGAAAATCGAGGCCTCGGAGAACCCGTGGCAGCCCAAGGCACGGGAACGGGTGGTCAGCAAGGCCCTGATGGCCTACGCCTCGATGGCGACCTCCGCCTCAACTGGTGCTGTCCGGCAGCTGCCCACCCGCTGACAGCAGCGGTCAGTATCCGTCCTCGCCGACGACGTTCTGCAGCGGTTCGCCGGCGGCGAATCGACGGAGGTTCTGGATCACCACCCGCAGGGCACGGCCGGGAGCTCCCGGCACGGCGCCGGCAATGTGCGGGGTGAGGAAGATGTTCGGGGTCGACCACAACGGATGACCGTCGGGTAGCGGCTCCGGGTCGGTCACGTCGACGGTCGCCCGCAGCCGGCCGGTCGTCAGCTCGGCGATCAGCGCATCGGTTGCCACAATCGGCCCGCGGGCGGCGTTGACCAGCACCGCGCCGTCCGGCATGGCGGCCAGGAATTCGGCATTAACCAGGCCGGTTGTTTCAGCGGTGAGCGGAACCATCACGATCACCACCTCGTGCTCGCCGAGCACGGCGGGTACCTGATCGATCGAGATGACGCCGTCCCGCGCGGTGCGGGCCGCCATCGTCACGCATGCGTCGAATGCCTCCAACCGCCGCTTGACCTGGGTACCGAGATCGCCGGCGCCCAGCACCAGAACGTGTTTCCCGGCGAGTTCGTCGGTCTGGTGCCTGTCCCAGGTTCCCTCCGCCTGCCGCCGGACGAACTGTGGGAATTCGTGCAGCACGGCCAACAATGCGCCGACCGCCCACTCCGCCGTCGCGCCGCCATGCGCGCCCCGCGACGTGCACAACTGCACCCCAGGCGGGGTCTTACCCACCCACACCTCGGCCCCTGCCGTCATCAGCTGAACCAGCTTCAGCTGTGGGAGCCCTGCCATCACCTCATCGACCGCGCCACCGGCCAGGAACCCGGGAATGAGCACCTCGGAAGCCGCGGCCGCCGGTGGCAGCTCCGCGCTCATCGACACCTCGACGATGTCCAGCTCGGGCTCGCCGGCGAGGGCGGCGGCGATCTGCGGGTTGGCTACGGCAACGACAGTCATGGTTTCACCGTATCCACCCAGGGCGGCCCCGTAACGTGGACCCGATGTCTCACGGCCCCGGCACTCGAACGCCCAGCGACGCGCACCGCCGGACCCGGCGTCGGGCCGCTCGGGCGGTGCTGGCCGCCGGGCTGGCGTTGGCCCTCTCGGCGTGCGCTAATTTCTCCGCGGCGACGCCGGCCTACACCGTCCAGCCGTCGCTGACGCCGCCGGCGGTGCAGCCGGTCGAGCCGACACCGCCGAAAGTCGGCCAGTCATCAGTACCGTCAACGCCCCCGTCGACGTCACGGTCGACTCCGACCTCCCGCACTTCGCCTCCCCCGAGTTCCTCGCCGAGGGCGTCGTCGTCGGCGCCGTCAAGCAGCGGCCGGCAGGATCCGTGTCGTCCCTCCGATCCGGCGGTGATCGCTGCCTGCCTGAGGGCCCCGTGGGGGCTGGCGGTGATGGCCGACGGGCAGTCCGCACTTGTCGGCGAACGCACCACCGGCCGCATCTTGCGGATCGCCCCACAGACAGATCCGGTGCTGTACGCGACCATGAAGGCCATCGACGCCGGCGGTGACGGGGGGTTGCTCGGAATTGCACCCTCGCCGTCCTTCGATGAGGACGGGTTGATCTATCTCTACGTCACCACCGAGACCGACAACCGGGTGTTTCGGCTGGCGAAGGGCGATGCCGCCAAACCGATCTTCGTCGGAATCCCCAAGGGCAGCACGCACAATGGCGGCCGGATCGAGTTCGGCGCAGACGGCCAGCTGTATGTCGGCACCGGCGACACCGGGAGACCCGCGTTGGCCGCCGACCCTGAAAGCCTGGCCGGCAAGGTGCTGCGCATCGACGAGTTCGGTAAACCGTCGCAGGGCAACCCGGCGGCCGGCTCGGCGATCTACGCATCAGGCTTCACCGACGTGACGGGGATGTGCAGGCTAGGTTCGACGATGGGCGCGCTGGATCACCGGCCTGCTGCCGACGTGCTGATCCGGGTGGTGAAGGGCGGAAAATACACCTCCCTGCCGTCCGGTACTGCTGTGTGGACCTGGAAGAGAGCAGACGGCGGCGCCAACGACTGCTCGATGTCCAGCAGCCAGCTGGCGTTCACCTCATTGGACGCGCAGCGCATCGTCGGGCTGCAGCTGAACCCCAAGACGGGCGGCTTCGTCGGAGCGCCGAACATACTGATACAGAAGACCTATGGCCGGCTGCTCACCCTGACCCTCGGTGGCAGCGGCACACCACAAGAGGTCTTCTGGGCGACCACGTCCAACAAAGACGGCAACGGAAAACCCACCACCAGTGACGACCGGGTGATCGTGCTGAAGGCCAACGGCGGTGGCGGCCGGGCAGGCAAGGACTGACCTACCTACGTTCTGACGACGACCGCGTAGGACCCGACACCGAGAAGCTTCGTTCCGGGCACCGACTCCTCGGCCAGGATCAGATGGTTGATCCGGCCGGTCGCCGTATCGAAGTCCACGTCGGCGACCGCTCCGATGCGCTGGCCCTCGGTATTGAGTACCTGCTTGCCGACCATCGCATGGGCCTTGCCATCGAGCTGAGAAATCCGTTCGTCCGGCTCGATGATCAGCTGGGCTGAAGCGACCGTGATGGCGTCCGCGCCAAACCCGGTGATGTCGTTCCACAGCAACACGTTTCCGGAATGGGGGGTCTTGTTCAGGCTGAGGCCGACGATCTGCTGAGCGACCGCGTCGACGATGTAACTGCGGATGTTTCCGACCGTCGCCGCCGTGTCGATGCTGACCACCTTGCGGCCCCGCGCCTGACTGAACAGCATCAGCCCTGTGCTCCGATCTGAGCCCGAAATGCGGCGACTGTGGCTTCGAACCCGATGATGTTATCGCTGAGGAAATTCGCCGCCGCCGCCGGCACCATCAGGTGCTCACCGGAGGCAGACATGGTGTCGGGCAATGGAATCAACAGACGTTGCTGACCGCGACCCAGGGTCTCGGCCGGCTGGATCTCGTAGCCGATGACATCGGCTTGGACGTTGCCGGCGCTGATCCCGATGATCACATCGGACACCACTCCGAGCGAGGTGCCCTGGTCGGTCAGCACTTGTGAGGAGATGATATCGCCGCGGTTGACGGCGGCGCCGGGCCCGTCGTCGGCGGGCCCCGACAGCACGTTGGCCAGCGGCACCAGCTGCTGTTCGGACTGGATGATCAGTGCATCCGATCCAAGGCCGACGACACCGGCCCACGGCAGCGCCACCTTCAACGGTCCGGAGAATAGGCTCCGACCGGCAAGGGTGAACGCGTTGATCTGCCCACCGTCGGCCGCGTACAGAATGTCCTTGACCTGCGCGACATCCTCCCCGGCAAAGGTGACCACAGGCAGCTTGGCCAATTCGCTGGCCCGCAACAGAGTGCTCAAACCGGTGGTCCCTTCTTGCTCCGGCGGCCGGCGACCACCACGCCGCCACCGCGCCGACGGCCCTGGATGGCCAGGAAGCCGCCGATCAACAGCCCGATGACGATCACCACAATGATCACCCACCAGTACCACTGCATAGCCGTACTCGATTCTCGGACGGAGGTCGGCGGCGACGCCGCCTTCCACTCATGTTCGGATGCTGCCACTGCCGACTCTAACCGGAATCCGCCACTTGGTCCGCCCGGAAAGGCCAGCCCTCAGCCGTCGACTCCGAGGGTGGTGAGAACGAGCTCTCGCACCCGAGCCGCGTCGGCCTGCCCGCGGGTCGCCTTCATCACGGCGCCGACGATAGCGCCGACGGCCTGCACCTTGCCGCCGCGGATCTTCTCGGCGGTGTCGGGCTGGGCCGTCAGGGCCTGGTCAACCGCAGCTTGTAGGGACGAATCGTCGCTGACCACGGCGAGGCCACGACCGGCGATCACCTCCTCCGGCTCCCCCTCCCCGGCCAACACCCCGTCGATCACCTGCCGGGCGAGCTTGGCGGTGAGTTTGCCGGCACCCACCAGTGTGATGACCTTCGCCACCTGCGCAGGGGTGATCGGCAGCTCGGTGAGCGTAGTGCCAAGACTGTTGGCCTGCTGGCCGAGATACGACCCCCACCAGGATCGCGCCTCGGCAGGGCCCGCACCGGCCGCCACCGTCTGCTCAACCAGCGACATTCCGTCCGCCGCAATGAGATCGCGCATCTCCAAGTCGGTAAAGCCCCACTGCTTCTGAAGCGTGCTGCGGCGCACCCACGGCAACTCGGGAAGGGTGCCCCGCACCCGTTCCACCCATTGCCGGTCCGGAGCCACCGGAACCAGGTCCGGCTCGGGGAAATAGCGGTAGTCCTCCGCTGTCTCCTTCGACCTACCGCCGGTGGTGGTGCCCGTCGATTCGTCGAAATGCCTGGTTTCCTGGGTGATGGTCTGGCCGGCCGCCAGCCTGGCACCTTGCCGGGTGATCTCGTACCGCACTGCACGCTCGACGCTGCGCAACGAGTTGACGTTTTTGGTCTCCGTGCGGGTGCCGAACTCGCTGGCATCTTTGTGCATCAGCGACAGGTTGGCATCGCAGCGCAACGATCCCTGGTCCATCCGGACGTCGGAGACCTGGAGCGAGGCCAACAGATCGCGCAGGGCGGTGACGTAGGCGCGTGCCACTTCCGGTGCAGACTTCCCTGTTCCCTCAACAGGTTTGGTGACGATCTCGACCAGCGGCACGCCGGCCCTGTTGTAATCGAGCAGCGAGTACTCGGCGCCACCGATCCGGCCGCCGAGACCACCTATGTGGGTGGACTTGCCGGTGTCCTCCTCCATGTGCGCGCGCTCGATCTCGATCCTGATCGTCTTGCCGCTGCGGTCACCCAGATCGACGTCGAGGTAGCCGTTCGACGCGATCGGTTCGTCGTATTGCGAGATCTGGAAGTTCTTCGGCATGTCCGGATAGAAGTAATTCTTTCTTGAAAACCGGCACAGCTCGGCGATCTCACAGTTCAGGGCCAGGCCGATCTTGATCGCGAATTCGACTGCCTGTCTGTTCACTGCCGGGATGGCCCCGGGCAGTGCGAGGCAGACCGGGCACACCTGAGTGTTCGGGGCGGCGCCGAAGGCGGTAGGGCAGCCACAGAACATCTTGGTGGCGGTACCCAGTTCGACATGCACTTCCAGCCCGAAGACAGGATCGAACTGCTCCATTGCCTCGTCGAAGTCCATCAGTGCTGGAACGGGTGCGCTCATCGGGCCGATCCTTCCAACGCCGGTGCCCGGTCCGGCACACTGGAACCATGCTCGGCGACGTAGGCGGCCTCGAAAGCCGCTGCTACCCGGTACATCTGCTCCTCCCCGAGCGCCGGGCCCATCACCTGCAGGCCGACCGGCAGGTAGGTGTCCCCGGCGATCCCACTTGGCACGCTCATCGCGGGGATACCGGCCAGTGAGCCAGGAATCGTTGCAAGGTCGTTGAGGTACATCGCCATCGGGTCGCCGACCTTCTCACCGATCCCGAACGCCGTCACCGGCGATGTCGGGGAGATCAGCACATCGGCTTGGGTGTAGGCCCGTTCAAAGTCTTGCTTGATCAGCGTCCGCACCTTTTGCGCCGAGCCGTAGAAGGCGTCGTAGTAGCCGGCGGACAGCGCGTAGGTGCCAAGAATGATGCGCCGCTTCACTTCCGCACCGAAGCCCTGGCCGCGGGTGGCCATCATCACCTGCTCGGCAGATTGCACCGCGGCGCCGTCCGCTGTCTTGTCCACCCGCAGTCCATAGCGCATCGCATCGAAACGGGCCAGGTTCGACGAGCACTCACTCGGCAGAATCAGGTAGTAGGCGGCCAACCCGTACTCGAAGTGCGGACAGCTGACCTCGACGATTTCGGCACCGGCCGCCGTCAGCATGTCGACGGCCTGCTGAAACGAGGCGAGCACTCCGGATTGGTAGCCCTCGCCGCCGAGCTGCTTCACCACCCCCACCCGCATCCCGGCCACGCCGTCGGTCTGACCACGTCGCACGGCGTCGACCACCTGGGGCACCGGTGCGTCAATCGAGGTGGAGTCCATCGGGTCGTGCCCACCGATCACCTCGTGCAGCATTGCGGTGTCCAGCACCGTCCGTGCACACGGCCCTACCTGGTCGAGCGAGCTGGCCAGTGAGATCACGCCGTACCTGGAGACGCCGCCGTAGGTGGGCTTGGCGCCGACGGTGCCGGTGACGGCCGCGGGTTGCCGGATCGACCCGCCGGTGTCGGTGCCGATGGCCAACGGTGCTTCGAACCCGGCGATTGCCGCCGCGCTGCCACCGCCGGAGCCACCGGGAATCTTGGAGAGGTCCCACGGGTTGCGACTGGGCCCGTAGGCGGAGTTCTCGGTGGAGCTGCCCATGGCGAATTCGTCGAGGTTCGTCTTACCGAGGATGACGATGCCGGCTTCCTTCAACCTGGCCGTCACGGTGGCGTCGTAGGGCGGGATCCAACCTTCAAGGATCCTCGATCCGGCGGTGGTCGGCACATCCTTCTGCACCACGATGTCCTTGAGCGCCAACGGGACTCCGGCTAGTGGCGAGAGGGGCTTCTCGCCGCGGCGGATCCCCGCGTCGACCGCCGTCGCCTGGGCGATGGCGAGCTCGTCCGAGACGTGCAAGAAGGCGTGCACGTCGGGGTCGATGCTGCCAATCCGATCGAGGTGAGCCTGGGTGACCTCCACGGCACTGACCTCGCGGGAGACGATCGCTGCCGCCAGATCGGCGGCGGTGCGTCGGGTCAGGTCGGTCACTGCTGCTCTCCCAGGATCTGCGGGACCCGGAATCGGCCGTCCTCGGTTGCCGGCGCCTGGGAGAGGGCGGCCTGATGGCTCAATCCCGGCCGCACCACGTCTTCGCGATAGACATTGGTCAGCGGCACCGCATGGGTGGTGGGCTCGATATCGGGGGCCGCCACCTCACTGACCCTGGCGACCGAGTGCAGGATCACTTCGAGCTGGCCGAGGTAGGTGTCCAGTTCAGTCTCGGTGAGCTCCAACCGGGCCAGGTGCGCCAGATGGGCAACATCGTCCCTGGTCAGCGCGGGTTCGTCGGCGGACACAATCCTCCCAATGGGAATAGCTGCAGCAGCTGAGTGCACTGCACCCTCGATCCTAGGTGGCACTGGGGATCGGTTCGGCACCCGCCCGGGACGCCGCCGCAGCCGGCCATGGCGACGCGTTACTGGCTTTCGCAGGCCACCGTGAGTTTCGGTAGGCCCACTTGTGGTGGTGGCAGGGTGCGGTATTGGTGGCCGGTGGGGGTGGTGGTGATGACTTCCCCTGGAGTGTTGCCTTTGCTGGTGGTCCAGCCGGGCATGTCTTTGACGTAGTTGCCGCGTTCGCACAGTCCTTGACCGTTGTCGATCGAGGTGGGGCCGCCGCGGCGGTACGGCTGGATGTGGTCGGCGTGTCTGATGGGTGCGGTGCAGAAGGGTTGCCGGCATGCCCGGTCGCGGATGGTCAGGAGGGTGCGGGCGTTGCCGTCGAAGGTGCGGCGTTTGGAGTCGATGTTGGTGGCGATGCCGGTGATGGGGTCGGTGAGGATCCGGCGGATCCACGCCTTCGCGAGGGTGACGTCGCGGGTCGTCTGGTGGGGTGGTTCCGGACAGCCGGGTGGGTCGCCGGCGATGATGGCGCGGGCGTGTTCGGCGGATACTGGTCCGAGGTCGTGCAGCCAGGCCGGGGTGGTCCCTTGGCCGAGCAGGGTGTCGGCGGTGATGGTCAGGTTCACCTCGACCGGGACCAGATGTGCTTGTCGTTGTCCGGTGATGCGTTCGACGAGGGTGTCGGCCATCACCTGACCTGCGGACCGGTCGTCGGTTCTGGTGTCGGCGGCCCGTTTCAGGGAGGCG
>JALYXB010000031.1 GCA_030947305.1 Actinomycetota bacterium | reverse complement strand
ATCGACGCTATGTGTCGTTGGTACCGACCCAGCTGCATCGCATCCTGGAAGACGCCCCGGCCACCGCCGTCCTCGCCGACTTCGACGCGGTGCTGGTCGGCGGAGCGGCCAGCGCACCGGATCTGTTGGCGCGCGCCACGTCTGCCGGAATTCGAACCGTTATCAGCTACGGAATGAGTGAGACCTGCGGCGGTTGCGTCTACGACGGCCGGCCGCTGGACGGCGTCGAAGTGCACATCGACACCGACGACCGGATTGTGCTGTCCGGCCCCGTGGTCGCCAGCGGCTACCTCGGAATGCCCACCCACCATGCCTTTCCGGTGCCGGGGACCTTCGTCACCGACGACCTCGGCGCCTTCGTCGAAGGCACATTGACGGTGCTCGGCCGCGCCGACGACGTGATCGTCACCGGCGGGTTGAAGGTCCCGCCGGCACCGGTCGAGCTGGCGCTGGCCGGCCTGCCCGGCATTGGCGAGCTGTTGATCGTCGGTGTGCCCGATCCGGAATGGGGGCGGGTGGTGGTCGGTGTCGTCACCGGCGCGGCCCCGCCCGACGACGCGGTGGACGCCGCGCTAGCCGGTCTGCCGCGGCACTACCGGCCGCGGCGCTTCATCACGATGGACGCGCTGCCGCTGCGCGGACCGGGCAAGCCAGACCGGACGGCGGCGGCAGAATTCGCCGCCCACACCGCCGGCTGACGCTCATCGACTACCGCCGCTGCGGTCGCTGGCCGGGCTTCGGCCTGCTGGCCCGCTGTCGCGTCGCTGCCGCCCGCTCCTGCGGCTCCCGAAGGCGCTGTTGCTCGCGGTCGACGATGGTCCCGAGGACGTGCGTCTGGCCGAGCGTCCACAGGTTGGTGGCCAGGAAATACAGCAGCATGCCGATCGGCATCGGGAACAGCGATCCGCAAATCAGCACGCCGGCCGGAGCCAGGTACATCAGTATTCGATTCAGCCGCCGAGAACCCGGTGGCTGATCACCACCGCTGCCAAGCCTTTGCTGGCGGCTCATCGACAGCCGCATGGTGAGGTAAGTGGCAATTCCGGCCAACAGCATCAACGGCAGCCCGGCGGCCAGCATGTCGCTGCGATTGGTGCCGAAGTGCGCCAGCGTCGCGGCCGGCTGGCCGGGCCAGTTGCCGAGCTTTGCGCCAAAGAAGTCGGCATGGAGAAACGATTCCACGCCCGTTCTATCGAAGATGTGGTTGCGCTGGGCGGTCGGGGTGAAGCCCCGCAACACGGCGTTCAGGCTGAGGAAGACCGGGATCTGCAGCAGCGCGGGCAGCAGGCCGCCCAACATGCTGGAGCCGTTGTCGGCATGCAGTTGCTGTATTTCCCTGGCCAGCCGTTGCCGATCGCCGGCGTACCGCTGGCGCAGCCTGCTGAGTTGCGGCCCGAGTTTTCGGGCGGTCTGCATCGATCGCAGCTGGCGTAGGGCGGGCCGGATCAGCAGTGCCCGCACGGTGAACACCAGGAAAAGTATGGCAAGCGCCCAGCCGGCGCCATTGTCGGCGCCGAAGAGTGAACCGAAAAGCAGGTGCCAGAACCACAAAATGGCCGACACCGGAGACAAAATGAAATTGAACATGAGCGGCACTCCGTCATCTCGAAGAAATCCAGCGATGGGCGGAACGGCTGCGTGCCAAGGAGTATCAGCCGGTACCGGACGAGTAACGGGTACCGGATTGCGCGGGCGAGACGGGCTCGCCGGCGTTGGTCACCCAGCCGTCAGGCCGGCGACGGAGCTCTGGATCGGGTGCGGCCTCGCGCAGCTGGATCGCGCAGGCGCAGGAAGACGGAACGCTTGGCGCATTCGCGCAGGCTGACGGCACGGATTCTGGCGGGTCCGGCCGCCGAGCCGAGCCGGAAGGTTCCGGCGGAGACGGCCACCACCACTGCCAGGGCTGCGGCCATCGCGGTGGTAATCGCGAGCGAGCCTGGGCTTCCGCCCGGTAGTGCGAGGCCAACCGCCAACAGCGCCACGGCCAGAGTCGGAAGCATCGCCAGCACGAATCGCAGGCGGAGCACTGCACCACCGGGCACCATGGCGGCGATATTACTCGGGCCACGCCGACTAGGGTTTTGCCAGTGACCTCTGTATCCGAGTGGCTCTCTGCCGCCCGCCCTCGCACGCTGCCTGCTGCCATCTCCCCGGTTGTCATCGGGACGGGAGTGGCGTTCACGCTGCACCATTTCCTCTGGTGGAAGGCGCTGCTGGCGTTGCTGGTCAGTGTGGCGCTGCAGGTTGGCGTCAATTACGCCAACGACTACTCGGACGGCATCAGAGGCACCGACGCGAACCGGGTCGGGCCGATGCGGCTGGTTGGATCCGGAGCGGCGACGGCGGGCAGCGTCAAATTGGCCGCCTTCGGCTGCTTCGCCGTCTCCGCAGCCGGCGGACTGGCGCTGGCCGCCACCTCAGGGTGGTGGCTGTTGATTCCCGGTGCGCTCGCCATCGCCGCCGGATGGTTCTACACCGGCGGCCCGAAGCCTTACGGCTACGCCGGTTTCGGCGAGCTGTTCGTTTTCGTGTTCTTCGGCCTCTTTGCTGTGAACGGCACCACCTACGTACAGGCCGGCCGGATCACCTACGGCTCGGTTGCCTTCAGCATCGGCATCGGGCTGATGGCCTGCGCCTTGCTGGTGGCGAACAATCTGCGCGACATCGTCACCGACACCGAAACCGGCAAGCGCACCCTCGCCGTTCTGGTCGGGGATGCGTTGAGCCGGCGAATCTATGCGCTGATGGTCGCCGGCGCACTGCTGGCCGCCGTCGTGGTCGGGCTGCGTCACCCTTGGGTGCTGCTGGGTCTGCTGACGCTGCCGCTGGCGGCGGTGCCGGTGCGCGCGGTGCTGCGCGGCGCCCGGGGACCGAAGTTGATCTCGGTACTGGTCAATACCGGCAGGCTCGAGTTCAGCTACTCGGTTCTGGTGGCTCTCGGCATGATTTTCAGCAGGCTAACGATCTAGCCCGGTGTCCCTGGTAGCTGGTCACCACCCCCAGCTGCCCTCGCCACCCTTGAACGGTCCCACTACTTTGCCGGTGATCCATCCACCGTAGAAGCCGCCGGCCTGCGGGATCACCTGCTCGTCGTCGACCCAGCAGGTCAGCTGGCCGCCCGGCATCACCGCCCAGTGGTCGAGCAGCTCGGCGAATCCGGCGGCAGGTTCCGGGTAGCTCCAGGCCGCCCGCTCGGACTTCGATGCACCGACGACCAGGTCGGCGTAGGCGGCCCGGCCCTTCCACTCGCACACTGTTGAGCCGGCAGTCGGCACCAGAACTCCATCGGCAAAGGCAGCCCGCGGCAGATAGTAGGTCGGCGGATGGCTGGTTTCCAGCACCCGGAACGACGCCCTGGTCTCGGCCAGCACGAACTCGCCGTTCTGCACTCTGATGCGTTCGTCGCTGCGTTCTACCCGCGGCGGCCGCGGATAGTCCCACACCGATTCCTGCCCTGCTGCCGGGTGTTCGGGGATCGGCCTCATGGCTCCTTGCTACCACCGGCTTGCTCGGGTGGCTATTCTGTGGACACACCGGCGATGACGGGAGTGACGATCCCCGAGCCGATGTCGACTGGTTCCCGTCAGCGAGCCGAATGAAAGGCCGACCGATCCGGTCGGTGAAGGTGTGGTGGCACCGCGAGCTCCCGATCGCCCACACCTCCCGGGGTAGGACTCCGAGGAGGTGGCGAAAACTGTGCACCACAAAGCATCTGCGCTATCCGCGCGCACGCTGTGCGCCGATCTGCCGACCGCAATGCCGCAGGTCGCGGCGTCCGCCGACGCGGCCGAATCCCGAGTGAGGATCGAAGGCTGGATCCATCGACGACGCCGGCTGTCGTCGGTGACGTTCCTGATCGTCCGGGACCGGTCAGGCACCGCGCAGGTGGTGGCGACCGACCAAGCGGTGCGCGCAGAGATCGCTGAGCTCGGCGAGGAAACCGTCGTCCGGGTGTCCGGGGTAGTAGTCGGCAATCCGCAAGCACCTGGCGGAGTGGAGATCACCTCGCCCGAGCTGACGGTGCTGTCGTCCCCCGCTGCCACCCCACCCGTCGAGCTGTGGCGGCCGGAGCTGACTGCCGGCCTTCCGGTGCTGCTGGACAATGCACCGCTGACGTGGCGGCATCCCACCAGAAAGGCGGTTTGGCAACTGGCCGCGGCGTCGCTGCGCGGATTCCGGCGGAGCCTGGACCGGCTCGACTTCACCGAGATCCACACACCCAAGATCGTTGCTAGATCGACAGAGTCCGGCGCCAATGTATTCGCGCTGGACTATCTGGGCCGGCCGGCGTTCCTTGCTCAGTCGCCGCAGTTCTACAAGCAAACGATGGTGGGGGTGTTCGAGCGGGTCTACGAGACCGGCCCGGTCTTCCGCGCCGAGCCGCACGACACCGTCCGTCATCTGTCCGAGTACGTCTCACTCGATGCCGAACTCGGCTTCATCGATTCGCACTTGGACGTGTTGGCGGTACTGCGGGAGGCACTGGCCGGGATGGTCGAATCAGTGTTGGCAACAACGGCCAACGCCGTCACTCTGATCGGCGCGTCGATACCCGTTGTGCCGCAGCAGATTCCGGTGATTCATTTCGCCGATGCGCTGGCCATGGTCGGCGCCGACCCAGCCGAGCCCGACCTTGCTCCCGAGCACGAGCGGCTCCTGGGTACCTGGGCTCTGCGGGAACACGGCTCGGACTTCCTTGCGGTGGAAGGCTATCCGGCGATCAAGCGGCCGTTCTATACCTACCCGCAGCCGGGCGACCCGCGGTGGACCAACTCGTTCGACCTGCTGTTCCGTGGGCTTGAGCTGGTGACCGGGGGCCAGCGGCTCCATCGTTACGACGACTACCTCGCTGCGTTGACCGCTAGGGGCGAGGATCCGGCCGACTACGAGTCGTATCTGCAGGCCTTTCGGCATGGAATGCCGGCGCATGGTGGGTTTGCGATCGGGTTGGAGCGTTGGACATCGCGGCTGATCGAGGCCGATAACGTTCGGCTTGCGACCTTGTTCCCGCGGGACGTGCATCGGCTGACGCCGTAGCGGTCATCCATGACGCGCAGCGACACGCAGCCGCGGGCTATGCTGCCCTGCGCTGCTCGACCAGCCCGACCAGGTTGCCCTCGCTGTCCCTGACGAAAGCCTGCCACTCGTCGGAGCCGGCGGGACCCAGCGTCGAGTCGGCATGGCTGAAGATGACGTGAGGGTCGCTGACGATCTCGACGCCGGCGGTGCGCAGCCGCTCGACGGTGGCATCGATATCGGGCACGCCGATGTACAGCACGGCAGTCGGCGCACCCTGTTCCAGCAACAGCCTGGTGCCATTCAGGTCGAAGAACAGCAACCCGGGCGGGTCGAACCTCCCCACCGGCGGGGCGCCGAGCAGGTCGGTGTAAAACGCTGCGGCTCTGTCAAGATCATCGGCGTGCTGGGCGACCTGGATGAGCGACATCAGCCTCACCCCTCTCAGGTCGACGTCCGTTTGTACTCCCCGGCCCCGGCGAGGATCACCTTCGCGCACTTGAGGACGGGTGGGACAGAACGAGCTAATCAGATCCTGGCAGCCGAGATCGATCCCCGCCAGGGGGTGAGCAGGGCCAGTCACCGGTGTCGAGGAAGGTGGCGACCACGGCGCCGGCCGGCGCCAGGTCCCAACCCTGCGCCGTCACCCAGGCATCGTCGTAATAGGTATGCGCATACCGGTCGCCGCTGTCGCACAGTAGCGCGACGATCGATCCGCGCCGACCGGCGTCACGCATCTCCGCGGCCAACCCGAAGGCCGCCCACAGATTGGTCCCCGTCGACGGACCGACCTTCTTACCCAGGACGGATTCGACGCTACGCATCGCGGCGACGCTCGATGCGTCGGGCACCGTCACCATCCGGTCGATCACCTGGCCGACAAAGCTGGGCTCCACCCGCGGCCGGCCGATGCCCTCGATCTTCGAGCCGAGTCCCGTTACCGTCGGATCCGATGTGCACCATGCCCGGAAGAACGCCGAGTTCTCCGGATCCGGTACGCACAGCCGGGTTTCGTAACCGCGATAGCGGATGTACCGGCCGATAGTGGCACTGGTGCCGCCCGTTCCGGCCGCGATCACCACCCACTCGGGGATGGGGTGCTGCTCCCGACCAAGCTGCGCGAAGATCGACTCAGCGATGTTGTTGTTGCCACGCCAGTCCGTCGCCCGCTCCGCATGGGTGAACTGGTCCATGTAATGCCCACCGCACTCGGCGGCCAGCCGCCGCGACTCGTCGTAAATCGTTGCGGGCTGTGCGACCAGGTGGCAGGTGCCGCCCTGCGCCTTGATCAGCGCGACCTTCTGCTGTGACGTCTGCTGCGGCATCACCGCGACGAAAGGCAGTCCGATCAGGTTGGCGAAATACGCCTCGGAGACAGCCGTCGAACCCGACGACGACTCGATCACCGTTGTGCCCTCCGCTAACCAGCCGTTACACAACGCGTACAGGAACAACGACCGCGCCAGCCGGTGTTTGAGCGAGCCGGTGATGTGCGTCGACTCGTCCTTGAGATACAGATCGACACCGAGGCTGGCCGGCAGTGGAAACCGCAACAGGTGAGTGTCGGCGCTGCGCCGGGTATCCGCCTCGATCCGACGGACTGCCTGCGCCACCCAGGAGCGCTGTCCGGCATCCGACCGATCGACCGTGACGCCATTACCCCTCACCCCTGGTCCTCGTCCGGCGCCAGCTGAGTGTTTCCGGCCAATGCCGATCGCAGGTCCTGGTGGACGCGCCGCCGCCGGCCGACCGATGCGGCCATCGCCGACTCCGCTCGATCCCGTTGCCCGGCCAACAGAATCCAGGCCAACGG
This sequence comes from Actinomycetota bacterium, assembly GCA_030947305.1. Taxonomy (GTDB): domain Bacteria; phylum Actinomycetota; class Actinomycetes; order Mycobacteriales; family Nakamurellaceae; genus Nakamurella. The sequence continues at coordinate 2,437 of JALYXB010000031.1, read as the reverse complement.
CAGCTGCAGGACGATCGCCAGCATCACCGCCACCAACACCGGCATGCCGAGCGACACGACGGCACTAATGCCGAGCAAAACCGCGGCGATCACCGCGGTGAGGAGCAACCGCAGCAACACATATCCGATCACCGGCGACCAGGCAGGGGAACCGGGAACGCCCGCAGCCGCGTCGGCTGCCGGCTCGGCCGCATCGTCGGCGGGCTCTGGCTGGGCGGATGTCACCCGACCAGGCTACTTCGGCGGCACGGTGGCGCCGCCGCGAGTTGGTGGCCGCGGCGCAACATGCGTGATGACCCCGGGCGCCGGCTCGAGCAGGTGCGGTCGCATCTCGAACCGGGTCGCCAGCACCACTGTCGTCCTGGTCCGCGCCACCCCGGAGATCCCGCGCAGCCGACCGAGGCACCTGTGCAGTTCGTCAACACTGCCGACCCTCACCTTGACGACGAATGCCTCGTCTCCGGCCACTGCGTAACAGCTCTCCACCTCGGGAAGGGCGTCGAGGGAGGCAGCAATCTCATGGTCGAGACCGTTCTCTCCCGGCTCAATACCGATCAGTGCCGTCACCCCGAGGCCGATCTCGGTCGGATCGACAACCGCCCGATAGCCGGCGATCACGCCGGACGATTCGAGCTTAGACACCCGCTCATGCACGGCGGACGAGGACAACCCGACCGAGCGGGCAAGCTCGGCATAGCTGGCCCTGCCATCGGCGCGCAGAGCGTCGATGAGCCGACGATCAACGGAGTCCATCGAGCCTCCTCGGTGGTTGCCTGACCTGCACGGCCAACCTACGTCAGTACGTTGCCGCCTCGCCCCGTCGCTCACCCAGGACACCACGGTCGATTTCACCCGGAAGTGATCCGATTCGTACAGCGAGCAAAACGGACTCCACAACCGCAGGGCGATCGGGTGAGTCAGACGCTAGCCGATTACCCAGCTGGGGGAATCGGCGGATCCCCACCCGGCCAACGACCGGAAATCGAGGGCTTGCGGACCCGCCCGACGTAGACTGACATTGGGATGCAAACCGGCCCAAAGGTATGCAGTTCGGACTTTCGGCGTTTAAGGAATGCATCCAGTGGGCACCGAACGAATCGAACGGCACACCGCAACACCCCCCACGTAGAGCCAAGTTGGGGCCTGACCAATCGGGAGATGCCACATGGCCGCAGAGAATACCGAAAAGTTGCTCACCCCTGGCGAGGTCGCCCTGATGTTCCGGGTCGACCCGAAAACCGTCACCCGATGGGCATCCGCGGGCCGGATCGGCTCGATCCGCACACCCGGCGGCCACCGCCGGTTCCGCGAGTCGGAAGTGACAGCGCTGCTTGCCGATCTGACGGTCGAGGCCTCCCGCGATTCCGCCTGAGCGACGTCCCAAGCGTCGACAGGGACGGGGTCCAGGTCTGCCGGTAAGGGCGGTCATTGGCCCACTTCTTATCAGTTGAGTACCGACTCGGCAGCCGGCCGCAAAGCCTGCCGGGACTGCGTACGCTGAGGGAAGTTCAAGGAGGAAGCCGATGTATCTGTTCGTAGCACTCGTCGTGACGATCGTGGTGATCGCTCTGGCCTGGCGCGGACTCGATGGTCGGGCCGATTCCGAAGCAGCACCGCCCCGGCCGCCGCTGCAGCGACGCGAGGCGCGCCAACTCGCACCCGATGACAACCCCGAGTTCCTCAGCGAGATCGACCGCAGGCTGCGCGGCGAGGACAAGAACGGGTCGGGCGGTCCCGCAGTCTGACGTTCCGATGGTCGGCTCAGCCGACGCCGGCATAGCTGTGCAGCCCGGAGATGACGAAATTCACGAAGAACAGGTTGAACACGATCGCGGCGAAGCCGCAGATGTTGATCGATGCGGACCGCACGCCGCGCCAGCCAGAGGTGGCCCTGGCATGTAGGTAACCGGCGTAGAAGACCCAGCTGACGAACGCCACCGTCTCCTTCGGATCCCAGCTCCAGTACTTGCCCCAGGCAACCTCAGCCCACAGCGACCCGGCGATCACCGCGAAGGTATACAGCGGGAACGCCACAATTGCCGTCCGGTAGGCGATCTTGTCCAGCAGCTGCAGGTTGGGCAGTCGCCCCCAGACCGAGGTGGCAAGCAACTCCTCGTCCGGCGTGTCCGAGACCTTCCGGTCGAACCGGTGCCGCAGCAGATACATCACCGATGCCGCTCCGCTCACCAGCAGCACCGAACCGGAGATCGACACGGTGGTGACGTGGATCCACTTCCAGTACGAGTTGAGCGATGGCATCACCGGACCGGCCGGAATCCAGAGCACGGTGCCGGCGATGAACGCCAGCAACGCCACCGGCGTCATCACGAACAGGCCGAGCGGCCGCGCGCCGGTCTTCCACAACACGATGAGCCAGCAGCTGACCGATGCCAGACACAGCATCGAGGAGAACTCGTACAGGTTGGCCAGCGGCAGC
>JALYXB010000030.1 GCA_030947305.1 Actinomycetota bacterium | reverse complement strand
GGTGTGGAGTGCGGCGCTTCCCACCGGTGTCGGCCGCGACACGGCCGGAATCGTCGAGGCGGCGGCGATCGGCGAGCTCGGCGGTTTGCTGATCGGTGGGGTGGATCCAGCCGATCTTCCGCATCCGGCCGCGGCACTCACGGCGATCCGGACGGCGGGTTTTGTCGTCAGTATCGAGCTACGGGCGACTGCCGTCACCGAGCTGGCGAACGTGGTGTTCCCGGCCGCCGCGGCGTCGGAGAAGGCCGGTGCCTACCTGGACTGGGAAGGCAGGGTGCGGCCGTTCGGGGTGGCCATCCGCAAGCAGGGTCTGCTCGATGACGGTCGCATTCTTGACACCCTCGGCGTCGAGATGGACGTGGATCTGTACACCCAGTCGCCGGCCGCGGCGGCGGCCGAGATCGAAAGACTCGGGCAGTGGCGCGGTTCGACGCCCACGCCACCGCCGACCGCGTCGGAGGTCCACCCCGACGCCGGTGTTGCCGGCGGGCTGCTGCTGGCCAGTTGGCGGATGGCCATCGATGGTGGCTCTCTGCTGGACGGCGAACCACACCTGGCCGGCACCGCCAAGGCCGTTGTGGCCTGCGTCTCTGATGCCACCGCGCTGTCGGCAGGTCTGACGGACGGTGACCCTGTCACGGTCGCCGGAAAGGCCGGCTCGGTGACGGTGCCCCTGCAGGTGACCTCCGATGACAAGATGGTCGCCGATGTGGTGTGGCTACCGGCTCGGATCTCCGGTAGTGCCACCACGGCAAAGCTCGGAGCAGTTGTGGGGCAACGAGTATCGGTCACCGGCGCCGCTCGCAGCGCCGGCGAGTCGGCCGGTGCGGTAGAGACAGGAGCACAAGGATGATCAACATGATCGCCGCTGGCCACGCTGGGTCGATGGTGGCCGACGACCCGACCGCCGGCATCGCGCCGGACGGGTCGGTGTCGACGCTGCTGGCCGACGACCCATGGTGGTTGATGCTGGTCAAGGTGCTGCTCGTCTTCGTACTTTTGCTGCTGTTGACCCTGTTCGCGATCTGGTTCGAGCGCCGCGTCGTCGGCCGGATGCAGCACCGGCCCGGCCCGAACGTGAACGGGCCCTTCGGTTTGCTGCAGTCGCTGGCAGACGCACTGAAGCTGCACTTCAAGGAGGGCATCATCCCGAAGGCCGCCGACAAGTTCGTCTACATCGCGGCCCCGGTGATGTGCGCGATCCCGGCGTTCCTGGTGTTCTCCATCATTCCAATGGGCGGTCAGGTGTCGATGTTCGGGCACCAGACGGCGTTGCAGCTGGTCGACCTGCCGGTCGGAGTGCTTGCCGCCCTTGCCTTCTCGTCGATCGGCGTATACGGACTAGTGCTCGGCGGCTGGGCATCGGGGTCTACCTACCCGCTGCTGGGTGGGCTGCGGTCGGCGGCCATGGTGATCAGCTACGAGGTCGCGATGGGGCTGTCCTTCGTCGCAGTCTTCATCTACTCGGGCACACTGTCGATGGCCGGGATCGTCGCCCATCAACACGGCGGCTGGTACATCTGGCTGCTGCCGGTGTCTTTCGTCATCTACTGCATCTCGATGGTCGGCGAGACGAACAGGGCCCCGTTCGACCTGGCCGAGGCGGAGGGTGAGCTCGTCGGTGGCTACAACACCGAGTACTCCTCGATGCGGTTCGGGCTGTTCTTCCTGGCCGAATACATCAACCTGATCAATGTCTCGGCGATCGCCACTACGCTGTTTCTCGGCGGCTGGCAGGCGCCGTTTCCGATCTCCCGTTGGCACGCGGCGAACGTCGGCTGGCTCACCCTTGTCTGGTTCTTCGTCAAGGTGTTGATCTTCATGTTTATCTTCGTCTGGCTGCGTGGCACGCTGCCGCGATTGCGCTACGACCAATTCATGCGGATGGGCTGGAAGGTGCTGGTGCCGGCGTCGCTGGCCTGGATCTTGTTGGTGGCCACCGCCAGGGTGCTCAACCATGACACCAATCTGTCGACAGGTCAGGTGATCCTGTGGATGGGCATCCCACTGGTGATCATCTTGCTGATCGTCGCCTTCTGGCCCAGCAAGGTCACCGACGGTGACGATGAGCAGGACACCGCCAGGATCGATGCGCTCGTCGATGAGAGGCTGGCTGCTCACGGCCAGCTGCAGCCGGACGGTCACGGCATCGACCGCGGCGTGGCAGTGCCCCCTGGCATCGGCAGATATCCGATTCCCCCGCTCAATCTCGCTGTTCCCATCGCGCCGCGGCGCCTACCCGCTCTGCGCCAGTCCGACTCGGAAGGGAGCACTCATGTCGTTTCTTGATCCGGTCAAGGGCTTCGGCGTCACCTTCGCCACCATGTTCAAGCCCGTCGTCACCGACGACTACCCGCGCAAGCCTGAGCAGCCGGCGGCCCGCTACCACGGGCGGCATCAGCTGAACCGTCATCCGGACGGATTGGAGAAGTGTGTGGGCTGCGAGCTGTGCGCGTGGGCCTGTCCCGCCGATGCGATCTTCGTCGAGGGTGCGGACAACACCGAAGAAGCCAGGTTCTCCCCCGGCGAGCGCTACGGCAAGGATTACCAGATCAACTATCTGCGGTGCATCGGCTGCGGGTTGTGCATCGAGGCCTGCCCCACCAGGGCTCTGTCGATGACGAACGAGTACGAATTGGCCGACGACGATCGGCAGCGGTTGATCTACACCAAGGACATGCTGCTGGCTCCGCTGCAGCCCGGCATGGAGCAGCCGCCGCATCCCATGCGGCTGGGCGTGGAGAAGGACTACTACACCTACGGTCCGCAGTTGCTGGCCGATCCGACGTTCCGGCCGGGCGGCGCTGCCCCGCATCCGGCGCCTGTCCCGCCAGGACCGGAGCCGTTGCCGGGGCCGGCCTTTGCCCCCGTTCCCGCCGGGGGTGACGCGTGATCGGCCAGCTGCTGGCCGCCGCGATTCAGCTGGCCGAGCCGGCCGCGGCCGCCGGCCATCCGGGCGCCGAGCAGGTGATGTTCTGGATCCTCGCCCCGCTGGCGCTGCTCGGCGCTGTCGGGATGGTGTTTTCCAGGATGGCCGTGCATTCGGCGCTGTGGCTGGCCCTTACCATGCTGTCCCTGGGCGCCATGTACATCCTGAATCAATCCGAGTTCCTCGGCTTCGCCCAGATCATCGTCTACACCGGCGCCATCATGATGCTGTTCCTGTTCGTGCTGATGCTGACCGGGCGTGATGCCGGCGACTCGGTGATAGAACTGCTACGCGGACAACGGGCTGCCGCGACCATCCTCGGAATCGGTTTCGTCGCCCTGGTCGCCACCGGTCTGCTGCGCGCACTGCAGAACTCACCGATGGCGGGCCTGGACGCTTCATTGGCCGAACGTGGTCCGATCGGCTCCATCGCCAGGGTGCTGTTCACCGATTACCTGTTCCCGTTCGAACTGACCAGTGCGCTTCTGATCACCGCCGCCGTCGGTGCCATGGTGCTCGCCCACGTGGAAAAGGCACCGGGCGAGCGCCGCTCGCAGCGTCAGCGGGTGATGGAGCGGATGCGCTCGGATCAGATGTCGCCGCTTCCCGGACCAGGCGTGTTCGCCACCTCGTCGTCCAATGCCACCCCGGCGTTGCTGCCGGACGGCAGTATCGCACCGGCATCGGTGTCCGCGCTGGTCGAGCGCAGCGAATCGGAGCGGGTGGCCCGGCAATACGCCTCCGGGCACATGCTGGCAGCACTGCAGACCGGCGACAAGCCGCGCCGGCCAAACGATCTCGGCGATGTGACGGCGAACAAGCGGGCCGACGCCGCACAGGCGGCCAACGATGATCACCTGCGCCAACGGATCGCAGCGGAGGAGGACGCCCGATGAGCCCGACCCATTACCTGGTGCTGTCTGCGCTGCTGTTCGGCATCGGCACCGTCGGAGTGTTGGTGCGGCGCAACGCCATCGTGGTGTTCATGTGCGTCGAGTTGATGCTCAACGCGGTGAACTTGTCGCTGGTCACCTTCTCCCGCATGCACGGCAACCTCGACGGGATGGTAATGGCCTTCTTCGTGATGGTCGTCGCGGCCGCCGAAGTAGTCGTCGGCCTGGCCATCATCATGTCCATCTTCCGGAGTCGGCGCAGTGCCTCTGTCGACGACGCGAACTTGCTGAAGTTCTGACATGGGCCGACACAGAGTGGGGCCCACGTCGTCGTGGATCCGAAGGAGACACGAGATGGGGAGCATCGCCGGCATGGAGCCAGGGACGAGCGCAGGGCCAACGAGCGCATCGATCGCCGAGGCCACCGATCGGAACAGGGGAGTGACGTGACCACCTTTCTGGCCACTGCGATGCCGGCAGCGCATCTTGCTGCCGTCACCGACCCGGTAGCACCCGCCGCTACCGGCGTGGCTTCGCTGGCCTGGCTGCTGGTGGTGCTGCCGCTTGCCGGCGCCGTGGTGCTGCTCGTGGGCGGCCGGGCGACGGACAGGATCGGCCATCTGCTGGGCTGTGCGACGGTCATCGTCTCGTTCGTCCTCGGGCTGTCGATCTTCTTCGGTGTGCTCAGCCGCCCATCGACGAGTCGGCTCCTCGAGGTCAAGATGTTCGACTGGATGCCGGTGTCCGATCTGAACATCGGGTTCGGGCTGCGCCTTGATCCGTTGTCGTTGACGTTCGTGCTGCTGATCACCGGCGTCGGTTCGCTGATCCATGTCTATTCTATCGGCTATATGGCGCATGATCCGGAGCGTCGTCGGTTCTTCGCCTACCTCAACCTGTTCGTCGCGGCGATGCTGCTGTTGGTGCTGGGCGATGGTTTCGTCACGCTGTATGCGGGTTGGGAAGGCGTCGGGCTCGCGTCCTACCTGCTGATCGGCTTCTGGTCCGAGAAGCCTGCTGCCGCAACGGCCGCCAAGAAAGCATTCGTGATGAACAGGGTGGGCGACGTCGGCCTGCTGCTGGCGATCTTCCTGCTGTTCCGCAACCTCGGCACCACCAGCTACGCGGGAGTGTTCTCCGGCATCAACGAACTGGCCCTGCGATCGCCGGGCACGGTCACCGCAATTGCGATCCTGTTGTTGCTCGGTGCCTGTGGTAAGTCCGGGCAGGTGCCGTTACAGGCCTGGCTGCCGGATGCGATGGAGGGTCCGACCCCGGTGTCGGCGCTGATCCACGCCGCGACCATGGTGACGGCCGGCGTCTACTTGATCTGCCGTTCCAGCCCGATCTTCGACCTCAGCTCGGACGGCCGGCTGCTGGTGTGCATCGTCGGCGCCGTCACCCTGCTGGTGGGTTGTGTTGCCGGCTGCGCCAAGGACGACATCAAGAAAGTCCTTGCCTGGTCGACGGTCTCGCAGATCGGGTACATGTTCCTGGCTGCCGGGCTCGGCACCGGGGTGTACGGGCTTGCAATCGTCCATTTGCTGACCCACGGCTTCTTCAAGGCGGCCCTGTTCCTCGGCGCCGGTTCGGTGATGCACGCGATGAACGACGACGTCGACATGCGCAGGATGGGCGGCCTGGCCAGGCGGATGCCGATCACCTTCGCGGTGATGGCCTGCGGGTACCTGGCGATCATCGGGTTCCCCTTCCTGTCCGGCTACTTCTCCAAGGACCCGATCATCGAGGCGGCCTTCGGCGCCGGCGGAGGCAAGGGCTGGCTGCTCGGCCTGGCGGCGATGATCGGCGCCGGCATCACTGCCTTCTACATGACCAGGTTGATGATCATGACGTTCCTGGGCGAAAGCCGTTGGCAGCAGCTGCGTTCGACAGACGGCGCAGCTGGCCGACCCTATGATCCGCATGAGGCCAGCCCGACGATGACGGTGCCGATGATCGTGCTGGCCATCGGCGCCCTTGGTGCCGGTGCCTTCCTGGCGATCGGCCACCGGTTGGTGAACTTCCTGGATCCGGTTGTCGGCACCTTCCACACCAGTGACGACCTGCCGATTCCGGCGGCCGCCATCACCATCATTACGTTGGTGCTGGTGGCGGCCGGCATCGCGGTCGCCTACCTCTTCGTCGGTCGTCAGGCCGTGCCGGTTCAGGCCCCGGAACGGGTAACCCCACTGGTGGCGCTGGCCAGGGCAAACGTCGGCAGCGACATCATCAACGAGACACTTGTTGCCAGGCCGGGCATCTGGGCGACCCGAATGTCGTTGATCGCCGACGGCAAGGGTGTCGACGGTGCGGTGAGCGGCATCGCAGGCGGCCTTGGTGGGCTGTCCGGCCGATGGCGACACTGGCAGAACGGGTTCGTCCGGTCTTATGCGCTATCGATGATGGCCGGCGCGGTGATGCTGGTGGTCGCTCTGCTGGCGGTGAGGTACGCATGACACAGAACAATCCGTTGCTGCTGCTGCTGATCGGGGTGCCGCTGGTCGGTGCGCTGTCGATGATGTTCTGCAAGAACCTCCCACAGCGGACCGCGAAGCTGATCGCGCTTGTCTTCGCCCTTGTCCCGGTGGTGCTGGCCATCGTGTTGTGGGTCGCTTTCAAGCACGACATGGTCAGCCCGCCAAGTCCGACGCCCACCGCCACCCCACCGAGCAGCGTCAATCCGCTGTTCTCCCAGACGTTCTCGGTGGACTGGATCCCGTTTTTCGGCATCAAGTTCTCACTGGGCGTCGACGGCATCTCGCTGGTGATGATCGCGCTGATCGCGCTGCTGGTTCCGATCGTGCTCGGTGCCTCCTGGGAGGAGGAGCTCCCGGCCGGCCGGACCTCGGCCGGCTACTTCGGGCTGATCTTGGCCCTTGAGTCCGCGATGATCGGCGTCTTCGCCGCCACCGACGTCTTCCTGTTCTATCTGATGTTCGAAGTGATGCTGATCCCGATGTACTTCCTGATCGGGGCCTACGGCGGGGTGCGGCGGACCTACGCCGCCACCAAGTTCTTCCTGTATTCCCTGGTCGGCGGGCTGTTGATGCTGGCGAGCGTCATTGGCCTGTACGTGGCCAGCGCCAATGTCCGACCTGCCGGCGGAACCCTGGACTGGGCCGAGTTGCGGGCTATTTCCCACCAGATCCCGCTGTCCACTCAGCTATGGATCTTCGCCGGATTTTTCATCGCCTTCGCCATCAAGGCACCGCTGGTGCCGTTTCATACCTGGCTGCCCGATGCCGGTGCCGAGGCCCCGGTGGGCGCTGGAACGCTGCTGGTCGGAGTGCTGGACAAGGTCGGTACGTTCGGTTTCCTGCGCATCTGTCTACCGCTGGTGCCGATGGCGGCCAGCAAACTGGCCTGGCTGGTGCTGTTGTTGGCCACCCTCGGCATCGTCTACGGCGCCATCGTGGCCGCCGGCCAGACCGATCTGAAGCGGTTCGTCACCTACACCTCGATCGCGCACTTCGGGTTCATCGCGATGGGCTGCTTCGTCTTCACCACCCAAGCCGTGTCCGGCGCCGTGCTGTACATGGTGAACCACGGCCTGGCCACCGGGCTGCTGTTCCTGTTGGTGGGGATGCTCACCGCCCGGGGCGGTTCCCGGCTGATTTCCGACTACGGCGGCGTGTGGAAGATCGCCCCGATGATGGGCGGCCTATTCTTGGTGGGATCCCTTGCCACCATTGCCGTTCCGGGCACCAACTCGTTCATCTCCGAGTTCCTGATCCTGCTCGGTTCGTTCCGCACCCAGCCGGTCTGGGCCACCATCGCCACCGTCGGCATAGTGCTGGCGGCCGTCTACATGTTGTGGATCTTCCAGCAGCTATTCACCGGTCGAGTGCGGGGTCGCGCGGTGATCGGTGACGTCGGTCCGGATCTTGTGGGCGGTGCCGGCGGCGCGCCCGTCGACTCGCTGCAGCCGGTCGACTCGCTGCAGCCGGTTCCGGTCGGCGTGCTGGCCGGGACGGCCGAGCCGATCACCGATCCGCACGGCACTCCCGCCGTCGATCCAGCGGCCCGGACCGTGCGGCCGCCTGCCCACCAGATCGCCGCCGTGGACTCGCCGACTGGACACGGTGCAGCCATGGGCCCCATCAGGGCGCTGTTCAAGGATCTGTCCAGGCGCGAGGTCGGGGTGCTGGCACCGCTGGTGGTGCTGATCATCTTCCTCGGCGTGTACCCGAAGCCGGTGTTGGACGTCATCACCCCGACGGCGGAGCGCACCGTTGTCGACAGCCAACACCTCGACCCGTCATTCCCGATCAACGTGCAGGAGGACGGCAAGTGATCTCGAACCTCGTCGCCGGGGCGGGAGCTGCCGCGGCGCGGGCCGTTGCGGCGGCACCGGCCGACGCGATCGCGGCTCCGCACATCGATCTGCGGGCGGTACTGCCGGTTTTGATGGTATTGGGCGGCGCCTGCGTCAGCGTGCTGGTGGAGGCGGTGCTCGGCAAGCAACTGCGGTACGGCGCACAGCTTGTGGTGTCGATCGTGTCGATCGTGGGTGCCGGCGTGTTCACCGTGTGGGGCGGGATCGACAAGCACTACGCCGTCACCTTCGCCGGCGCCATCGCCGTCGACAGCGCTACCTACGTGATGTGGGGCGTGCTGCTGGTGTTGGCCCTTGCTTCCGTACTGCTGATGGCCGATCGGATAGCCGAGCCCGGCGGTGTGTTCTCATCGCAGGCGTCGGTGCGGGTCGGTTCGGCCCGCGACAGGGGGTCTGTCGCGACGGCCACTCCGATGCAGACCGAGTTCTTCCCGCTCACCCTGTTCGCCGTCGGCGGCATGCTGGTGTTCCCGGCCGCGTCCGATCTGTTGACGCTGTTCGTCGCGCTCGAGGTGCTGTCTCTGCCGCTGTACCTGCTGTGCGGCCTAGCCAGACGTCGTCGGCTGATCAGCCAGGAATCCGCGGTCAAGTACTTCCTGTTGGGCGCGTTCACCTCGGCGATCCTGTTGTACGGCATCGCATTGTTGTACGGCTATGCCGGCGGGATCGGGTTTGCTGACATCGCCGCCGCCGCCAGAGCCGGATCGGGCTCGGACACCCTGCTGCTGGTGGGGATGGCGCTCCTTATTGTCGGTTTGCTGTTCAAGGGTTCGGTCGGGCCGTTCCACCTGTGGACACCCGACGTTTACCAGGGTGCGCCGACGCCGGTGACGGCGTTCATGGCTTCCTGTACCAAGGTTGCCGCCTTCGCCGCCATGTTGCGGGTGATGATGGTGGCGCTCCAACCGATGGTATGGACTTGGCGACCTGTGCTGTGGGTGGTAGCGATCGCATCAATGGCGATCGGCGCGATTCTCGGCCTCACCCAGAACGACTTCAAGCGGATGCTGGCCTATTCATCGATCGCGCACGCCGGCTTCCTGATTCTCGGCGTGATGGCCGTCTCGCAACGTGGGGCCTCCGGCACGCTGTTCTACCTGCTCACCTACGGTCTTTCGACGATCGGTGCGTTCGCGATCCTGACGTTGGTTCGAAGAGGCGATGGCGAGGCATCGCAGATGTCGGACTGGGCCGGGCTGGCGAAGCGATCGCCGCTGCTAGCGGCGATCATGAGCCTGTTCCTTCTGTCGTTCGCCGGAATCCCTTTGACCAGTGGGTTTATCGGCAAGCTCAGCGTGTTCACGGCCGCTTCGTCCGCCGGCATGGTGCCGCTGGTGGTGGTGGCGATGATCGCGACCGCCATCACCGCATACTTCTATCTACGGATCGTCGTGTTGATGTACTTCTCCGATCCGGTGCCGGGCGACAACGCCCCGTTTGTCGCACTGCCCGGCGGGCTCACCGCCCTGGTGATCGCCGGCTGCGCAGTGGCAACCGTGGTGTTGGGCATCATCCCGAGCTGGGGTCTGAACCTGCTCAGCGTCACGGTGCCGTTCCTGTCCTAACCGCCACCTCGCGGGCCTATGGGTCGTTTGTGCGGCGTGTGTGTGCCGGCTTCGCGGGTCCTTCAGCGGTGTCCGTCGTGGTGTCATTTCTGTTGCAGTCTCGCCCGCCGCGCGACCGTGCCTTCGGCGTCCGGGATGGTGGTGACGGTGGCCTACTCCAGTAGCCAATCGACGATCGCGCCGCAGCGCACCGGATCCTCGGTCAGCCCGACCTCAAGACCCCAGAGCCAATAGTCCACCGTGTACAGAAGGATCCAGCCGCGGGCGCGACGCTCGTCCAGCCCGGCGCCATCGAGTAGCCGCCGCAGCCGTCGGTCGAGGCCCGCCTGCCCGCCCGTCTCCTCCAGCCGCCGCCAGAGCAGTGGCGCCAACGCGAATTCCGGGTCACCGACCACCGGCTTCGGATCAACAACCACCCACGAGTCGCCGCCGTCCACCACGTTCTCGTAGTGCAGATCGCGGTTGACCATCACCTCCGCCGCAGTCGGTCCCAGCTCGGTACACGCCTCGCGGACTCGCGCCAGTGCCCGTCCCGGAACGACACCGCCCAATCGGGCCGATCGCGCGTCCTGCGTCGTCAGCCATTCTTGGGTGAGCTCGGACAGCCGCGGAAATCCAGGCGGCGCCGGAATCGCGAGCCGACGGATCAGCCGCGCCGCTTCCGTCAATGCCTTGTCGATCGGTACGTCGGCCAATGTGCGGTCGCTGTCGATCCAGTCCAACAGGCAGGCTCCGTCGGCGGGCCGCTCGTCGACGAGCCGGACCGTCCCGTGTCCGGCCCATGCCGACAAGGCCCTGATCTCAAGCTCCACCTCGGCATTGGGCCAGGACACCTTCAATGCGTAGCGGTCCGCTTCCCGGCTGACCGGAGTGATCAAACCAGCCCCACCGTGTCGCGGCGGACCGTCGATCTGCAGCCGCCATTCTTCGCACAGCCGGTCGACCAGCCCTGGTAGGGCCGCCAGCCACGCTCGTCCGGCCTCGCCCTCGCGCAGGACGGTCAGCTCCGCGAGTGGCGCGGGCACCTCGATCGACACGGTGTTCACCACATTCAGAAGTCGGATCGGGCCGGCGTACGAATTGCTGCCGCGACTCATCGTCAGCCCACCAAGCGGCGCCGTCTGCGTGCATCCAGAAGTATGGACTGACCAGGCCGGCGAGAGGTCAGATTGACACGACCCGCGGTGCCAGGGCCACCCGGCCTTTCCACACCATCACACCATCAGCCGAGCAAGCCGGCACCGGAGCCGTCGGATGTGAAGGAGTCGTTCGTGCCACGCTGTCCGACGCCGAGGAGCGAATGCTGGTTGGCGGTTCGCTCCACCCCCGACGAACGGCTCGCGGTCGGGCGGGAACGTTTCACGCAGGCTCCGCCGATCAGCTGCGTTGGCTGAGCTCAGCGATCCGACCCGCCAGCAATTCTTGCTCGGCAACATTGTCGGTGAGCTCCCTGGCCCGGCGGTTCGCCTCAATGGCTTCCTCGGTCCGACCTAGCCGTCTCAATAGCTCGGCCCGGGTGGAGTGGAACAGATGATAGTCGCTGAGTTCCAAGCCATCGATCAGCGCGAGAGCGGTTGCGGCGCCGTCGATCTGGGCCACCGCCACCGCCCGGTTGAGGATCACGACCGGCGTCTGATTGCGCCCAGCCAGTTGGTCGTACAGGGCCAGTATCTGCTGCCAGTCGGTGTCCATGGCCGTCGGCGCATCGCTGTGCACGGCGGCGATGGCTGCCTGGATCTGAAAGGGCCCTGGCAGATTGCGGCGCAGGCAGCTGCGAACGATGACCTGGCCCTCGACGATCAATGCCCGGTCCCAGCGCCGGCGATCCTGGTCGGGCAGCAGCACCATCGAACCGTCGTCGGCGGTGCGGGCCAGCCGCCGCGACTCGGTCAGCAGCAACAGCGCGAGCAGGCCGAGAACCTCCGGCTCATCTGGCATCAACTCGGCGAGGATTCTGGCCAGCCGGATGGCCTCGGCGCACAGGTCGGGGCGGACCAGGTTGTCGCCGCTGCTGGCCGCGTAGCCCTCGTTGAAGATCAGGTAGATGACGGTGAGAACCGCCGAAAGTCGTTCCGGCAGTTCGGCTTCGGTGGGTATCCGGTAGGCGATTTTGGCGTTCTTGATCTTGCGTTTGGCGCGTACCAGGCGCTGTGCCATTGCCGGTTCGGCCGTCAGGAATGCCTTGGCGATCTCGGGAGTGTGCAGTCCACCGAGCAATCGCAGGGTCAAGGCAACCTGCGAGGCTCTGGCCAATGCCGGGTGGCAACAGGTGAAGATCAGTCGCAGTCTGTCGTCGGTCACCGTGCCCTCCGATGTAGAGGCGTCGGCGTCCTGTGCACGTTGCTGCAGCAGGGCGGCTTGAGCGTAACGATCATCGCGTGAAGCCTCGCGGCGGAGCCGGTCGATGGCGGTGTTGCGGGCCGTCACCG
>JALYXB010000016.1 GCA_030947305.1 Actinomycetota bacterium | reverse complement strand
GTACTTCTTGCCCGACCCGCACGGGCAGGGCGCATTGCGCGCCGGCTCCTTGGTCGAGGTGATCGAGCCGGTCTGAGCCTGCGGTCTGGCTTTGCCCGAACTCCGACCGCCGCCGAGCGTACTGTCGATGCTCTCGCTTCCGCCGTCCTCGTCGGGTCCGGAGTAGGTCAGCCGCTCCGCCGACTTCTCTTGCCCACCAAGACCTTTCGCCCGCAACGTGGTCCGCGCTCCGGTGCCGGCCGGGCCCGCAGCGGACGCTGCCGAGTGCCCGTCGTTGCCGACCGAGGGCTCGCCGTGGCCGCCGACGGACAGCTCAACGTCGTCCGCAGCGTTGTCGACAGCAGCGTTGTCGACAGCAGCGTTGTCGACAGCGGCGTTCCGACCGGCGCCGTTGTCCACCTCGTCGACCGCTGGTTCGGCAACCGCGCGGGGCTTCTGCAGACCCCTTGGCACCTTCGACTCGGCCCGCCCGCCGTTGCCGACGGACCCGTTGCCGCCGGCCTCGGCCGCCGCCTGCTGGGTCGGCAGTGCCTCGATCTGACGCTGACGCTTCACCGTCGAGGTGCGCGGCGGCGGCAGCGCCCTGCCGTTGCTCTGGGTGGCAACGGATCCGTCCGCAGCAGGCCCGCGATCGGTTGCCAGCGCCGCATCTTCTCCTTCGGCCACCACCTGGACCTGCAGGTTGTACAGGAAGCCGACCGACTCCTCACGCAACGAGTCGAGCATCGCCGAGAACATGTCGAAGCCCTCACGCTGATACTCGACCAGCGGGTCGCGCTGGGCCATCGCCCGCAACCCGATGCCCTCCTTGAGGTAGTCCATCTCGTACAGATGCTCACGCCACTTGCGGTCCAGCACGGACAACACCACCCGGCGCTCCAGCTCCCGCGTCACCTCGGGCGTCAGCTCCTCCTCGCGGTTGACGTAGGCCTGTTTGGCGTCGGCGAGGATGGCGTCCCTGAGCGAATCCCGGTTCAGCTCACCGACTTTGGTGGACAGATCTGCGGACGTCACCGACACCGGGTACAGCGTCTTGAGCGCCGTCCACAGGGTGTCCAGGTCCCAGTCCTCCGGGTAACCGGACTCTGTCGCGCCGTTGACGTATGCACTGACCACATCGGTGATCATGTTCTGCACCTGGTCGTGCAGATCTTCACCGTCAAGCACCCGGCGACGTTCCTCGTAGATGACCGTGCGCTGCTGGTTCATCACCTCGTCGTACTTCAGCACGTTCTTGCGGATCTCGAAGTTCTGCTGCTCCACCTGGGTCTGCGCGCTCTTGATCGCCTTGGCGACGAACCGGTGCTCGATCGGCATGTCGTCGTCGACGCCGAGCCGCATCATCATCATGTCAACGGTGTTACCGCCCACCCGCTGCATCAGCTCATCGCCGAGCGAGAGGTAGAACCGGGACTCACCCGGGTCGCCCTGGCGTCCCGACCGGCCGCGGAGTTGGTTGTCGATGCGGCGCGCCTCGTGCCGCTCGGTGCCCAGCACGTACAGGCCGCCGGCAGCGCGCACCTTGTCGCCTTCGACCTTGGACTTGGCGGTGGCCGCTTCAAGGGCTGCGGACCAACCGTCCTCGTACTCCTGGGGCGTCTCGGTCGGCGTCAGGTCGTTGGCTCGTAGGTCGAGGTCGGCCTGGAAGTCGGGGTTGCCGCCCAGGATGATGTCGGTGCCGCGGCCGGCCATGTTGGTGGCAACGGTGACGGCGCCTGCCCGGCCCGCCTGGGCGATGATCGCCGCCTCCCGCGCGTGATTCTTGGCGTTCAACACCTCGTGCGGGATGCCGGCGCGTAGCAAAAGCTTGCTCAATCGCTCCGATTTCTCCACCGACGCGGTGCCGACCAGCACCGGCTGGCCATTGTCGTGCCGGTCGGTGATGTCGGAGACCACCGCATCGAACTTGGCGTCCTCGCCGCGGTAGATCACGTCGGTCTTGTCCTCGCGGATCACCGGCTTGTTCGGCGGGATCGGTACCACGCCCAATTTGTAGGTCTGGTGCAGCTCGGCCGCCTCGGTCTGGGCGGTTCCCGTCATCCCGGAGAGCTTTTCGTACAGCCGGAAGTAGTTCTGCAGGGTAATGGTGGCCAGCGTCTGATTCTCGGCCTTGATCTCGACGCCTTCCTTGGCCTCGATCGCCTGGTGCATGCCTTCGTTGTAGCGCCTGCCGTGCAGCACCCGGCCGGTGAACTCGTCGACGATCAGTACCTCGCCGGACACCACGATGTAGTCGCGATCGTTCTTGTACAGCTCCTTGGCCTTCAACGCGTTGTTCAGGAAGCCGACCAGCGGGGTGTTGACCGACTCGTAGAGGTTGTCGATACCCAGCGACCGCTCGACCTTCTCGACACCCGATTCGGTGACGCCGACGGTCCGCTTGGACTCGTCGACCTCGTAGTCGACGTCGCGGGCCATCCTCGGTGCCAGCCTGGCGAATTCGGTGTACCACTTCGACGACTGGTCGGCCGGCCCGGAAATGATCAGCGGCGTCCTTGCCTCGTCGATCAGGATGGAGTCGACCTCGTCGACGATGGCGTAGAAGTGGCCGCGCTGCACCAGCTCATCTTTGGACCAGGCCATGTTGTCGCGCAGGTAATCGAACCCGAACTCGTTGTTGGTGCCGTAGGTGATGTCGCAGGCGTACTGCGCCCGCCGGTGTTCGGGTGTCTCGTTGGCCAGGATGACGCCGACCGTCATGCCGAGGAAGGTGAAGATCCGGCCCATCCACTCGGACTGGTACTTGGCCAGGTAGTCGTTGACCGTCACCAGGTGCACGCCGTTGCCCTGCAGGGCGTTGAGGTACATCGGCATGGTGGCGACCAGCGTCTTGCCCTCGCCGGTCTTCATCTCGGCGACGTTGCCCAGGTGCAGCGAAGCGCCGCCCATCAGCTGCACGTCGTAGGGCCGCTGGCCCAGAGTGCGCCTGGCGGCTTCCCTGACGGTGGCAAATGCCTCGGGCAGCAGGTCGTCAAGGCTCTCGCCGTCGGCCACCCGCTTGCGGTAGGTATCGGTCAACTCACGCAACTCGGCATCGGTGAGTTCGGTGTAGTCGCTCTCGATGGAGTTGATGTGATCGGCGATCGCCTTCAGACGCTTGATGGTCTTGGCCTCGCCGGCCCGGAGAATTCGGGACAGAACCACTTTTCACCCTCGTTGTGTTGTGCAGACGCCGAGCGCCTGGAATGTGCGCTCTACCTGCCCGCTCCCGCGGGAGGCCCGCTCCCCCGGTGGCGGGCTCGCCACGCGACCGAAGACTCCTCGCCTCCGGCAGCACCCATCGTAGGCGTCGGCTGTGCCGGTGGGGAGCCGATCAACCGACCGCCAGCGGCCGGCCGTCTTCCAACTGCCCGTCTGCGGACCGGTCGGAGGGTTCGGTGGGACGCTCGTCCGCCGATGTCTCGGCCAGCCGCAGCAGCCCATAGTCGAATCCTTTACGCCGGTAGACCACAGAGCACATCCGCGTCTCGACGTCCTTGAACAGGTAGAAGTCGTGCCCCACCAGCTCCATCTGGTACAGCGCCTGATCAACGGTGATCGGCTCGCCAGGATGATCCTTGATCCGCACCACCCGGCCCGGACCATCGTCGTCGGCGGCAGTGGGGGCGCCGTCGACCGCGTCGCGGCCACCGTCCAGTTCCTCGGGTGACGCGGCGACGGCAACGGCGGGGGTGCGTGCCCTGTCGTGCCGACGGTCTGCGGCCTTGCGCAGCTGGCTCTCCAACTTGTGCACGGCCATGTCCAGTGCGCTGTAGAAGGTCTCGGCGGTGGCCTCCGCGCGAACCGCCGGGCCCTTGGCGCCTAGGGTGATCTGCACTTGCTGGCAGTGCTTCGCCTGCCGGGGATTCGTCTCGTGGGACAGTTCGACATCGACACGAATGATCTTCGCGTCGTACCGCTCACTCTTGCTCAGCTTGTCCGCAACGTGGGTGCGGAAGTGATCGGGAACTTCGACATTTCGTCCCTTGACGACGATCTCCACGAATCCTCCATAACGTCAGGCGGCCGTGAGTCGCTCTCGCTCACGGCGCGGGTCCGGGCAGTGCGCTCCCGGACGCGGCGGGCGATGCTCCGGGCAACGACCCGGGATTGACTCGAACCTACCCAGCCCTGCTGGTTTCGCAATAGCAGCGACCCGCCCACACCCGATACCGACACCAGTGACAGCTGCTCCGATGGCACTTGCAATGCCTCCATCGCCCGTCACACCGAGGAGCCCATCATCCGCAATGCTGCCGCGCCGTCTGCCGAAGCGATTTCACGGGCCCGCAGGGCCCGGGGGCGGGTCAGCGGGTGACACGCCATGGGGGCACCGCGGCGAGAGTGACGACGCAACACACGGACCGTCCGACGGTCGCCAATGCCTGGCAGGAAGCCAGCGCGGTGGCGCCGGTGGTCAGCACGTCGTCGATCAGCACGATTGCGGCGCCGGCCGGCGGCAGCACCGATGACCGAACCCGCACTCGACCGGCCAGGTTGGCGGCTCTTTCGGCCGCCGTCAGCTGCACCGAATCGATGGCACCCGGCGCTGTCCGCAGACAGCCCGCTACCCCGGTGGCGGCTCCGTTGGCGGCCAGCAGGGCGGCGGCGGCCCTGGCCATCGCCAGCACCGGATCGCCACCCCGACTGCGGGCGGCGGCCGGTCGGGTGGGTGCGGCAACGAGCCAGGCTTGTCGGGGAATCACCGAGATCGATTGCATCCTGAGCAATCCTTCGCCGAGCGCGGTGCCCAGCATCGGCGGTAGATCTCGTCGGCCGCGTTCCTTGCCGGCAATGATGGCCGCCCGAACAGGACCGCGGTAGCGCGCCAGTGCCCTGAAGGCCGGCAGCTGCAGCCGGCCGGCAAACGCGTCCAGGGTGGCATCGCCGACAACCGGTTCGCGCGGTCGGCCGGCGAGAGTGGCGGCGCAGCCGTCGCACCAGGGCTCTGCCGCGCCGCACCCGGGGCACGGTCGGGGCAGCACCAGGTCGGCCAGCTCCGCCAGCAGGCTCGGTCTTCGCGGCATCACCGCACTGTGCCGCTGTTGCCCACCCAAGGGTTGACGCCGGATCCCAGTTTGTGGACAGCTACCGCCGTGTGGACAACCCGCTCCCGCGAGCCTGCCGCGCCTCAGTTCGGCAGGAACGGGGACGACCCCTCAACGACCAGGCTCTGCGGATCGGGCGATACCCACTCGCCTGTCGACTGTGTGCCGTCCAATTTCCAGACTCGGCCGTCGAACGCCACCAGGGTCTGACCGTTGCCGACGGCGATGTCTGTCACGTCGCCGGTGATGTTGAGGTCGGTCAGCGGCGAGTCGACCGATCCGTCGATGGACACCTGGTGCAGCGTGACGAAGACGGCACTGGCCACCTTGGCGCCCACCAGCAGTCCGTCGGCGGACGAGAACGCGATCGGTCCGACGTTGATCAGACTCGGATCGATCTGCACCAATCCGGTGATCGAGGTGGTCGGCGCCCCCCCGCCGGACCCAGGCTGGGTCGTCGCCGATCCACCCGAGGCCGGGTGCTGGCTGACGATCACCCCGACGTACAACCGGTGGCCGGCCACGATCGCCACTCGCACCCCGTCGGGTGACAATGCCAATGCGGTCACCGGACCCTTGCCCGCCAGCTCCGGAGTCCCGACGACCTGCCGACCTGCCGGGGTGCTGGTGGTCAGTTGCAGCACCTTCGGGTTGGTAGCACCGTCCTGCACCACCCAGACCTCCTCGCCGGCCCGGTCGAACGACGGGTTGGTGAGGGTGGTGGCCGGCAACACAGGCACCGCGTTCTGATATTCCAGCGGACGACCGATCAACAGTTCCTGCCCTGTCTGGGTGGTCACCACCGCCGCCAGGGTCCCGTTGGCAGCCGACATGGCGGCCGACTGCACACCACCGGAGTGCCCCAGCCGTCCCCACATGGCCTGACCGGTCTGCAGCGAGACGATCCGGCCCTGGGCGTCGGTGTAGTACGGGTCGAGCGGCACGGCAGGACCGCCGGCCGGGATCTGATCGGGGCTGAACGACTGGGTGTCCTGCACCGTGAAGGCCTTGGTACCGAGCTGCTGACCGTCAATGGTGATGACCACCCCATTGCCCTCGGTCTGCAAGGTGGACGCAAGCTGGGCGGCCAATTGCCGCCGTGCCTGCGGCGACGGATCGACATTGCTCAGAGCCACCCGCGGATCCCCCGTCGGGTCGTCGATCGTCACGTTCGACTGCAGCTTCACGCCGGTTCCCAGCCGACTGCTGACCACCCGCTGCAGCGACGAACTGGGGCCGCGTAACAACAGGTCGACGAGTTGACCGGCGCGCACCGCTGCGGTGGCGCCGACAATCAGGTAACGGCGGTCAGGGACCAACACCGTGCCGGTGCTGTTGAGGAAGTACAGCGTCCGGTAGTTGAAGGCCTTGCCGAAATTCGTCGCCGTGATCAGCAGCTCGGCAGGCGGGTTCTCGATGCGCCACTCCCCCTTCACCTTTGTCAGCTTCAGGTTCACCGCATATGGTTTGGCGGCCACCGCGTGATAGGCACCATCGGCGTCAAGAGTGGCGGTCTGGGTCCCGCTGACCTTGATGCTGCCGGAGTTCACGCCCCGATCGGCGCGGTAGGCGTCCCTGAGCACGATCACCTGCGTGCCAGCATCACCCACCTGCCACCTGTCGCTGCCGGCGGCGGTCAGGTACTGCCTGGCCACCGCGAACCGCTTACCGGCCTGGGCATCAAGGGTGGTGTCGGCCGCCGCCTCGATGAACGCGTGCACCACCAGGTCGGGTTCCTGCCCGGAAATCGGCCCGACGGGTGCGGCCTGACTCGGAGCGGGTCCGATCGTTTGCGCATCGTGAACGTCGCCGCTGGACGGGATGCCAGCACAGCCGACAACCAGCAGCAGCAGCGCCAGCGCCGCCGGCACGAAACGATTCTTCATCGCCGAGGCCCCCTCGGCGGCTCCGTTGCCGGCACCGGCAGACCGGCGATGGTGGCGATCAGCGGATCACCGGGCCGTTGATCACCGGCCGCGTCGTCGTCACCGTCCGACTGCGCCGCATCCTCAGGCTCGCTGGACACCCGAAGCGGCAACGGTGAACCGGTCACCAAGGCCCCGGATTGCTGCGGAAGAGTGAGCCGGAAGCGCGATCCGATGCCCGGCACGCCGCTGGCCTGCAACCAGCCACCGTGCAGCCTGGCATCCTCCAACGAAATCGCCAGACCCAGCCCGGTCCCGCCGGTCTGCCGTTGTCTGGACGGATCGGCGCGCCAGAATCTGTTGAAGACAAGGCTGGACTCTCCCGGCTTGAGCCCCACGCCGTGGTCGGTGACGCTGACCGCCACCGCGCTGTCGTCAATGCCGACCTCGACCTCGACGATGCCGCCCTCTGCATGGTCGATGGCATTGCCGAGCAGGTTGCGCAGGATCCGCTCGAAGCGCCGCGAGTCCACCTCGGCGATGACAGGGGTGGGCGGCATCCGCAACTCGATCGTCACCCCCGCCTTCGCGGCGAGCGATGCCAAGCCGTCGATGGCGGCGGTGACGTGGGTGCGAATGTCGATCGGCTCGGCGTTCAGGTCCGCCATCCCGGCGTCGTACCTACTGATCTCCAGCAGGTCGGCAAGCAGGGTCTCGAACCTGTCCACCTCGGCGACCAGCAGCTCACTCGTCCTGGCCAGGTGCGGCGGAAGGGTCGCTCGCTCCGAATACAGCAGATCGGCGGCCATCCGCACGGTAGTGACGGGCGTGCGCAACTCGTGGGACACGTCCGAGGTGAACCGTCGTTGCAGCCGGCCGAACTGCTCCAGCTGCCGGATCTGGGCGCGGATCGCCTCCGCCATCCCGTTGAAGGACCTGGCCATGGTCGTCAGCTCGATGGCGCCCTTCACCGGCATCCGCTCGTCAAGGGCACCGGCGGCGAACCGCTGGGCCACCGCCGCGGCCCGCCGTACCGGCCGGACCACCTGTGAGGCGACCAGGGTGGCGATCAGGGTCAGCGCCAAGGTCAGGGCCGCGCCGCCGAGCAGCAGCGTCGTCTGCACCACGGCGGCTGTCGACTGCTCGCTGGTCAGCGGGAAGATCAGATAGACCCCGAACGACCCGGTGGCGGTGGTCACCGGCATGCCGACCACCAGCGCCGGCACCGCATTGCCGCCCCGGTTCACGCTGGTGTTCTTCTCCGCGAGGATGCCTCTGGCGACGTGTGCCTGCAGGTCGGCCGGCACCTGCTCCACCGGACCGGCAGCCACGCCCACTGTGTGCAGGGCGATGATGACCGGCTGGAAGACGCCCGCGGAGCTGCGCTGGTCGGCGCTGGCCGCGTCCCCACTTGGTGTCCCGATGGATTGCAGGGCGCGCTGCAGATTCACCTGCACCACCTGTCGGTCGGGGTTGTTGCCCGTCATCTGAGTGGCCACGATCGCGCCGGCGTTACGGACAGCCGCCTCGGCCGCGGAAGTCTTCGCGGCCAATAGCCGATCGACGATCTGCTGCTGCAGTACCAGACCAAGTGCGATCATCACCGCCGAGGAGAACAGCAGGGTGAGGACGAGCACCCGTAGCCGGAGCGAACGGCCCCAGAACGACACCGGCGAGGCAGCTGAGTCCGCGTCACGGCCAGCGGTCACGACACCCCGGCCTTGTACCCGACTCCCCGCACCGTGACGACGACCTCCGGGTGCTCAGGATCTTTTTCGATCTTGGATCGGAGCCGCTGCACGTGCACGTTCACCAGCCTGGTATCGGCGGCATGGCGATAACCCCACACCTGCTCCAGCAGCACCTCGCGGGTGAATACCTGCCGCGGTTTGCGGGCCAACGCGACCAACAGGTCGAACTCGAGTGGGGTCAGCGAGATCGGTTCACCATCCCTGGTCACCTGATGGCCAGGGACGTCGATCTCGACGTCGGCAACCCTGAGAAGTTCGGCCGCACCGGTGTCCGACCGACGCAGTCGGGCCCTGATCCTGGCCGTCAGCTCCTTGGGCTTGAACGGCTTCATGACGTAGTCGTCCGCACCGGACTCCAGCCCCAGCACCACATCGACGGTGTCGGTCTTGGCGGTCAGCATGATGATCGGCACCCCGGACTCGACGCGGATCTCCTTGCACACGTCCAGCCCTGAGACGCCAGGCAGCATCAGGTCGAGCAGGATCAGATCGGGGTGCATGTCGCGGAAGGCATCAACGGCCCGCGAACCGTCGCGAACCACGGCGGTGTCGAAACCCTCACCACGAAGCACGATGGTCAGCATCTCGGCGAGGGCAGGATCGTCGTCGACAACCAGAACGCGTGGTCTCATGGCTCTATGGTGACACTCCGCCGCCTTCGAACCCCACCGATCGGGTCCGAACCGCTGCTTTGCTGCTGCTCAGGCACATCAGTGCAGCATGGGACGATGGTCGGGTGAGCCGTCCCCCATTCCCGCAGCAGGGATCAGCACCCGCCGCCCAACCGGGCATCATCCCGCTCCGCCCGCTCACTGTCGGTGAGATCCTGGTCGCTGCCATCACCGTCGTGCGGCGGCATTTCCTGACTTTGGCCGGGGTGTCCCTGACCCTGTCGATGGTGGGAGCAGTGGCTACCTGGGCAATCCTGGCCGGCAGCGACCAGGTCGACGAGTTCGTCACCGGCAGCTGGCTGGACAGTGTGGTGAACGGGCCCACTGCCCACATCCCCGGCGGCGTACTGGCCGCAACGCTGCTGTCCCTCGCGGTCTCGCTGGTCGGCGGGGTGCTGGTGGCCGGGATGGCAACGGTCTGCGCTGCGCAGGACACTCTGGGCCGACCGACGACGGGAGCCGACTGGCGGGATCGGCTCGGCCGGAGCTGGCCGGTACTGCTGGGCCTGTCGGTGGTGGTGGGCGTGCTGGTCGGCGCCGGATTGCTGCTGCTCCTCATCCCCGGCGTGTTGGTCTACCTCGGCTGGCTGGTGGCCACGCCGATCGCGGTGATGGAGCGCAGCGGGATCGCTCGGTCGCTGCGCCGCTCCGCAGCGTTGACGACCGGTGAGCGCGGCCGGCTGCTCGGGCTGGTGGCCGCCGTGCTGGCGGTGACCGTGGTGTTGACGCGCTTCATCACCTCACTGCAAGGTCAGGTGTTCGACCAGCTCTCGGCGACCGGAGCGCTGCTCGTCTCCGAGGGCATCTCCTGTCTGCTCGGGATGATCACCGGCTCGTGGGCAGGGGCGGTGAGCGCCCTGACCTACATCGACCTACGGATCCGCAAGGAGAACTTGGCGCCCGCGTTGGCTGCCGTCGCCGCCAACTAGCCGCTATCTCAGACTGAGCCGAGCGCCACTGCCGGCACGTCGACGCTGCCGTCCGGTCCAGGCTCCAGCACCGTCCAGGACGACAGGTAGCTGCTGTCGGCGAGCAGCCGGTACATGCCGGCCGTCCTGGATTGCAGGGCTGCGTCGCTCTCGAACCGGTCCAGTGCCCGGTCGGATTGCTCGGCAGCTCTGCCGGTCGCCCGTTGGGCGGACAGCTCGACAGGCGTGGCCAGCAGCAGCTGGCGGTCCGGCAGCGGCAGGCCAAAGCGGTCTATCTCCAACTGCCGCACCCATTCCGGGAAGCCGGTATCAAGGTCGGGGCCGCCCAGCCGGGCCGCACCATAGGCAGCATTGGAGCTGACGTACCTGTCCAGCAGCACCACGTCGTTGCCGGCGACCGCGGCCCTGAGGTCAGCCGCCGCATCCTGCCGGTCCAGGGAGAACAGCAGCGCGCTGCCGTAGACCGAATCGGTGAGGTCGCCCAGTCGGCCGTAGAGCATGTCGCGTACCAGGTCGGCAGCGAGGCTGGCGCCGTAGCGCGGGAACTCCATGCTGCACACCCGACCGCCGGCCGCCTCGATCTGCGCCGTCAGCTGCCGTGCCAGTGTCCGTTTGCCCGACCCGTCAAGGCCCTCGATCACGATCATCCGACCCACGGCGCTCACCCTACGGTCCGGCATTTCGCCCCACGCCCGCCGTGCAGTTTGGTCCGTGCTGTTTGATGGTCCGCATGACTCATGCGAAGGACACCAAGCCAGAGATCGACCGCCCTGAGGGCCCGGCACCCGCCGGCCTGAAGGTCCAGGACATCACCGTCGGCGACGGCGCCGAGGCGTCGCCCGGCGCCACCGTGAAGGTGCACTACCTGGGTGTCGAGTACGACTCGGGTGACGAGTTCGACTCGTCCTGGAGTCGCGGCGACTCCATCGAGTTCCCGCTGCGCGGGCTGATCGCCGGCTGGCAGGAAGGAATCCCCGGAATGAGGGTCGGCGGCCGCCGGCAGCTCGTCATCCCGCCGGAACAGGCCTACGGACCCGCTGGTGCCGGCCACCGGCTCTCCGGCAAGACCTTGATCTTTGTGATCGACCTGCTCGGGGTCAGCTGACCCGGCCCCGTGCTCGGCAGCAGCGTGCATCAGTAGCGGTAGTGGTCCGCCTTGTACGGGCCCTCGACATCGACGCCGATGTACTCCGCCTGTTCCTTGGTGAGCTTGGTGAGGACGCCGCCGAGCGCCTCGACGTGGATCTTCGCGACCTTCTCGTCCAGGTGCTTCGGCAGCCGGTACACCTCTTTGTCGTACTCGTTGTTCTTGGTGAACAGCTCGATCTGGGCGATCGTCTGGTTCGCGAACGACGAGCTCATCACGAACGAAGGGTGACCGGTGGCGTTGCCAAGGTTCAGCAATCTGCCCTCGCTCAGCAGCAGGATGGTCTTGCCGGAGGAGAAGGTCCACAGGTGGACCTGCGGCTTGATCTCCAGCTTGCTGGCGCTTGACTTGGCCAGGCCAGCCATGTCGATTTCGTTGTCGAAATGGCCGATGTTCCCCAGGATCGCCTGGTGCTTCATCCGCTCCATGTGCTCCAGCCGGATGATGTCCTTGTTTCCGGTGGTGGTGATGACGATGTCGGCCCGCTCGATGGCGTTCTCGACGGTATCGACCTCGTAGCCGTCCATCAGCGCCTGCAGTGCACAGATCGGGTCGATCTCGGCGATCACCACCCGGGCCCCCTGACCGCGCAGCGACTCAGCAGATCCCTTGCCGACGTCCCCATAGCCGCAGATCAGTGCGACCTTGCCGCCGATCAGCGTGTCGGTCGCACGGTTGAGGCCGTCGATCAGCGAATGCCTGCAGCCGTACTTGTTGTCGAACTTGCTCTTGGTCACCGAATCGTTGACGTTGATGGCGGGGAACAGCAGTTCGCCGGCGGCGGCCAGCTGGTACAGCCGCAACACGCCGGTGGTCGTCTCCTCGGTGACGCCCATGATCGCCGGAGCGACCGTTGTAAAGCGGCGAGGATCGCTGGCCAGCGAGTGGCGTAGCAGATCCAGCACGACGGCGTACTCCTCGGAGTAGTCCGCGTCGCCGGATTGCGTCTCCGGCACCACGCCGGCCTTCTCGTACTGCAGACCTTTATGGATCAGCATGGTGGCGTCGCCGCCGTCGTCCAGGATCATGTTCGGACCGACAGCGTCGCCATCCTTGCCTGGCCAGCGCAGCATCTGATCGGTGCACCACCAGTACTCGGACAGCGTCTCGCCCTTCCAGGCATACACCGAAACGCCCTGCGGCGCTTCGGGTGTGCCGTGCGGGCCGATAACGGTGGCTGCCGCGGCGTGGTCCTGGGTGGAGTAGATGTTGCACGACACCCAGCGGACGTCAGCGCCCAGGCTCACCAGCGTCTCGATCAGCACAGCGGTCTGGATGGTCATGTGCAGCGATCCGGCGATGCGGGCACCCTTCAGCGGCTGCACCTGCGAGTATTCCCGGCGCAGCGTCATCAGCCCGGGCATTTCGTGCTCGGCGAGCAGAATCTCCTTGCGGCCGTATTCGGCTAGTGACAGGTCGGCGACCTTGAAATCCAGGCCGTTGAGGTGATCTGCCGTCGGCATCGCGGTGGTGGACTCAGTGGCGGTCAATTCGGTGGTAGTCAATTCGGTGGCTCCCTTGAGCAGGTGGTCGGCGCCGCGCTTGTCGCAGCGCTCTCGTGGGGCCGGACTCGGGCACCTGCCCTGCACCGGACGCCTCTGTGCGCTGCAGCACAGCAATCCGGCGGTGTGCTGCACGACGAGGCGTGCGTGTCGCCCGCGAGTTTAACAGTCGGTGACGGCGGGGCACATCGCGTAGCTGTCAGCCGCGCAGTTGGTGGTTCTGCCGATCGACGGCGGCGCGCAGACCCGCCGCCGATGGACCCGCCGCCAGGATTTCCCTACTGGAGCTGGGCAACACGTTCGGGAGTTGGGCGCCGAAC
Organism: Actinomycetota bacterium; assembly: GCA_030947305.1. GTDB lineage: Bacteria > Actinomycetota > Actinomycetes > Mycobacteriales > Nakamurellaceae > Nakamurella. The sequence continues at coordinate 42,088 of JALYXB010000016.1, read as the reverse complement.
AAGGCAGCCAGACCTTGCGTGGCGCCGCCCTGGGCACCCATGCCAGGGGCCAGGATCGGGCCGTTGAGTGCGGAAAGATCCAGCTCGAGCGCGCCCAGGTTGGCGCCGATCACCAGGCCGAAGGAGCCGAGCGGGGTGGCCCCGGCATTGAGCACGGCCACCTTGTCGACCATGCTCTGGGCGATGGTGCTGCCGTCCGCGCCGATGGCGCCCTGCACCTGATCGCTCTGGGGGTTGGACGTCCGGCACAACACGAAAAGGCCGCGACCCGACGACGCGGCCGCGCCGACAGCCGGCTGCAGCGAAGCCAGGCCCAGGTACGGCGAGACGGTGATGGCATCGACAGCCAGCGGCGACCCATCGGTGAGATAGGCCTTTGCGTAGGCCGCCATGGTTGAGCCGATGTCGCCGCGCTTCACGTCCAGCAGCACCAACGCTCCAGCGGCGTGCGATTCGGCGATTACCCTCTCCAGAACGCCTATCCCGGCGCTGCCGTAGGCCTCGAAGAACGCCGACTGCGGCTTCAACACCGAGACGGTGCCGGCCAGCGCTTCCACCACCGTCAGGGCGAACTGCTCCAAACCGCCGACGTTGAGCTCAAGGCCCCAGCTGGACAGCAGCGCGTCGTGCGGGTCGATGCCGACACACAGCGGCCCGCTGGCCAACATCGCGTCGTGCAGTCGGCTACCAAAAGCCTTGTCAGCCATCACTTTCTTCCTTTCCGTCAGCGTGGTAACCCGCGGCGATGGCGGTGTTGAGCTCGCGCACCAGCGCCGGTCCGCGGTAGATGAATCCCGAGTACAGCTGCAGCAGGGACGCGCCGGCATCCAACATCGCCAGCCCATCGTCCGCAGTGCTGATGCCGCCCACCCCGATCACCGGCAGATCCGTGTGTCCGCAGACGAAGCGCACCACCTCGAGCGCGCGCCGCCGAAGCGGGCCGCCGGACAGGCCGCCCCGTTCCGCGGCGGCTGCTGCATCCAGTGGCGAAATGTGGTCACGGGCCAGGGTGGTGTTGGTGGCGATGATGCCGGCCACCCCCCGGTCGGTGCAGACCTCGAGTACATCGCCGATCGCCGAGTCGGTGAGGTCGGGGGAGATCTTCACCAGGACCGGAACGGTGCGGTCCCGGCCGGAACCGTTGCCGGCCAGCACATCCGCCTGGCTGGTGAGGGCCCCGACCAACTCCTCCAGGGGGCCCCGATCCTGCAGGCTGCGCAGGCCATCGGTATTGGGCGACGACACGTTCACCGCGATGTAGTCGGCTACCGAGTGGACCGCAGTCAGCGAGCTCAGGTAGTCGCCGATGGCGTCACCAACCGGCGTCGTCTTCGACTTACCCAGCGAGATACCAAGTGGCACACCAATACTGCCGCGGCCACCGATTGCGGTCACCCGATCGGCGAGGGCGGCAGCGCCGTCGTTGTTGAAGCCCATCCGGTTGACGATGGCCTCGGAGGCCCGCAGCCGGAACAACCGGGGCTTGTCGTTTCCCTGCTGTGGATGGGAGGTGACGGTTCCGGCTTCGACGAACCCGAACCCGAGTGCGGGCCAGGCTGCGAGGGCATGGCCGTCCTTGTCGACGCCGGCAGCCAGCCCGACGGCATTGCGGAACTGGAGCCCGAACACCGTGCGGGGGGCCGGATCCGCGGCCACCAGTCGCCCGATCGCCCGGCACAGTCGTGGGTGCCGGGCCACAGCGCCGAGCGCCGCGATGGCACGCCGGTGGGCGACCTCGGCGTCGCCGGAGCCCAACCGGAACAGCACCGGTCGGGCCGCCCGACGGTAAGCCGTATCGAGAACCGAGTCGACCATTCCCATCAGGTTGCGGCCGGAGCGGCGGCGGATTCGCGGAGCCGTCGGTGCAGCTCCTGCAGCGACGCGACGCCGATGTCGGAGCGGATCGATGCCTCGATGCCCTGCACCGCAGCGGCAGCGCCGGCGATGGTGGTGATGCACGGGATGTCCGCGGCGACCGCTGCGGTGCGGATCTCGTAGCCATCGATGCGTGGTCCGGAGTTGCCGTACGGGGTGTTGATCACCAGGTCGATCTTGCCGTCGCGGATCCGTTCGATCACCGTGTCGGAACCGGGCGCGCTGTCGGGGTTCTCGAAATGCTTGCGGACGGTTTCGACGTCCATCCCGTTGCGCCGCAACATGTCCGCTGTGCCCTCGGTGGCGACGATGGTGAACCCGAGATCGGCCAGACGCTTGGCCGGGAACACGATGGCTCGCTTGTCGGCATTGGCCACCGAGACGAACACGGTGCCGCCGACCGGCAGCGATCCGTACGAAGCGGTTTGCGACTTTGCGAAGGCCGGCCCGAAGGCGCTGGCCAGCCCCATCACCTCTCCGGTGGATCGCATCTCGGGTCCCAGCAGCGTGTCGACTCCGGCGCCGTCCGGGCGACGGAACCGATGGAACTGCATCACCGCTTCCTTGACGGCGACCGGCGCTCCCGGCGGTAGCCGCCCGCCATCGCCGACGGCCGGCAGTACACCTTCGGTGCGCAGATCGGCAATGGTGGCGCCGGCCATGATTCTGGCGGCGGCCTTTGCCAGCGGCACTGCTGTCGCCTTGGACGAGAACGGCACCGTGCGAGACGCTCGCGGGTTCGCCTCCAGCACGTACAGGGTCTCCCCCTTCAGCGCGTACTGCACGTTGATCAATCCACGCACCCCGATGCCGAATGCCAGCGCCTCCGTGTGCGAGCGGACCTTGGCGATGTCGGTGCGGCTGAGGGTGATCGGCGGCAGCACACAAGCCGAGTCGCCCGAGTGCACCCCCGCTTCCTCGATGTGTTCCATTACGCCGCCGAGATACACCTCGGTGCCGTCGCACAAGGCGTCGACGTCGATCTCGATGGCATCGTCCAGGAATCTGTCGACCAGCACCGGGCGGTCCGCTGCGATCTCGGTGGCCCTGTCGATGTAGTCGGACAGTGCGAGTTCGTCGTAAACGATCTCCATGCCGCGCCCGCCGAGCACGTAGGACGGGCGCACCAGTACCGGGTAGCCGACCCTGGCCGCCACCTGTCTGGCCTCGTCGAACGAGGTGGCCATCCCGAAATCTGGCGCCGGTAACCCGGCGCGCCGCAACAGTTCGCCGAACTGGCCACGGTCTTCGGCCAGGTCGATGGCCTCGGGCTGAGTACCCAGAATCGGTATGCCTGCCCGCTGCAGGTCGCGAGCCAGCTTCAATGGTGTCTGGCCGCCGAGGGTGACGATGACCCCGGCCACCGTGCCGGAGGCCTGCTCGGAGGCGATCACCTCGAGCACGTCCTCGGTGGTGAGCGGCTCGAAGTACAACCGGTCCGAGGTGTCGTAGTCGGTGGACACCGTCTCCGGGTTGCAGTTGACCATCACCGTCTCAAAGCCGGCCTCCCGCAACGACATTGCGGCATGCACGCATGAGTAGTCGAACTCGATGCCCTGCCCGATCCTGTTCGGCCCCGAGCCGAGAATTATCACCTTCGGGCGATCACGCTGCGGTGCCACCTCGGATTCCGCGGACGGGTCGAGCTCGTAGGCCGAGTAGTGATACGGCGTGTGTGCCTCGAACTCGGCGGCGCAGGTGTCCACCGTCAGGAACACCGGCCTGATCCCGCCGTCGTGCCGCCGCCGGCGCACGGCCTGTTCGGTTTGCAGACCATCGCCGGCATCGCGCCGAAGGCCCGCGATGTCGGTATCGGACAACCCGTATCGCTTGGCCGTGCGTAGCAGCGCGTCGTCCAGCTCGGCGGCCTCGGACACCTGGGCCGCGACGCCGGCGACCAACTGCAGCTGGTCAAGGAACCACGGGTCGATCCCGGTAGCGGTGTGCAGCTGCTCGACGCTGACGCCGACCCTGATGGCCTGCAGCAGCCGATACCAGCGACCGTCCTGCGCCGGCCGCAGTGATTCCAGCAACTCTTCGGTATCGGAACTGCTGTCGAAGCCGGCGTCCGGCGCGGCCGAGTCGAGCAGGTAGCCGGTCGCCTTGGTCTCCATGGACCGCAAGGCTTTTCCGAAGGCCTCGGCAAATGATCGGCCGATGGCCATCGCCTCACCGACCGACTTCATGGTGGTGGTGAGGACCGGGTCCGCGCCCGGGAACTTTTCGAAGGCGAACCGTGGCACCTTGACCACCACGTAGTCAAGGGCCGGTTCGAACGCCGCCGGGGTGGCCCTGGTGATGTCGTTGGCGATCTCGTCAAGGGTGTAGCCGATCGCCAGCTTTGCGGCGATCTTGGCGATCGGGAACCCGGTGGCCTTGGACGCCAGCGCGGACGACCGCGATACCCGCGGGTTCATCTCGATCACGATCAGCCGGCCGTTCTCCGGATTCACCGCGAACTGGATGTTGCAGCCGCCGGTCGCCACCCCGACCTTCCGCAGGATGGCCAGGCCGAGATCCCGCATCTGCTGGTATTCACGATCGGTCAACGTCATCGCCGGGGCAACCGTCACCGAATCGCCGGTGTGCACACCCATCGGATCCAGGTTCTCGATGGAGCAGACCACCACGGCGTTGTCGGCAGAGTCCCGCATCAACTCCAGCTCATATTCCTTCCAGCCGAGCACGCTTTCCTCGATCAGCACCTCGGTCACCGGGGACGCGGCCAGCCCGCTGCCGCCGATCCGTTCCAGATCGGTGGGGGTGTAGGCCATCCCAGAGCCGAGCCCACCCATGGTGAAGGACGGCCGGATCACCACCGGCAGACCGAGTTCGGCGACGGTGTCACGGACCTCCTGCATCGAGTGGCAGACGGCGGACCTCGGAACATCGCCACCGATGGAGCGGACGATGTCCTTGAAGATCTGCCGGTCCTCGCCGCGCTGGATCGCTGGGATATCGGCACCGATCAACTCGACACCGTACTTCTCGAACACCCCCAGCTCGTCCAGCGCGATCGCGGTGTTCAACGCCGTCTGGCCGCCGAGGGTGGCCAGCACGGCGTCGACCGGGGTGCCGGCGGCCAGTTGATCGGCAAGCACCTTCTCGACGAATGATGCCGTGATCGGCTCGATGTAGGTGGCGTCGGCGAATTCCGGGTCGGTCATGATGGTCGCCGGGTTCGAGTTGATCAGCGACACCCGGATGCCCTCACTGCGCAGCACCCGGCAGGCCTGGGTTCCCGAGTAGTCGAACTCGCAGGCCTGTCCAATCACGATCGGCCCGGAACCGATCACCAGGACGTGCCCCAGATCTTCACGGCGCGGCATCGGCAGTCCTTGTGTGGGCGTTGTCTGTGCTGCCTGTCGAGGTCGACATCATGGCGATGAAGTCGTCGAACAGGTAGCCGGCATCGTGCGGACCGGCCGCGGCCTCCGGGTGGAACTGCACCGAGAATGCCGGCACGTCAAGACATTCCAGCCCTTCGACGACGTTGTCGTTCAGGCAGGAGAAGGCGACCCGCACCCTGCCGAACTCGGTCTCGACGGCGTCGCCAGGCGTCCCGGGGACGTCGATGGCGAATCCGTGGTTCTGCGCTGTCACCAACACCCGCCCGGTGCGGTGGTCGAGCACCGGCTGGTTGATGCCGCGGTGCCCGAAGGTCAGCTTGTAGGTGCCGAACCCCAGTGCCCTGCCGAGGATCTGATTTCCGAAGCAGATACCGAAGAACGGGATCCTGCGGCGCAGTACCTCCCGGGTCAGTTGCACCTGTGGATCGGCGGTCGCCGGGTCGCCGGGCCCGTTGGACAGAAAGACGCCGTCCGCCCCGACCGCCAGCACCTCCTCGATGGTGGCGGCGGCCGGAAGTACACAGGTCCGGACTCCGCGGGCGGCGAACATCCGCTGGGTGTTCGCCTTGATCCCCAAGTCGATCGCGGCCACCGTGAACCGGTGTTCGCCGGTGGCCGGCACGGTGTAGCCGGCCGTGGTGGTCACTTCGCCGGCCAGGTCGGCACCGACCATGGACGGTGTCTGCCGTACCCGGGCCAGCATCTGCTCGTCGCTGCCGAGCTCGGCACCGGAGAAGATGCCACAGCGCATCGCCCCCGCCGATCGCAGATGCCTGGTCAGGCCGCGGGTGTCGACATCGCGGATGCCGACAACACCCTGGCGCTGCATCTCCGCCGGCAGCGATCTGGCCGCCCGCCAGCTCGACGGCCGCGGAGCCAGATCGCGAATCACCAGCCCCTCGACCCAGATCCTGGACGATTCGTTGTCGGTGGCGGTGTCGATCCCAGTGTCCGAGTCGACCCAGCCGGTGTTGCCGATCTGTGGCGCAGTGGCCACCACAACCTGGCGGCGGTAGGACGGATCGGTGAGGGTCTCCTGATAGCCGGTCATCCCGGTAGTGAAAACAGCCTCGCCGAAGGCCACTCCGATGGCCCCGAAGGAAAGTCCGCGCTGGACGCGGCCGTCTTCCAGAACGAGGGCGGCCGCTATCGGCGGCGTCGCCGTCATGCCCGCGCTCCAGCGGTGTGGACAAGCGACCCGGCCGACACCGTCCGGCTACCCCGAAGCAGGGTGGCGACCACCCTGGCCGGCAGCTCCATCCCCTCGAACGGGGTGTTACTTGACAGGCTGGCGAACTCGCTGCCGCGCACCGTCCAGGTCGTCGCCGGATCGACCAGCACCAGGTTCGCCGGTTCGCCGACCTCGATCGGTCGTCCGTGACCAGTCAGTCCGCCGATGGCGGCCGGCCTTTCACTCATCACTCTGGCCAGCCCCCGCCAATCCAGCAGGCCAGGTGCAATCATCGTCGCGACCACCACCGACAGGGCGGTTTGCAGCCCCAGCATCCCCGGCGAGGCCTGGTCCCACTCGCATTCCTTGTCTTGCATGGCGTGCGGCGCATGGTCGGTGGCGACCGCGTCGATCGTGCCGTCTGCCAACGCCTTTCGCAGCACAGCGACGTCGGCAGCGGTGCGCAGCGGCGGGTTCACCTTGAAGACCGGGTCGTAACCGATGGCACGCTCGTCGGTCAGCAGTAGGTGGTGTGGGGTCACCTCGGCTGTCACTCGGGTGCCGCGGGCCCTGGCCGCCGCGATCAATTCCACCGATCCGGCGGTCGACAGATGGCAGACGTGCAGCCGCGAGCTGACGTGGTCGGCCAGCAGACAATCTCTGGCGATGATGGCCTCTTCGGCGACGGCCGGCCAGCCGATCATGCCCAAGGTCGCCGACACGTCACCCTCGTGCATCTGCGCACCAGAGGTGAGCCGCGGTTCCTGGGCGTGCTGGGCGATCACCCCACCGAAAGCCTTGACGTACTCCAGGGCCCTGCGCATCAGCAGCGGATCGGACACGCAGTCGCCGTCGTCGGAGAACATCCGCACCGCGGCCGCCGACGACGCCATCGCGGCCAGTTCGGCCAGCTGCTCCCCGGTACGGCCGACGGTGACGGCACCGATCGGCTGTACGTCGACCAGCCCGATGTCGCGGCCCAGCCGGTATACCTGCTCGACGACACCCGCGGTGTCGGCGGTCGGATCGGTGTTGGGCATCGCGAAGACCGCCGTGTAGCCGCCGAGAGCCGCTGCGGCCGAACCGGTTTCGACGGTCTCGGCATCCTCCCGGCCGGGCTCCCGCAGGTGGGTGTGCAGGTCGACCAGGCCGGGCAGCAACACCAGGCCAGTAGCGTCCATCTCCTCGACCGAGCCCTGCCCGCGGTCCTGGGCGGCGGCCGCCGCGCCCTTGCCCATCGCCACGATCACCCCGTCGACCACCAGCACGTCGACGGCTTCCTCGCCGTAGGGTGCTGCGCCCCTGATCAGCAGTGGTACCGGCGCCGCCGTCGGGACCCAGGTCGACGTGTTCATCCGGCCGTCTCCATTTCGCCGGACAGCAGCAGGTACAGCACTGCCATCCGCACGGTCACACCGTTCGTCACTTGTTCAACGATCACCGAGTTGTCGCCGTCGGCCACCGCCGGGGAGATCTCCATCCCGCGGTTCATCGGGCCAGGGTGCATCACCACCGCATGGTCGGACAGCAGCGCGTGCCGGCGCAGGTCTAACCCGTAGGAGCGGGTGTACTCGCGGGCTGTCGGGAAGAACGCACCGCTCATCCGTTCCCGTTGCACCCGCAGCATCATCACCGCATCGGCAGCATCAAGCGAGGTGTCCAGATCGTAGGAAACCGTTGCCGGCCAACTGTTCACCCCGACCGGCAGCAGCGTGGGGGGCGCGACCAAGACGACCTGCGCCCCAAGGGTGCTCAGCAGCAGCACGTTCGAACGAGCGACCCTGGAATGCAGCACGTCTCCCACCACCACGATCCGGCGCCCGGCCAGCTCGCCGAGGTGGCGACGCAGGGTGAAGGCGTCGAGCAGCGCCTGGGTGGGGTGTTCGTGGGTACCGTCGCCGGCGTTGACCACCCGGCCGTCCACCCAGGCCGACAACCGTTGCGGCGCGCCGGACGAGGAGTGCCGGCACACCACGGCGTCGGCGCCCATCGCCTGCAGGGTGAGGGCGGTGTCCTTGAGCGATTCGCCCTTGGACACACTCGAGCCCTTCGCGGAGAAGTTGATGACGTCCGCGGACAGCCGCTTGGCGGCCAGCTCGAAGGAGATCCTGGTGCGGGTGGAATCCTCGTAGAACAGATTCACCACCGTCCGCCCGCGCAGCGTCGGCAGCTTGCGGACCTCACGGCCGGCCATCGCTTGGTCGATCCGCTCGGCGGTGTCGAGCACATGCAGTGCGGTGGCCCGATCCAGATCGCCGGCGGACAGCAGGTGGCGCGGCATCCTGACGATCGGCTCGGCGAGATCGGTTGCAGCATCGGATGGATGGGCGGAATGCGGGTGCACGATGGTAGTCATCCGCGGATCACCTCCACAGCGTCGGATGCGTCGGTTTCGGTGAGTCGCACAGCGACGTCGTCGCCGAGCGCCGTGGGGATGTTCTTGCCGACATAATCGGCCCTGATCGGCAGTTGCCGGTGTCCTCTATCGATCAACACGGCCAGCTGCACTGCGGTAGGTCGGCCGAGGTCACGCAGCGCATCGAGGGCTGCGCGCACGGTGCGCCCGGAGTAGAGCACATCGTCGACCAGCACGCAGGTGACGTCGTCCACCCCGCCGTCCGGGATCCTGGTCTCTGCCAGCGCCCGCGGCGGCCGGCGCCGCAGGTCGTCACGGTAAAGGGTGATGTCGAGCGAGCCGACCGGGCAGTCCCGGCCACTGAAGGTGCCGACCCTGGCCGCGAGCCGGCGTGCCAGATATACACCGCGGGTCGGAATGCCCAGCAGCACAACGGGTTCATCGCCCGCGCGTTCCAGGATTTGGTGGGCGATACGATCGATGGTCCGGGAGATGTCCGCCGCGGTCAGGATTACTGCAGTCGCCGTCGACGCGCTCGAAGCGTCCGCGGTTGCCGGTGACTGCGGGCGCGCAGGCGTGGTCGGCCTCATGCCGGGTTCTCCTTTCCCGCCTCACCGGACGGGTTTGAAGGATGGTCCTCGTCCTCACCCTAGCAACACTGTTCATCGGCGGGCAGGGGCGCCCGAGACACGCCGCCTCCCTGGACGTGTGCGCAGAGTGGTCGACGACTACTGTGCGTAAATCACCCGCGAGCCATTCGGCCGCCGATGTCCGCTGATCGCGTCACATGAGGAGTCAGGGATGCAGGACTATGCCCACGCGCTCGGATCCAGGCTCAGGGCGGTTCGGAACCAGCACGGCCTGAGCCTGCACGGCGTCGAGGAGAAGTCGACCGGCCGCTGGAAGGCCGTCGTCGTCGGCTCGTACGAGCGCGGCGATCGCGCCATCACGGTGGCGAAGCTGGCCGAACTGGCTGACTTCTACGGAGTGCCGATCACCGAGCTGTTGCCGGATGTCTCGTTGAGCCCGCAGTCAACGCCCTCCGCCAAGCTCGTCATCGACCTGGAGCGGCTGGCCGAGCTGCCGACCTACCAGGCCGGGCCGCTGGCCAGGTACGCCTCGACCATCCAGTCGCAGCGCGGCGAGTACTCCAACAGGACGCTGACGATCCGCGCGGAGGACCTGCGGTCGCTGGCCGTGATCTATGCGATGGCGCCATCGGCACTTGCCGAGCAGCTGGTGGGCTGGGGGGTACTGCCGGAAGGCACAGAGGTCACCTGAACAGAGGTCACCTGAAAGGTGGCCGCGGGTCAGCTGGAACGCAGGCGCGGGGCGATCGCCAGAATCTGCCCGAGGACGCCATTGATGAACTTCGGTGAGTTGTCGGTAGACAGCAACTTGGCCGCCTCGACGGCTTCGTCGATCACCACGGCGTCCGGCACGTCCACCGAGTAGATCAACTCGAAGGTGGCGATCCGCAGGATCGCCCTGTCCACCGCCGGCATCCGGCCGACCGTCCAGCCCTCGGCGTGCTGTTCCAGCAGCTCGTCGATCCGGCGGGAGTGCTCGACGACGCCGCGGATCAGCAGCTCGGCATAGTCGCCGAGCACCACCGGCTCAGGACCGGTCACCCGCTCGGCCATCACCGACAACGGATCGGCGGACCTGGCATCGGCGGCGTACAGGATGTCCAGGGCGCGCTTGCGGGCCTTGGAACGAGCTGACATGGTTGGGTATCGATTCTTCGTCGGTGCGGCGTAGTCGGTGCGGACGGATCAGCTGTTGATACGGCCAAGGTAGCGGCCGTCGCGGGTGTCGACCTTGATCTTGTCGCCGGTGTTCAGAAACAGCGGGACGCCGATCTCGGCCCCGGTCTCCAGGGTGGCCGGCTTGGTGCCGCCGGTGGAGCGGTCGCCCTGCAGCCCTGGGTCGGTGTGCGCGATGGTGAGCTCCACGGAGGCAGGCAGTTCGACGTAGAGCACCACGCCGTCGTTCTGCGCGATCAGCGCCTCCTGGTTTTCCAGCAGGTAGGCGGCCACCGTGCCCACCGTCGCGCCCGGTACGTGGATCTGGTCGTAGGTGTCGCCATCCATGAAGACGTAGTCGCTGCCGTCCTTGTACAGATACGTCATATCGCGCTTGTCGACGGTGGCGGTCTCCACCTTCACCCCGGCGTTGAAGGTCCGGTCGACGACCTTGCCGGACAGCACGTTCTTCAACGTCGTCCGGACGAAAGCCGGACCCTTGCCCGGCTTGACGTGCTGAAATTCGGTGATGGTCCACAACTGGCCGTCGATATTGAGCACGAGGCCATTCTTGAAGTCGGCGGTATTTGCCATTCGGTGCCTTCTTTCTCGTCTCCAGCTTTATCGTCTTCAGCCAGCCGGCCGGCATGCCAGGGGGCGCGCGGCCCTGACAGGGCTACAGCACCAGGAGTTCCTTGCTGGTCGTGGTGAGGACGTGGTAGCCGTCCGGCCTGATGACGCCGGTGTCCTCGATGCGGACTCCGCCCCGGCCCGGCAGGTAGACGCCGGGCTCGACGGTGACGCACATGTCAACCGCCATGATAGCGGCGGATCGATGGCCGACCGCCGGTGCCTCATGGATCTGCAGTCCGACGCCATGACCCAGTCCGTGGACGAACTGGTCGCCGTAGCCGGCCGCCGAGATCACGTTGCGGGCCGCGGTATCCATCAGGTCGCCGCTTGCACCTGGCCGAGCCGCGTCACAGCCGGCCTGTTGGGCGGCGGCCACCAGCTGGTAGATCTCCCGGTGCCAGTCCGCGGGCCGGCCGAGCACCACCGTCCGGGTCATATCGGAGTGGTAGCCGTCGACCAGCGCGCCGAAGTCGAATTTGACCAGATCACCGCGCTGCAGCACCGAGTCGGTCGGGCTGTGGTGCGGGATGGCCGAATGCGCGCCGGCCGCGATGATGCTCTGAAACGACGGGTCGGTGGCGCCCAACATCCGCATCCGTTGGTCCAGGTCGAGGCCGACCTCGCGTTCGGTCCGTCCGACCCGGATTCCGCCGGCCGCGATCAGGTCCGCGAAGGCCTGGTCGGCGACCAGGCAGGCCTTGGCCAGCGCGGCGATCTCGTCCGCGTCCTTCACCGCCCTGCCCTGCTCGACCAGGCCTCGCGTCGGTACCAGCTCCGCACCTTTCCGGACGGCATCGCCGAGCGCCTGGTGGGCGGCCACGCTCACCGCGGTTGCCTCGAATCCGACCCGGCCGGACGCCGAGGCGATCAGCGCGACATCGCACGGCCGGTCGATGCGGCGGCGCAGTTCCGGCAGCTGCCGCGCCGACTGGGTGTCGTAACGGCCGTCGGTGCAGAACACCGTCCGGTCGTCGGCCGCACCGTCGTCGATGCCGACCAGCAGCGCGGCATTGGAACCGGTGAACCCGGTGAGATAGCGGATATTGATCAGCTCAGTGACTAGTAGCGCGTCCAGATCAGCCTGGGCGACGCGCTCCCGCAATGCAGCGCGCCTGGCGGCCGGGCCGATCGATGCTGGGGTCATGTGATCCTTCGCCCTTCGCTGCTTGGCTGTTTCCGCTGCCAGTCTGCCGGTCGACCAGCGCAACCGCGGCCATCAAGCTGTTGGACCGACGGCAGGTAAGCGCACTCACCGGGTCAGTCAGCGGGCCGCGCGGCGATGAAGTGCAGGGCCAGTTGGTAGCCGAGTGGGCCGAGTCCGGCGATCACCCCTGACGCAGCGGCGGAGATCACCGAGTGGTGCCGGAACGCCTCGCGGGCATGGATGTTCGACAGGTGCACCTCGACCAGATCGGCCGTTCGCTGCGCCACCGCGTCCCGCAGCGCGATCGAGTAGTGCGTCCAAGCCGCACCGTTCAGCACCACCGGGACCGCGCCGTCGGCGGCTTCGTGCAGCCAGCCGATCATCTCGGCTTCGTCGTCGGTCTGCCGCACCACCACGTTCAGCCCGAGCGTCAGCCCGACAGCCTGCAGGGTGGCAGCAAGCTGCGGATGGGTGATGTTCCCGTAGACGGTCGGCTCCCTGGCACCCAACCGCCCCAGGTTGACGCCATTGAGCACCAGCACCCGGCGCAGCTCTGTTTCGTCGGTCATCGAAGCCTCGTTATCCTGATAGTGACCATCATGATGTCGGCCCCTTTGCGATCCTGGCATAGGCGGCTCGGAGCAGTTCGGGGTCGGGGCCGACCAGTCGGGCCGGTTCCGCCAGCGCGTCGAGCACCACGAAACGCAGTGTGCCGGAACGGGTTTTCTTGTCGGCGCCCATCGACTCGACGAGCTCGTCGAACGCATCGGGGTCGTAGCTGGTCGGCAGCCCGACGGCTTGCAGTACCGTGGCATGCCGGTCGGCTGTCGCGTCGTCCAGCCGGCCGGCCGCCCTGGCCAGTTCGGCCGCGAACACCATGCCGACGCTCACCGCCTCGCCATGGCGCCAGCCGAACTGCTCACGCTTCTCGATCGCATGGGCCATGGTGTGCCCATAGTTGAGGATCTCCCGCAGCTCGGACTCCCGAAGATCGGCGGCCACCACATCTGCCTTGACCCGCACCGCCCGGTGCACCAGCTGCGGCAACACCGACCGGCCAGGGTCGATAGCCGCCGCCGGATCGGCCTCGATCAGCGACAGGATGGCGGGGTCGGCGATGAAGCCGCACTTGATCACCTCGGCCAGTCCCGCCACCAGTTCGGCGGCCGGCAGGGTGTCGAGGGTCGCCAGGTCGGCGACCACCGCTGACGGCTCGTGAAACGCCCCGACCATGTTCTTCCCGGCGCCGGTGTTGATGCCCGTCTTACCACCCACCGCGGCGTCCACCATGCCGAGCAGCGTCGTCGGCACCTGCACCACCCTCACCCCGCGCATCCAGGTGGCTGCCGCGAACCCGGCCAGGTCGGTGACCGTACCGCCGCCGAGCCCGATCACCACGTCGGTGCGTTCCAGACCGATCTGCCCGAACACATCCCAGCAAAACGCAAGCACCCCAAGGGTTTTCGCGTCCTCGGCGTCCGGGATCTGGATCGGGTGCACCTGCAGGCCGGCCTGCACCAACTGGGCCCGCACCGCTTCGGCGGTGCTGGCGAGGCTGGCTTGGTGCACCAGCGCTGCCCTGCCGGCACCGACGCCGCCTCCGACTCCGACTCCGCCTCCGACAGCGGCCGCCAGCAGCACGTCGCTCAGCCCGCGGCCGATCACCACGTCGTAGGGCGCAGCCGTCGCCACCCGGACCGTGACCCTGTCGACAGCCGGCCGCGTCATGCCAGCCCCAGCTCCCCGACGATCACCTCGGCGACCTCGGCGACATCCCGTGAGTCGGTGTCCACCTCCAGCACCGCCACTTCCCGGTACAGCGGCAACCTGGCGTCCAGCAACGACTTGAAGGTCGCTCGTGGGTTCACCCCGACCAGCAACGGTCTGTTGGCAGCCATCCCGCTGCGCTGCACCCCCTGCGGCATCGATACCGCGAGGAACACCACTCGATGCCCGCGCAACAGATCCCTGGTTTCCGGGTCCAGTACCGCACCGCCGCCCAGCGCCAGTACGCCGGCATGCTCGGCCAGCGCGCTGGCCACCGCTGCCCGTTCCAGGGATCGGAAGTAGTCTTCGCCGTCCGAGGTGAAGATGTCCGAGATCGACCGACCCTGGGCTGCCTCGATGTCGCTGTCGACGTCGCGCAGCGGCACCTTCAGCAGGTCGGCCAGCACCGTGCCGACCGACGACTTACCGGCTCCCGGTGCACCCACCAGCACCACTACCGGTCTGGTCATGGTGTCGCCGGAGCGCGAGGCGGCTCGGCGCGCTGGTCGGCGAAGTGCTGGGTCGGGGCAGTTCGGGCAATGCCGGCCAGGTAGGAGGCCACGTTCCGCTTCACCTCGGCCACCGAGTCGCCGCCGAACTTCTCGCTGACTGCGTCCGCCACCACCAGCGCGACCATCGCCTCGGCTACCACCCCGGCCGCCGGCACCGCACAGACGTCGCTGCGCTGGTGGATCGCCTGCGCCGGCTCACCGGACACCACGTCCAGGGTGGCCAGTGCCCGCGGCACCGTGGAAATGGGTTTCATGGCGGCCCGCACCCGCAGGATCTCACCGTTCGTCATGCCGCCCTCGATGCCGCCGGCGCGATTCGTTCGGCGCGAAACACCATGCTGCCCAACGGAGTCTATCGCTGGATCAAGCTCATCGTGCGCCGCTGAGCCGCGCCGGCGGGCGGTCTGGAAACCGTCACCGACCGCAACGCCCTTGATCGCCTGGATGCTCATTAGCGCGCCGGCCAGCCTGGCGTCGAGTTTGCGATCGGCGTGCACGAAGGAGCCGAGACCAGGAGGCAGCCCGTAAACCAGGACTTCGACCACACCGCCCAGGGTGTCGCCGTCGGCCTTGGCGGCCTCGATCTCGGCGATCATCGCGGCCTGCGAGCCCGGGTGCAGGGCGCGGACCGGCGACTCGTCGATCGCCGCCCGGTCGGCCGGCGTCGGCAGCGGCCCGTCGACGGCGTCGCCGGTACCGATGGACACGACGTGCGAGACCACTTCGGCGCCCAGCACCTCCCGCAGGAACTGCTGCGCAACGGTTCCCAGCGCGACCCTGGCAGCGGTCTCCCGTGCGGACGCGCGTTCCAGCACCGGCCGGGCATCGTCGAAGCCGTACTTCTGCATGCCGGCCAGGTCGGCGTGGCCGGGCCGCGGCCTGGTCAGCGGTGCATTGCGGGACAACCCGGCCAGGACGTCCTTGTCGACGGGGTCGGCGGCCATGATCTGCTCCCACTTCGGCCATTCGGTGTTGCCGATCTGGATGGCGACCGGCCCACCGAGGGTGACGCCGTGCCGGACGCCGCCGAGGATGCTCACCACGTCCTGCTCGAACTTCATCCTGGCGCCGCGGCCGTAGCCCAGCCGGCGCCTGGCCAGCTGCTCGGCCAGGTCGGCGGTCGTGACCGGCACGCCGGCGGGCACCCCCTCGATGACGGCGACCAGGGCGGGGCCATGAGATTCTCCGGCGGTGATCCAGCGCAGCACGGGGCAAGTCTTTCACGGGCTCCCCGACCGCCCGCTGCGTGCTCCCGAGCCTGCTGCCGTCGCCTCGCCGGGGCGGGGTTAGTGCGCGGCTTCCCAGGCCTGGTAGCTCTGATGCACCACGTCCATCAAATCGTCGACGTCGTCGGTGAGATGCAGCAGGGTCATGTCCTTCTCGCTGATGTTGCCGCGAGCCACAACGGTGTTGCGGATCCAGTCGACCAGGCCGCCCCAGTAGTCCGAGCCGAACAGGATCACCGGGAACTTGGTGACCTTCTTGGTCTGCACCAGGGTCAGCGCCTCGAACAGTTCATCCAGGGTGCCGAACCCGCCAGGCAGACAGACGAAGGCCTGGGAATACTTGACGAACATCGTCTTGCGGGCGAAGAAGTAGCGGAAGTTGATGCCGATGTCCGCCCACTCGTTGATGCCCTGCTCGAACGGCAGCTCGATACCGAGCCCGACGGACACCCCGCCGGAGTCCTTGGCGCCGCGGTTGGCGGCCTCCATGATGCCCGGCCCGCCACCGGTGATCACGGCGAATTCGGCCTTGGCCAGGGCCGCCCCGATCTCCCGAGCCTTGGTGTAGTACGGATCGTCCCGCTTGGTGCGTGCGGAGCCGAATACCGTCACCGCTCTGGGCAGTTCGGACAGCGCGCCGAAGCCCTCCACGAATTCCGCCTGGATCCGCAGCACCCGCCACGGGTCGGTGTGCACCCAGTCGGTCGGACCGCGCGCGTCGAGCAGCCGGCTATCGGTGGTGGTGGCCTCGATGCTGTGGGCGCCACGCAGCATGACGGGACCACGGATCTTCTCCTGCCGCGGATGGTCATCGGTGTTGCGCTCGCGGGGCACATCCGGCCCGTCGGTGTTCAATGGTTCCACGTCGGCCACCATAGGCGCCTTGGCAGCTCAGGGGTGGCGTCAGCTCAGGTAGGCCCGCAGGATCTCGGTCATCTGGCCGATCTGCACCCGCGACACGTGCTCGCCTCGGGTGTGCGCCAGCATCGGGTCGCCGGGACCGAAGTTGACCGCCGGGATGCCGAGGGCAGCGAACCTGGCTACGTCCGTCCAGCCGAGCTTGCCGGCGGCGCTGCCGCCGGCCGCTGTCACGAAGGCGGCCGCAGCGGGCTGGGACAGGCCGGGCAACGCACCGTCGGCGGCATCGTTGACGGTCAGGTCAAAGGCGGCGAAATGCTCGGTGACGGCAGCCATGGCGGCGGCGGCCGACCGGTCGGGGGCGAACCGGAAGTTGATCTTCACGACGCACTCGTCAGGCACGACGTTGCCGGCGACCCCGCCGCGGATGTCGACCGCATTGAGCCCCTCGCGGTAGCTGCAGCCGTCGATGTCGACGCTGCGGACATCGAACTCGCCGATCCGCTGCAGCACCGCTGCGACGTCGTGGATGGCATTGTGGCCAAGCCAGGAGCGGGCCGAGTGCGCCCTGCTGCCGTGGGTGGTGACGGTGAACGCCAAGGTGCCCTGACAGCCGGCCTCCACCAGACCGTTCGTCGGCTCCGCCAGCAACGCCAGATCGGCGGTCAGCCATTCCGGCAGGTCCCGCTCGATCCTGGTCAGCCCGTTGCGGTCGTGTTCGATCTCCTCGCAGTCGTAGAAGACGAACGTCAGATCCCTCGCCGGCTGGTCCATGGTGGCGGCCAGATGCAGCAGCATGGCGTCGCCGGACTTCATGTCGGTGGTGCCGCAGCCGTACAGGGTGTCGCCGTCGAGCCGCGACGGCACGTTGTCGGCGATCGGCACGGTGTCGATGTGGCCGGCCAGCAGCACCCGGGTCGGACGACCGAGTTGTGTCCTTGCCAGGATCGCGTTGCCGGATCGGACGATCTCGAAACGCTCCAACGCCGACAGCGCCGCGAAGATCTCGTCGGCGAGCTGCTGCTCGTCACCGGAGACCGACGCAATATCAACCAGTCGGGCGGTGAGGTCGGCCGGATCGGCGTGCAGGTCCAGTGACATGGCTGGCACGCTAGCGCACCTGCCGAGCTGTGCGAGATCGGTACTGTCGGAGCATGCAACGCCGGGCCAAGATCATCCTGCTGGCGGTCGGGATGCTGGTGCTGGTGTTGGTGGCTACGGTCGTCACGCTGATCGTTCGACACGGCTCGACGGCGGCCGGGCCGGAATGTCAGGTGCCGGCGCACGGGAAGGCAGCTGCCGTTGAGCTGGACGCGGTTCAGCTGCAGAACGCCGCCACCATCAGCGCCGTCGGCCTGTCGAGGGGACTGCCGCTGCAGGCCCGCACGATTGCCATCGCCACCGCCCTGCAGGAGTCGGGACTGCGGAATTTGGACCACGGCGACCGGGACTCGCTGGGCCTGTTCCAGCAGCGGCACAGTCAGGGCTGGGGAACGACGGCGCAGATCATGGACCCGGTCTATGCATCGGGCAGGTTCTACGACGCCCTGGTGAAGGTCCCGAACTGGCAGCGAAAGCCGCTGACCCAGGCCGCCCAGGCTGTCCAGTTCTCCGGCTTCCCGGACGCCTACGCAAAGTGGGAAACGGAGGCGACGGGGTTGGCGGTGGCGCTCGGCGGCACGGCGGCGGCGTCCCTTCGCTGTCGCGCCGGTGCTGTGGCCCCGACCGCCGACGCCCCGGTCAGGGTGCCGCCGGCCGGTACCGGGAAGGCCAGCTCAGGGCTTCGCACCCTGCTGGCGGCGGCCAACGCCGAGCTGGGCGGCATCAGGGTGGCGCAGCTGGACGCCGGCGGCCGCTCGGCGACCATGACAATCGCGCTTCCCGGGCTGACGGCGACAGCGGCCGGCCGAGCATTGGCGGCCTGGATGGTGGCACACGCGACCGGATTCGGCATCGCCGGAGTACGCGTGGACGATCGCAGCTACAGCGGCCACAGCTGGTCCGGACGGCCGGCGGGAACAGCACCGTTGGCCGGCGGCACGGTCGCGGTGACGGTCGGCTGACCACCCGGTAGCAGCCGTAGCCTGGTGAGCTATGACTGCACCCTTCATCACCGACGGCGCCTTCGGCACCGGGCTGGCCACCGTCACCACCGCCGGCACCGTGCTCGATGTATGGTACCCGGCCCCACGACTCGGTGCCCGCACCGGCCCCGCCGACGCCGGCCAGCCCGAGCTGACCGCCGCCGAACGCACCGACGATCAGCGCGGCGTCCAGCTCCGGGTGGTCGACACCCTCATCGCCTCGCTCGCCGAACCCATCGCCGACACCGCCGACGCCTATTTGCGGCTGCACCTGCTGTCGGCCCGACTGGTGCGGCCGCGCACCGTCAACCTTGACGGCATCTTCGCGCAACTACCCAACAACGCCTGGACCTCGCTCGGTCCGGTCGCCGCGGCCGATCTGTCAAAGGTCTTGCTGGCGGCCAGGATCGCCGGCACCGCGGTAAACGTGCACGGCGTCGACAAGTTCCCAAGGATGACCGATTACCTGCTGCCGCCAGGGGTTCGGATCGCGGACGCCAACCGGGTGCGCCTGGGTGCCCACCTGGCCGCCGGCACCACGGTGATGCACGAAGGATTCTGCAACTACAACGCCGGCACCCTTGGCACCTCCATGGTGGAAGGTCGTATCTCCCAGGGGGTTCTGGTCGGCGACAACAGCGATGTCGGCGGCGGGGCCTCCATCCTCGGTACCCTTTCCGGCGGCGGCACCGAGCAGGTGACGATCGGTCGGCGCTGCCTGCTCGGTGCCAATTCCGGCATCGGCATCTCCCTTGGCGACGACTGTGTGGTACAGGCCGGGCTGTACCTGACCGCCGGAACCAAGCTGGTCGTCAAGGATGGCGAAACCGAGAAGACGATGAAAGCCGCTGCCCTGTCCGGGGTTTCCGGCCTGCAGTTCTGGCGCAACTCGCTCTCCGGGCGGGTCGAGGCGGTGCCGAGAGCCGCTTCCTGGGGCGGCCTGAACGCGACGCTGCACGCCGGCCAATGACCGCGCCGGCGCCGCGGCCGACACCACGGCGACAGGGGCTGCTGCCAACCGACATCGCCGAGGCATTGTCGTCGGTGTTGTCCGTATCCACCGCCGCCATTCGCGACAACGAACCCGGCAGCCGGCACGGCGAGGACATCGAGCACGTGCACCGCATGCGGGTCGCCACCCGGCGGATCCGCGCCTACCTCAGGGCGGCGAGACCGGCGTTGGATTCCGGCGCCGCGCTTCGGCTGCGATCCGACCTTGCCGGCCTTGCCGGTGCCCTCGGCCGGGTGCGCGATCTCGACGTGATGATGGACAGGATGCACAGCGAGGCAACAGCTCTCGGCGAGCCGGACACCGCTGCGCTTGAGCGACTGACCGCGGTGCTGGACACCGACCGCCGCGCCGCCAGGGCCGCCCTGATCGCCGAGTTGGACGGGCCCGGGTTTGCCACCATGCTCGCCGAACTCGACGCCGCCATTGCCGATCCACCGGTGACCGACCCGTGGGCAGACCTGCGGCAGCTGGCCGGGTTGGAATGGGACCGGTTGGCCAGGGCCAGGGCGAAGCTGGTGACCGCCTCCGGTGACGAACCGGCTGACGACGAACTGCATGCCCTGCGCATCCTGGGCAAACGGGCAAGGTACAGCGCGGAATTGCTGACCGGCCGGCCCGGCAGAGGACCATCGACGACGGCCGCGGTGAAGCGATTCCTGTTGGCACTGGCCGATTTCCAGGAGGTGCTGGGCAGCCATCAGGACGCCTGCGTGCTGGAGGATCAGCTGCGTGAGATGGTGGCTGCCCCCGGTTCGGCCGGTCGCCGGGCCGACGGCAAGCCCGCTGCTGTGGCCGCTGCGCTGGCGGCCGGCCGGGTGATCGAGGGCTGTCGGCGGCGCCGCAGCGCCGCCAGGCTGGCCTACCCGCCCGCCTGGGCGGCGGTGGCCAAGGCAGCGGCCAAAGCGTTCGGCTGAGCAGCGGTGTCGCTGAGCAGAAGGTGCGCCGAGTACTTCACCCAGTGAGTCGGGACACCGCGGCGGCCACCCGTTCGTCCAGCGCCGTCAATGCCACCCGCACATGCTGATCGCCATTGGGACCGTACAAGGTGCCGGGTGCGACCAAAATCCCACGTTCGGCCAACCAGCTCACCGACGTCATAGCTGGTTCGCCCCTGGTGGCCCACAGGTACAGCCCGGCTGCCGACGTGTCGTTGTCGCCGATGCGGAAACCGTTGTCCGACAACGCATCGGTCAGCTTCTGCCGGCGCCCCTGGTAGCGTCTGCGTTGGCTCAGTACATGTCCGTCGTCGCTGAGCGCTGCGGCCGCGGCTGCCTGCACCGGCGTCGGCACCATGACCCCGAGATGTCTTCGCAGCGCAAGCAGCCGGCCGATGAGCTCCGGGTCCCCGGAGACGAAGCCGGCGCGATAGCCGGCTAGGTTCGATCGCTTCGACAACGAATGGACAGCCAGCAATCCGCTGTGATCGCCCTGGCAGACTTCCGGATTCAGCACCGAGACGGGCTTGGACTCCCACCCCAGGTCCAGGTAACACTCGTCCGAGGCCACGATGGTGCCGCGAGCACGTGCCCAGCTGACGATCTTGGCCATGTGCTCTGGCGGCAACACTTTTCCGGTCGGGTTACTGGCCGAGTTGATCCAGATCAGCGCCGGTCGCCGCGGACCGACGGCGGTCAGCGAATCGGCCCGCAGGATCGAGGCGCCGGCCGTCAGCGCGCCCACCTCGTAGGTCGGGTACGCCAGCTCGGGGATCACCACCAGGTCGTCGGCTCCCAGACCCAACTGGCTGGGCAGCGCGGCCACCAACTCCTTGGACCCGACCGTCGGCAACACGTTCTCGGGGTCGAGATCGGGCACCCCGTGCGCCCGTGCGAGCCATTCCGAGTAGCTGCGGCGCAACTCGCTGGTGCCGTGCACGGTCGGATAGCCAGGGGAATCCGCCGCGCCGGCGAGGGCGCTGCGGACCGACATCGGCACCGGATCGACCGGGGTGCCGATCGACAGGTCGACGATCCCATCGGCATGCCGACTTGCCTGCTCGCGCACGGCGTCCAGGGTGTCCCACGGGAAATCGGGAAGCCGAACACCGGG
Organism: Actinomycetota bacterium; assembly: GCA_030947305.1. Classification (GTDB taxonomy): domain Bacteria; phylum Actinomycetota; class Actinomycetes; order Mycobacteriales; family Nakamurellaceae; genus Nakamurella. The sequence continues at coordinate 20,306 of JALYXB010000016.1, read as the reverse complement.
CGCATTCGCGCCGGAACTCACGTCAGTGATCCCCCTGCGTACCGGATTCGCCCATCGGCGGGAGGGCGGCGATCATCGGGTCGTCCTTGTGGATCTTGCCGATCCGGGCGGCGCCACCGGGCGAGCCCAGATCGTTGAAGAAGTCGACGTTGGCCCTGGTGTAGTCGGTCCAGGCTGTCGGCACATCGTCTTCGTAGAAGATCGCCTCGACCGGACAGACAGGCTCACAGGCACCGCAGTCGACGCATTCGTCCGGATGGATGTACAGCATGCGGTCGCCCTCGTAGATGCAGTCAACAGGGCACTCGTCAACGCACGCCCTGTCCAAAAGGTCGACACACGGTTCGGCGATCACATAAGTCACAGCTACTCCCACAGGCACATCGAATGGTCAGCCATCAGTATCCACCGGACCCGCCGCCGCAGTGGCATCGGTGCCGTGAGCCCTTCCGGCGACTACGTCACCCCAGAGCAGCCCCCGCGTAGCTGCCGTCAGAACTCGTCCCGGTCGCCGTTGGGGGGGACACCCTCGGTCTGGCCGCCGAGCGAATCGCCGCGGTCTTCTGCAGCGGTGTCTTTCGTCCGCGGATCAGTGAGCGTTCTGGCGACGGTCTCATCACCGGCGAGATATCCGCCGGACGAGACTCCGGTCGCACCGATGAACGACGGCACCGGAACAGACCCGTCGCTGGCTTCGGTGCTCTCGTCGGTGACCGGCGTGTCGTAGCCGTGCAGTTGTGCCTGCTCGGCGGCGCCGAACACCGAGTCGTCGTCGGGGTCGACACCGACGCCGGCGGTGATCAGCGCGTCCCGCTTCTCCCGGCGGATCTTCTGCTCGTCCGGGTCGGGCACCGGCACCGCCGCCAGTAGCCGCTGGGTGTAGGCCTGCTGCGGGTGGTTGAGGATCTGCTGCCGGGTACCCAGCTCGACCAGATGCCCGTGGTGCAGCACGGCGATCCTGGCCGACAACAGCTCGACAACGGCAAGGTCGTGGGAAATGAACAGGCAGGCGAAGCCCTTCTCCCGCTGCAGGTCCTGGAACAGCTCCAGCACCCTTGCCTGCACCGACACGTCCAGCGCCGACGTCGGCTCGTCGGCGATCAGCAGCTCAGGATCCAGCGCCAGCGAGCGGGCGATGCCGACCCGCTGACGTTGACCGCCGGACAGCTCGTGCGGGTAGCGGTTGCGCATGGTGCGGGACAGGTGAACCTGGTCCAGCAGCGTCTCGGTGCGCTTGGACAGGTCGGCGCCCTTGGCGATCTTGTGCAGCAGCAGCGGCTCACCGATGGACTCGCCGATCGGCATCCGCGGGTTCAACGACGAACCCGGATCCTGGAAGACGAAAGACACCTTGCGCCGCAGCGCCAGCAGATCGCGCTTACGCACCCCCACCATCTGGGTGCCCACCACGTTGGCGGTGCCCTCGACGAACGGCAACAGACCGACAAGGGCACGTCCAACGGTGGTCTTGCCCGAACCGGACTCGCCGACCAACCCGACCACCTCGCCGCGGTGGATGTCCAGGCTGAAGTCGTCAACCGCCCGGAAGGCCGGCGTCCTGCCGTGCTTGGGATATTCCACCGCCACTGCCGACAGGCTCACCACCACCGGTTCGGTGGACGCAGCCACCTCTTCGGTCTCGGCGGGCGCGGCGCCGCCACTGTCGATGGCGGCAGCGGAGCCACCCACCTGCCCGCCCAGATGTGGTACCGCGGCCAGCAGCTCCCGGGTGTACGGGTGCTGCGGCCTGAAGAAAATCTCCCTGGCGGTGCCGGCCTCGACGAACTTGCCGTCCTTCATCACAATGATGCGGTCGGCCATGTCGGCCACCACGCCCATATCGTGGGTGATCAGCACGATGGCGGCATTCACCCTGTCCTTCAAGTTGCGCATCAGCCGCAGGATCTCCGCCTGCACGGTCACATCCAGCGCCGTCGTCGGCTCGTCGGCCACCAACAGCTCGGGGTCAAGGGCCAGCGACTGAGCGATCATCACCCGCTGCCGCTGACCACCGGACAACTGATGCGGGTAGGAGTCGATGCGGCGCTCCGGCTCCGGGATCTCCACCAACGTCAACAACTCGATCGCGCGTTTACGGGCCGCGGCCGGTGACATCGCCTGGTGACTGCGCAGCATCTCGGCGATCTGGAAACCCACGGTGTACACCGGGTTCAGCGCCGTCATCGGCTCCTGGAAGATCACCGAAATATCCCGGCCCCGCACCCGTCGAAGGGTGCGGTCGGAGGCACCGACCAACTCCTTGCCGGCCAACTCGATCGAACCCCGCACATGGGAGTTCTTCGGCAGCAGACCAAGCATCGACATCGCGGTGGTCGACTTGCCCGACCCCGACTCGCCGACGATCGCCAGCACCTCACCGCGATGCAGCTCGAAGGCAGCCCCCACAACGGCCGGATACCAGGTGCCGTCCACCCAGAAGTCGATATCCAGGTCGTGCACCTTCAAGATCGGCGTACCGCGATCCACAGACGACTTCTCGAGAGTAGTCACGATCTGAAGTCCCTTCCTTTACGACCGGCGGTGTTGCTGTGCGGCGCGGGGTGCCGCCGTCCCGCGGATGGGACGATGGCGTGATGGACTACCGCTTCCGCCCTGGCTTCGGGCGAGTGCTGACGATCCTGGTCGGCTGCCTGTGCGTGTTCGCCCTTGTCACCACGATGCTGCATGACGGGCTGGGCGGCGGACTGCGGTCGCTGCCCTGGCTGGCCTTGATCGGCGGAGGTTGCTGGGCCGTCTTCTGGCGTCCGGAAGTAGTGGTCGACGATGCCGGAGTGCATCTGTGCAACGTACTGCGCACCATCGACCTGCCGTGGCCGGCGATCCAGCGAGTGGACACCCGCTGGGCGCTGGCGCTGACCACCCCGTACGGCACCTTTACCGCCTGGGCGGCTCCCACCTCCAGCCGGCTCAGCGGCAAGGAAATCTCTCCCGGCGACCTGCAGAAATTGCCGTCGTCCACCTTCGGCCCAGGCAAGTCCATTCGGCCGGGCGACTCGCCACTGGCACCGTCCGGTCAGGCCGCCATGGTGATCCGCCGACACTGGGAAGATCTCCGCGATGCCGGTCATCTGGACAACCCGCAGCTCGAGTTCGACAACCCTCCGATCCGCTGGCATCTGACCACTATCCTGGTCGGACTGGGACTGGCGGCGCTGGGATTCCTCGGCATCGTCGCCTGACCGGGAATTCCGGCCCGGCGCGATCGGCCGCAGCTGGTCACCCATTCGTCGCCGGGGTCGCATCCGCGGCGGCGGACGGAGCCTGCCGCAGGTCCTTCTGCTTGGGGATGCGCTTTTGTCGCGGGTCGAAGGCGTCCCGAAGGCCGTCGCCGATGAAGTTGATGCACAGCACGATCACGATGATGGCCACGCCCGGCCAGAGGAACAGCCACGGCTTGGTCTGGAAGGAGGTGGCGTACTGGCTGATCAGAGATCCCAGCGAAACATCGGGGAACTGAATGCCGAAGTTCAAAAAGCTCAGCGCCGCCTCGGCCAGGATGCCGCCGGCCATCAGCAGCGTCACGTTGACCACGATGACGCCGACCGAGTTCGGCAGGATGTGTTTGAAGATGATCCTGGCATCCGAAGCTCCGGCCACCTTGGCCGCGTCGACGAACTCCCGCTCGCGCAGCGCCAGGAACTCGCCGCGCACCAGCCGGGCCAGGCCGGTCCAGGACAACAGGCCAAGGGCGAACGCCACCGGCCAGATACCGCTGACACCGAAGACGTAGGCCAGCACCGCGGTGATCAGGATGACCGGCAGCGTCAGCATCAGATCGGTGAAGCGCATCAGCACCGAGTCGACCCAGCCGCGGTAGTAGCCGGACAGCGCGCCGAGCACCACGCCGATCACCGTCGACAGCAGGGCGAGCACCACGATGACGACGGTGGTCTGCTGGATGCCGCGCATCGTCTCGGCGAACAGGTCGGCACCAAGGGTGTCCTGGCCGAACGGGTGCAATCCCCAATGGAAGTGGCTGCTGAACGGCCACACCATCAGATCCGGTCCGCCGTTGATGTTCATCACATCTGGTTGGTCGGCGAATTTCCACCGGTACCAGCCGGGGATGATTCCCCAGCCGATGCTGGAGGTGGCGATGAGCAGCACCAGGACCAGCACGACCAGCGAGATCATCGCGCCCTTGTGCCGGAAGAACCGCTTGCGGACGATCTGTCCCTGGGACAGCCCCGCGGTCTCCTTCTGTTCCAGGCTGGTCTCGTTGGGAGCGGAGGATCCCACCGGGATCTGCGACAGCGCGTTGGTCATGAGGAACCCACCCTGATTCGAGGATCGAGCAGCGCGTAAGCGATGTCGGCGACCATGTTCATGATCACCACGATCACCGCATTCACCAGGAAGAACGCCATCACCGGGTTCGGGTCGTGTTTCAGCAGACCTTGCTGGAACAGCTGGCCCATGGCCTTGTAGCTGAACACCGTCTCGGTGAGCACGGCACCACCCAGCAGCCCGGAGATGTCGAAGGCGATGATGGTGGTGATCGGGATCAGCGAGTTACGGAAGGCGTGCCGCATAATCACCGTGCGCTCGGTCAGGCCCTTGGCTCGGGCCGTTCTGATGTAGTCCTGGTTCAGCACCTCCAGCATGCTGGACCTGGCGAACCGCGAGTGGGTAGCCAGCGAGATGATCATCAGGGTGATCGTCGGCAGCAACAGGTGGGTGGCCACGTCGGTCAGGTTGATCCAGAAATCGCCGTTCAGGTTCGGCGTCTGTTGCCCCTGGGTGGCCAGCGGACGCCCGCCCACCAGCCTGGAATACACCTTCCAGGTCCGCATGATCCGGTCGATGAAGATCACCACGGCGACCGCGAATGCGGTCAACGCGCCGGTGCGGGCATTCACTCGCTTGTCGTCGCCGCCGACCAGGTAACCCGTCACGATGCCGACGACCAGACCGATCACCAACAACAGGATGAGCTTCCAAAAGCTCATCCCGGAATGGAAGAAGATCTGCAGCGGATACCACAACACGATCCCGATCACCGCGGTGATCAGCGCCGTCAGCAGCGCCTGGCGGTTGCGGACCCCCGTAGTCAGTGTGGTGACGCCGAACGCCAGCAGGATGGACAGCACGGCGATCACCGGCAGCCCGAGGCTCGGATGCAGCAGCCAATGCGTCTGGGAAATGTAGAACGCCAACGCGAACACCACCACCGCGACGATCGCCGCAATGCCGATCTTCCGAGCGAAGGTGCCGTTCAGGATCGAGTAGGTGACCAACGCGAAGAACAACGCCAGCACGACGAACCACACCGTGCTGAAGGTCGGACCGCCCGACAGGTTCAGAAAGTCGTTGAACTTGATCGCCACCAGGTCCTTGAGCAGGATGCCGATCCAGAACACCGGCAACGAGAAGAACACGAACGTGGTAAAGGTGATTGTGTAGTCGAAGCCGGAGTACTGCTTGATGGCCGTCACAATGCCGATGGCAATGCCGAAGAAGATGGCCAGCACGGTAGCGGCGGTGATGAGCCGCAACGAGATCACCATGTACGTGCCCAGGTCACTGGTGACGCTCTGCAGATTGATGTAGGTACCGAAGTCGCACTTGCCGACGAAACAGCCGCCGATGCCCTTGAGCCAGAGGAAGTACCGGGCAACCGGATTGATGTCCAAGTGCAGGGCGGCGGTCACCGACTTGATCTGCTGCAGGCGCTGGGTCACATTCTGGGTGCCCCGCGCAGTTTCCAGCGGGTCACCGGCATTGGCCATCAGAATATAGGCGATGAACGTCGCGCCCAGCACGATGAAGAAGGCGGCGATGATGCGCCGGATGACGAAGGTGAGCAAGTGCCATGCTCCTTTGTCGTGGCTTGGGTTTCCGAGCACCGTACTGCACGGATGGCCCGATCGGATCCCTAAGCCTGACGATTTGCGGACGATCTGCCAGCAGCTGAGCTGGTACGGTGCCGGACCCAACGAACGGATCCGGCACCGTACCGGGTAGTCGACCTGCTGGCGTGGAGCTATCAGGCCGCCGGGACGGTCCACTCCCAGAAGTTCCAGAAGTAACTCGGCACCAGGGTCATGTGCTTCAGACCCGCCACCTTCTTGGAGTTGTAGGACACGATGTCCGGGAACTGGAACAGCACGGTGCCGAAGGCATCCGCCCACAGATTCTTCTCCGTGTCCAGCAGCAGGGCCTGCTGCTTGGCCGGATCAGTGGTCAGGTTCAGCGTCTTCAGATCCTTGTCGACCTGCGGGTTGGAGTAGCCGTAGAAGTTGTTCTGACCACCCTTCTCGAAGTTCGGCGGGATCTGCGACACACCGGTGTTGGTGTTCTGCCAGCCGAACAACACCGCATCGTAGATCTTGGTGTTGGACAGCTGCGAGCTCCAGCTGGCGTTCTTACCGTCGACCATCTGGAAGCCGGCCTGTGACGCCGACGCCGCGATCAGCTTGTACTCCTGAGCGCGCCTGGTGTTGTTGTCCGCGTACATGAACCGCACCTTCGGTGCGGGGACGCCGGCCTGCGCCAACAACGCCTTGGCACCGGCGACGTCGACATCCTTGTAGGCCGCCGACCCATTGGCCGCGACGTTCGCGTCGTAGCCGGGCGCACCAGGGACCAAGTTGAACGAGTCACGCGAAGTAGCCTTCGGGTTCAGCGGCTTGATCAGCTTCTTGATGATCTCCTGGCGCGGGACGGTCTTGAGGAACGCCTGCCGCACCATCATCGCCTTCTTCGCACCGGCAGCGCCGCCGCCGTACGTCGCCGGATCGAACGGGCCCTTGTTGTTCTCGGCCAAATCGACATGCTCGTAGGTACCGCCGTCGCCAGTCTGGGTGGTGATGCCCTGGTTGGCCAGCTGCTGCACCGCACCCAGCACATCGGAGGTGGCCTGCGGGTTGATCACGTCAACCTCGCCGTTGTGCAGAGCCTGCACCGCTGCCATCGCGTCACCGATGATCTGGTAGGTGATCTTGCTGATCGCGGGCTTCGGGCCCCAGGTGTAATCCGGGTTGGCCTCGAACGTCATGTAGGCGTCCTTCTTGAAGGCCGTCATCTTGTAGGCGCCGCTGGACAGATACAGCGACGGGTCGCTGGGCAGCTGGGTGAAGTCGAACCCGGTGTTCCAGAAGTCGGAGATCTTCTTGACGTTGGCCACCGCGGTCTTGTCCACCGCCGAGGCGTCGGCCGCCTTCGAGCCGTCCTTCAGCGTCTTGGTCTTGGCCTTCTCCTTGAAGCTCTGCAGCGCGGCGACCAGGTCCTTGGTGGCCTTGCTGGCATCGGACTCGCCGAGAGCCTTCATCGCCACCACGTGAGCCGGCACCCCGCCGGTCGGCGCGTTCAGCTGCCAGTCGACGAAGAAGTCGGTGTAGGTCACCGTCATCGACTGGCCGTCGGCCGACAGCGTCGGGAAGTCGTGGATGGCATGCATGGCATCGGAGCTGGTATCAAAGGCGATGTCGGCCGTCTTGATCAGGTTGTTGTCCTTGTCGTACTGGGGCGCACCGGTGTTGTAGTAACCGCTCTGCGCCGCCCAGAACAGCAGCATGTCGGCGTTGGACATCGGCACTCCATCGGACCACTTGGCGGCCTTGTTGATGGTGTACTCGACCTTCACCGGGTCTTTGCCCAGCTGCTTGCAGGTGAGGAATCCCGGGTTGTCCCAGAATTTCAGGTCCGAGTCGTAGTAGCCGCCGAGCGCCTGGGTCAGATACAGCGGATAGGCGTTATACACCGAGTTGCCGTGCGCGGTCAGCGAGTTCCAGGACGTGATGCCCTCGTTGAGGGACACGTTCACCGAACCGCCCGTCGATTTGGGCGCCGGGTAGGCGGCGTGCGGGGCCCCGCAGGCATTGCCCCCGCTGGTTGCCGGCGGTGCGCTGGAAGCGCCGGACGAGGCCGAGCCGGTCGCTGAGCCGCCGCCGCTGCTGGCGCCGCTGCTGCTTGACGTGCCGGACGAGCTTGACGACGGGTTGCCGACCGCCGCCGAACTCGCCGGAGCCGGTGTGTTCGCGCTGGTGTCGCCCTGTTGAGCGGTGCTGCCGCATGCGGCAACCACCATTGCGGACGCTACTGCGAGAGCAGTGAATGCCACTGCCCGGGTTTTCCTCATGAATGATCCTCCTCGGATCGCTATGCACTGTCGACCGGCGGCCCCCATCGACCGCCGGCGTGGTGGAAGATGCACGCTGCTCGATCGTGTCTGACCGCCCGACTGTACGAACAGTCTCGGAATTTGAACGACTCCACGCCGCGATCGTGACCAAAGAGTGACCGCATAGACGCCTGATGTGTACATCCCAACCGGTGGGATTCAATGAGCCGGCCAGGCCGGCAGAGCCGCCAGCGGGCCTGTCCAGAGCCAGCCGGCACCGGCGCCGGTCATCACCCGCGCCAGCGCCGGGGCTACCGCGAACTGCGCGATCGGCTGGCCCAGCGGCAGGCTGGGCAGTGCCGACCACAGGGAGGCGTCGATGGTCGACGACGCTGCCGGGCCGCCGTGGCCGGCCAGGCCGGCCGCCAGCTCCGGCTGCAGCGGCGGCGGGCAGTACCCGGTGAGGTTGTTCGGCCGGTGGCGACCCGCGGACGGCTGACAGCCGAAGGCAGAGGCCACCGCGATGGCGTCCGACTTGTCCCGTTGCACGGTCAATAGGGCAACGTCGATGCCTCCTGCCGTCAGTCGGGCGACGACACCCGGGGCGGTGTCGGACAGTAGATCGACCTCGATCCCGATGGCTCCGAGTTCCTCCTGGACAACGACCGCGGCCGCCGCGAGTCGCGGATCGCCGGCGGGGTAGCCGAGGGAGATTCGCAGCGGCGCACCGTCCTTGGTCGCGTACAGCCCGGAGGTGAGGTAGCCGGCCGCCCGTAGATCGGCCGCTGCCGCTGCTGCGTTCGCCGGGGGCCGGCCGAATCCGGGCCCCGCGGCCGCTTCGCTCGGCAGCTGCAGCATCGACGTAACCGGCCGCAGGGCGGCCGGCCTGCGACCGGTCAGCGCCTCGGTGATCGGAGCGACCGCCAGTCCGCGGGCCACTGCAGCCCGCACCAGCGGCGAGGCCGAAGGTCCCGTCGTGGTGTTGAACACCAACTGGATGCTGGCCGGCAGGGCAACCGCGACGCGGCGGGCGGCCGGTACGGTGGCCACCAATTTGTCGTAGGCAGCGCCTCCCGGTTGGAAGAACAGTGCTTGCACGTCGCCGCGATCCAGTGCCCCCACCAGTTCGGCCGGGGTACCGGTGCGGAGTATCACGGCGGCTGGCCCCGGCTGGCGCCCCCAGTACTTATCGTTGCGTACCAACGAGATCAGGCCGGTGCCTTGGTCGAAGGAGTCCAATCGATACGGCCCAGCAGATACCGGGATACCCCCGGCCAACGCTGTTGAGAAGCCCCCCGGCGCGTCCTTGAGCAGGTGTGCGGGTAACAACGGCGAGAACATCTGCTGCCAGTCGTGTACCCGGCTGGAGAACACCACCTTGACGGTCTTGCCAGCGTCCATCGAGTCGATCTCGGAGATCGACCGATAGGCGGCCGCCCCTGTCGTGGCCACCGCCGAGACCATCTGCTGCTGCAGGTAGCGGAAGTCGTCGGCCGTCACCGGAGTGCCATCGGACCACGCTGCATCCCGGGACAGCCGATAGCTGACGGTGAACGGTACGGTCTTGGTGACCAGCGCCGAGGTCACGACGTTGCTGTCGAAAGCCGTCTCCCCCTTGGCGTTCACCGTCGACACCGATGGCAGCACCAACGACACCACCGCCCTGGCTGCGGATGAGTAGTTGGAGATCAGATAGGGGTTGAAGCCGCTGACCGGGCCGTCGACACCGACGGCGATCGACACGCTCTGGGTGGCGCCGCTGGTTTTCACCGTTGTCGCTCTAGCCGGACTTTCCGGCGGCGGCAGACCGGGTGGCGTGCACCCGGAGATCACCATCAGCAGCAGCACTGTCAGCAGCGCACCCGGCGTTGACGCTGCCGATCTGCGATGCGTCACCAGATCACCCTAGCGACGCGGCTGCGCCGGCCGGCCGACTCGTCAGCTCTGGTTCTTGCTCCTGGAGCGGGTCCTTGCCCGCTCCCCGGCGTTCAGCACCAGCTTGCGGATCCTGGCCGAGCTGGGCGTCACCTCTACGCATTCGTCGTCGCTGCAGAACTCGAGGCTCTGCTCAAGACTCAGCGCCCGCGGCGGGATGAGGTGCACCAGCTCGTCGCCGCTGGATTGCCGCATGTTGGTGAGCTTCTTCTCCTTGGTGATGTTGACGTCCATGTCGTCCTGCCGGGAGTTCTCGCCGATGATCATGCCCTCGTACACCTCGGTAGTCGGCGTGACGAACATGGTGCCGCGCTCCTGCAGCGAGAACATCGCGAACGGCGTTGCCCGGCCTGCTCTGTCGGCGACCAGCGAACCCGTCGCCCGGGCCCGCATGTCGCCGGCCCACGGGCCGTAGCCGTCGAACAGCGTCGAGGCGATACCCGTGCCTCTGGTGTCGGTGAGAAAGTCGGTGCGGAAGCCGATCAGACCGCGGGACGGCACATGGAACTCCAACCGGATCCAGCCGGTGCCGTGGTTGGTCATGTTCTCCATCCGGCCCTTGCGGGCGGCCAGCAGCTGGGTGACGGCGCCCAGATATTCCTCCGGCACATCGATGGTGAGCCGCTCGAACGGCTCCTGCTTCTTGCCGTCCACCTCACGGGTGACGACCTGCGGCTTGCCGACGGTGAGCTCGTAGCCTTCCCGGCGCATCGTCTCGACCAGGATGGCCAAAGCCAGCTCGCCTCGGCCCTGCACCTCCCAGGTGTCCGGCCGTTCCGTCGGCAGTACCCGGATCGACACGTTGCCGACCAGCTCGGTGTCCAGTCGTGACTTCACTTGCCGCGCAGTGAGTTTCGAGCCACCATTCCGACCGGCAAGCGGTGAGGTGTTGATCCCGACGGTCATCGAGATGGCCGGCTCGTCCACCGAGATCGGCGGCAACGCGACGGCGTTGTCCGGATCGGCCAGGGTCTCGCCGATGGTGATGTCGGCCATCCCGGCTACCGCGATCAGGTCGCCGGCCGTTGCCTGGTCCACCGCAACCCTGTCCAGCGCCTCGGTGATCAGTAGCTCGGTGATCTTGGTCTTGACGACCGTGCCGTCCAGCTTCATCCAGGCCACCTGCTGGCCCTTGGTGATGGTGCCCTCGATGACGCGACACATTCCGATCCGGCCGAGGAACGGCGAGGCGTCGATGTTGGTGACCTGCGCCTGCAGCGGGGCGCCCTCGGTGTAGGTCGGAGCCGGGATCGCCTCCAGCAGGGTGTCGAACAGCGGATCGAGGTTCTGCTGGTCCGGCATCTCGCCGTCGCTGGGCTTGTTCAGGCTGGCCCGGCCGGCCCTGGATGCGCAGTAGACGATCGGGAACTCGATCTGTTCCTCGTCGGCGTCCAGATCAAGAAACAGCGCGTAGCACTCGTCGACCACCTGGTCGATCCTGGCGTCCGGCCGGTCGGTCTTGTTGATCACCAACACCACCGGCAGCCTGGCCTGCAGCGCTTTGCGCAGCACGAACCTGGTCTGCGGCAGCGGACCCTCGGACGCGTCCACCAGCAGCACAACGCCGTCGACCATCATCAGCGCGCGTTCCACCTCTCCGCCGAAATCGGCGTGGCCCGGAGTGTCGACGATGTTGATGATGAGTTGGCCGCCGTCGGCGGAATGCCGGTGCACCGCGGTGTTCTTGGCCAGGATGGTGATGCCCTTTTCCCGCTCCAGGTCGCCCGAGTCCATCACCCTGTCGGTGTGCAGCGATCCTTCACGGAAGGCCCCCGACTGCCAGAGCATGGCGTCGACGAGGGTCGTCTTGCCATGGTCGACGTGCGCGACGATGGCGACATTGCGAAGATCGGACCGGATGGCCATGAAAGCGGTGCTCCTGAGATCGGCGAGACAGGCCCTGGTGGGCTCAACTGGCCAAACTTACCGGGAGCATGCCGAACAGCAGGTATTCACCGGGACCAGGGTGAGCAGCGCCTCAGGAACGTCCAGCTGCACGTCGTCGGTGAGATCCCGGTCGGTCAGATTCCTATCTGTCGGGGATCTGAGTTGATGTCCAAACCCGGTGTCGCCGCACCGGCGCCGATTCCGGAGCCGGCCGCCGGCGCGACGTACTCGTCACCCTCCTCGACCTGCGTCGGGTGCAGCACCCGGAACATGAAGGACTTGGTCCGCTCGTGCTGCGGGTCGCCGATCACTTCCTCTGCAGTACCCTCCTCGACGATGTAGCCGCCGTCCATGAAGACCACCCGGTCGGCGACCTCCCTGGCGAAGGCCATCTCGTGGGTGACGACCATCATCGTCATCCCCTCCTTGGCCAGGCTCTTCATCACCGCCAGTACCTCGCCGACCAGTTCGGGGTCGAGCGCTGATGTCGGCTCGTCGAACAGCATCAGCGCGGGGTTCATCGACAGCGAGCGGGCGATGGCGATGCGCTGCTGCTGGCCACCTGACAGCTGTGGCGGGTAGGCGGCTTCCTTGTGCGCCATCCCGACGCGTTCCAGGTTGTGCCGTGCCGTTTCCTCGGCCTCCGCCTTGCCCCTCTTGAGCACCTTGATCTGGGCGATGGTCAGGTTCTGCAGCACGCTCAGATGCGGGAACAAGTTGAACTGTTGGAACACCATCCCGATGCTGCGGCGCATCGCGTCGATGTCGCAGTTGGCGTCGGTCACGTCGAACCCGTTGACCGTGATGTCGCCTGCTGTCGGCTGCTCGAGCAGGTTCACACAGCGCAGCAGTGTGGTCTTCCCGGAGCCGGACGGTCCGATGACGCACACCACCTCGCCCTTGTTGATGTCCATGTCGATGTTCTTCAGCACCTCGACCGTGCCGAACTTCTTGACCAGCCCGCGGATCGAGATTTCTCCTTCGCCGATCGCCCGCTCTGTCACCACTGACATGTCCTCACCGTCGCTTCGCTTGTCGGGATTCCAGGTACCGCACGGCCTGTGACAGCGGCAAGGTGATCACCAGATAGGCAATGCCGGCCAGCAGCAGCGACGACGAACCGCTGTCAACACCGGAAATGCCGCCGGTGGCAGCGGCGTTGCTGAGGTTGGTCAGTTCGAGTTGGCCCTCACTGACGCCCAACGCGTACACCAGTGACGAGTCCTTCACCAGCAGGATGATCTCGTTCGTCAGCGGCGGGATGATGATGCGGAAGGCCTGTGGAAGCACGATGGAGCGCATGGCCCGCCCCGGCGGCATGCCAAGCGTTCTGGCCGCCTCCATTTGTCCCTTCGGCACCGCCTGGATGCCGGCCCTGATGGTTTCCGCCATGTACGCCGACGCCACCGTCCCGAGGCCGAGCGTCACCAGCACGTAGAAGTTGCCGATGATCTTGTTATTGCCGAACAGGTCGGGCAACGCGAAGTTCAGCAGGTAGAGCACCAGCAGTGCCGGCAGGCCCCGGAAAATCTCGACATAGATGGTGCCGAGCCAACGGTAGAGGCGAACCTGAGAAAGCCGCATCAGCGCGATGATGAGGCCGAGCACCAGGCCGTACACGAATGACGTCGCGGTGTAGATCAGGGTGTTCTTGAACCCCTCCCTGATCATCCGAGGCAAGATCTGGCCCATCACATGCCAGTTGAGGAAGTCATCCTTGATGTGCCCCCATTTCCCGACAATGGCCACCAGCACCACGATCACCACGATCACGGTGTATTGACCGGCCCGGATCGTGGCTGTTCGTTGGGTCCGGCTAAGACCTCGGCGGGCAGTCTCCGGCGGCGCCTTCTCAGTCGTTGTCACGTTGACCACCTCGGGGGGCGAGAGCAGGATGGACAGTGGGCACACAGCGGGATCGGCTGTCGCCAGGCGGCGCGCAGCCGATCCTCGCTCTGGTCACCTTAGACGTGGTTGGGGGCCGTGCCACCGATCCATTTCTCGAAGGCAGTTTTGTAAGTTCCGTCCTTGAAGGACTGGGCAATCGCATGGTTCGCCACCTTGGTCAATGCCGTGTTGCCCAGCGCCATCCCGAACCCGTACTGCTCGCCGGTGTTGAAGTTGGCAACGACCTTGGCCTTGCCGGGATGCTCCTTGACGTACTGGTTCAGCGCCGGCTGATCATGGATGGCGGCATCGATCTTGTTGGTGGTCAGCGCCAACTCTTCATCGTTGATCTGCCGGTACTGGGTGACGCTGTAGCCGTTTGCTGCGGCGTTCTTGGTGGCGTACAGGAATCCCGTGGTGGCAGTCTGCGCGCCGAGTTTCTTGCCCTTGAGATCGGCAAGAGACTTGACCGTGCTGTCGTTCAACACCATCAGCGCCTGCGATGCGTCGTAATAGGGATCGGAGAAGGTGATGTTCTTCTTCCGCTCCGGGTTGATCGTCATCGCTGCGGCGGCAATATCGCACTTCTTCGACTTCATCGCCTGCCCGGACTGGATGCCGGAGAAGTCGAGTGCAACAACCTTGACCTGCACGCCGAGATCCTTGGCGATCGCATTCATGAAGTCGATGTCGAATCCCACGATCTGACCGCTGCCGTTGTCGATCTCGAACGGGGCGTACGGCAACGACGTACAGACCGTGAGCTTCGAGGAATCGGTCAGGGTTCCCTTGGCTGCCGTCTTGTCAGCATCGGTCAACCCAGCTGACGCACCGCCCGACCCGGACGACATCGAACTGGCACCGCTGGATGCACCGGACATCGCCGAACCGCCGGCACTGGACGCACCGGACGCCATCGAGCTCGCCGCGCTGGTGACCGCCGAAACGGCGGCACCGCCGGCGCTCCCGGCCGCACTGGTGGTGGTTTTGTTGCTGCTGCTGCCGCAGGCGCTCAGCAGTAGCGCGAGCGCCGCGCCACCGGCGAGCAGCACACCCCGCAGGCCGCGGTGGGATGAGGATGAAACAGTCACAATGAACTCCCGGAAAACATCGGGCCCGACCCGGGCGGGTCGAGCGGGCACACCGGGTGGGCGTGTGTTCGCATCCTGCCACGCCATATGTGACGTGAATGTGACGAATCGGCTACGACCTTGTTCGCTATGCGCGGCGAGAGTCGATCCGAAGGCCACTGGCGGGCGACGTCAAGTCTGTTCGGCCAGGACGGTCCTGAGGGCTGGAATCAGTTCGCGATCTGCGTCGAGCCAGTCGACGCTGTCCAGTTCATCCGATCCGAGCCTGCGCAGCTCGTCGTGTTCGGTGGCGGCTGGCTCGTCGGTGGCCCGTACCAGGTAGGCCCGCAGCACCATGCTGCCAGCGAGTTCGACGTCGGTGCCGAGCCGATCGGCCACCTCGACCTGGATCCCGAGTTCCTCCCGCAGCTCACGCACCAGCGCCTCGCGCTCGTTCTCGCCGGCTGCCGCCTTGCCGCCCGGTAACTCCCACTTGGCCGCCTCCGGCCCGCCGCCGGCCTTGCGGGCGGCGAGCACGGTGCGGCCCCGCTCACCATCGGCGATCAGCGCACCCGCCACCACCACCAGTGGTTGCATGGCGACAACGGCGGCGATCCCCAGCAACAGCTGGCAGGCCCGCAACACCCGCCGGCGCATCAACATCTGGGCGAAGGTGGCAATGTCCGGAAAGTCGCAGTCGATCCTGGTGAGGGTGCCGGCACCGATGGCCGTGGTGTGCAACGAGACGGTGCCGGCCCGCCGGCCGCCAGACCGGAACACCGGTAGTCCGTGGGCGTCGATCCCGACGGTCCAGCGCTGGCTGGTCCGCATCGGGCCGGTACCGCTGAGAACTATCGTGTCGCCGGTCCGCAACTCCGCCAGCGGCGCCGCTGCCCTGCCGCCGAGTGCCCGAGCCGCCCGGCGCCAGGTGGCACCACTGACCAACGCCCTGATGACGTCTGCTTCCGGCGCGTCGATGACGGCGGTAGCCCGCAGCGGGATCACCCGCTCACTGTTTCATGTTCGAAGCTGTCCCATGTCCGAAGCTGTCCCATGTTCGAAGCTGTCGAGCTCCGACTCGGGTTCGACACCGCCTGGTAGTCGCGCCGTGCCGTCTTCGTCCACCGCGAAGGTGAGAACGTCACCGCTGATCGGTACGGTCCGCGAGATCGCCTGGGCTGCGATGCCTCCCGGCAGTCTGACCGTCAACCGCACGGCGTCCGGGGTGCGCCGGGCGGCCAGCACCGTCGCGGTGAGCGCGCCGACCCGGTCGGCCACTAGCGCTGCTGGGCGGAGTGCGACGGGGCCCGGCGGCAGTCCGTCGATGCCGTGTCCCGCCGGCAGCACGGTGGTGTAGCCGACGAAGCCGGCCACCCATTCGTTCGCCGGGTGTCCCCACAGCTGGGCGGGCGGGCCGGTCTGCAGAATCCGGCCGTCCCGCATCACCGCGATCTGGTCGGCGATGGCGAATGCCTCGTCCTGGTCGTGGGTGACGAACAACGCCGTCGCCCGGCTCTGGGTGAGCACTTCACGCAGGTCGGTAAGCAGCTTGGACCGCAGAGAAGCATCCAGTGCCGCCAGCGGTTCGTCCAACAGCAGCAGTCGGGGTGACGGGGCCAGCGCCCGCGCCAAGGCCACCCGCTGCTGTTGGCCGCCGGACAGGCTGGCCACCGCCCGCTCGCCCATCCCTGGCAATCCGACCAACTCGAGCAGCTGGTAGATCCGGCGGCGCTGCTCAGCCCTGCCGACCCCGGTGAACCTGAGGCCGTAGCCGACGTTCCCGGCCACCGTGCGGTGCGGGAAGAGCACACCGTCCTGGAACATCAACCCGAATCCCCTGCGGTGCACAGGAATCGACGCCAAGTCGACGCCGCCGTCTGCCGCGCGGTCGCGGTCGTCGTCCCCGCTGCGCCAGGAGATCCGTCCCGCCGCAACGGGTTCCAGCCCGGCGACCGCCCGTAGTAGCGTCGACTTGCCGCAGCCGGACGGCCCCAGCAGCGCCAACACCTGGCCGTCCGGCAGGTCAAGGCTCACCGCGTCGACGGCGGTGATCACGTCCCGTCCGGTGCCGTACCGGACGCTGACGCCGGCGATGCTGAGCATCATCGAACTCCGGGCATCAGAAGCCGCCGACCCGCGACTTCGCGTCAGCCAACGCGTCGACGGCGAGCACCACTGCGGTACACAGCAGCGCCAGCACGGTAGCCGCGGCCAGCGCAGTGGCGGTGTTGGCAGCTCCCGGCCGGCTGATCAGTCTGGCGATTACCACCGGCAGCGTCTGGTTCTGCGGAACAACCAGGAAGCTGGTGGCGGCGAATTCGCCGAGGGCAACAGTGAACGCGAAGGCTGTCGCGCCGGCCAGCGCCCTGGACATGATCGGCAGATCGACCGACAGCCAGACCCGTGCCGGTGATGCCCCGAGCGAGGAGGCGACCTGCCGCAATCGATCGTCCGCCGACCGCAGCACCGGCAGCAATATCCTGATCACCAATGGCAGCGCCACCAGTGCCTGCGCGATCGGCACCAGCAGCGGCGACGACCTCAGGTCGAGCGGTGGCGCCTTGAGCGCGATCAGGAAACCGAACCCGACCGTCACCGCAGATACTCCGAGCGGCAGCATCATCGCCGCGTCGACCGCGCCGAGAAGCGTTCTGGCGGACCCTGCTCTGGGTCGCCTGCTGAGAACGACGGTGAGGGCGAGGCCGACGATTATGGCCAGCATTGCGGCGATGGCAGCGGCTCGGAGTGAATTACCCAGAGCGGAGGTCACCGGTACCAGCATCAGGTTGTCGTCACCGAGAGTGGCCAGCGAGCGATAGTTGTCCAGCCCCCAGCCGTTCGGCGTCCGCAGCGACCGCAGCACCATTACCAGCATCGGGGCAGCGAAACCGATCGCTACCAGCGCCGTCAGTATCAGCGCGACCAGTCCCCGCACACCGCCCGGTCGCCCCGGTGCTTCGGCTCGCCCGGCCAGCCGCCAGCTGGCCTCCGTTCGGCGCCGCAGCCAACCGGCCAACACCAGGACCAACGTCACCAACAGGATCTGGGCGATCGACAACACCGCCGCGGTGGGCAGGTCCAGGATCTCCGTTGTCTGCCGGTAAATCTCCGTCTCAAGGGTGCTGTAGCGCGTTCCGCCCATGATCAGCATGATGCCGAAGCTGGTGGCGCAGAACAGGAACACCATCATGAAGGCACCGGCGATCGCCGGGCCGAGGGCCGGCACGGTGATCGTCACGAAGGCCCGCACCGGGCCGGCGCCCAGGCTGCGGGCGGCCTGCACGGGACGGTTGTCCAGCACGGCCCATGACGCGCCGACGGTGCGCACCACGACGGCGTAGTTCAAAAACACCTGGGCGGCAAGGATGGCGGCCAGCGAGCCGTCCCAACCCCACCCTCCCAGTACCCCGTTGCTGGCGAACAGGGTGCGAAAGGCAAGCGCGACCACCACCGTCGGCAGCACGAACGGCACGGTGACGAAGGCGCGCAGCATGCTCTGGCCGCGAAACCGGCAGCGGTACAACAGGTATGCCCCCGGGACGCCCAGCAGCAGGCACAGCCCTCCGGAAAGCGCGGCCTGCCAGACGGTGAACCACAACAGTTTTTGCATCCGCGACCTGCCGAACACGTCGCCGAACGCGCCGAGGTCAAGGCCGTGGCTGGTTACCAGGCCGCGACCGAGCAGGCTGACCACGGGGTAGCCGAAGAACACCCCGAGGGCAGCGATCGGCAGCAACGCCAGCAGCACCAGTCCCGTCCGGCGACCGGCGGCGAGCGCCCGATCCCGCGGCTGCGCGTGGGGTAGCTGGCCCCGGTGTAGCGTGGGCAAGATCATCGCCTTCTCAGCTCTCCAGCAGGTCGGTCCAGGCGGATATCCATTGCTCGCGGCCGGCGGTGATCTTGGGCGGATCCATCGTCGCCGGGTGTGGTGCGACCGGGGCGAACTGGCGCCATTCAGCCGGCAGCGTGGCCGACGGGTCGACGGGGTAGACATACATTTCGCTGGGCATGGCCCGCTGGAACGACCTGGACAGCAAGAAGTCCACCACCTTTTCGGCGCCCTTCGGGTTGGTAGCACCCGCCAGCACGCCGGTGTACTCGACCTGCCGGAAACAGGTATCCAGTAGTGCACCGGTCGGGGCTGTCGTCATGCCCTTCTTGACCTCGTCCGGCGGCGAGCTGGCATAGGAGACGACCAGTGGCCGCGCGCCCTTGCCGGAGGAACCGGAGAAGTCGACCGAGTAGGCGTCCTCCCAGCTCGCCGTCACCTTCACCCCGTTGGCCTTCAACGACGTCCAGTACGCCTGCCAGCCTCCCGATGAGGAGGCGTCGCCGAAGTGTGTGATAGTGCCGAGCAAAAAGGCCAGCCCCGGCGAGCTGGTGGCCGGGGATTCGACAGCCAGCAGATTCCTGTACTCCGGCTTGGCCAGGTCCTCGTACGTCGTGGGCTCTGCCAGCTTCTTGGTCGCGAACCAGCTGTGGTCGACATTGACGCAGACATCGCCGTAATCCACTGCGGTGAGCCGGTTCTGCGGGTCGACCGCGAACTTCTCCGCCCCGTTCTTGGCTGCCGGCGACGCATACGGCTGCAGCACGCCGGCGTCCATGGCGCGGGAGGCGAAGGTGTTGTCGATGCCGTAGACGACGTCGCCGAGTGGCTGGTCCTTGGTGAGCACCAACTGGTTGGTCATGGCGCCGGCGTCGCCCCTGGCCAGGATCCGCAGGGTGATGCCGGATTGCTTCTCGAACGCCGCGATCACCGACTTGTCCATCGCGAAGGAGTCGTGGGTGATCAACGTGACAGTGCCGCCGGCGCTCCGGGACGTCGGCTTACTGCCGGTGGAAGTAGTTGCGGCGGAACCGTTGTCGGTGCCCGCCTTGGCGCTGGAGCATGCCGTCAGCACCAGGCTTGTCAGTGCCAGTGCCGCCGTCATGGTGTTGACGTGGGTGCTGGTCGTGCGCCGACTGGCGCGACCCCGAATGAACCGCTGCCGAACGAACCGCTGCCGATCGAACCGCATCTGTGTGCCCCTTCCCTCTCGGGGATCAGGCACGGGTGAAAAACGAGAGGACGTCCCTGCGCCGGCATGATCCGGATCAGGTTCGACGGTCAGGGACTTCGTGTCCCTCTCTCAGCCCGGCGCACCGGACTCCCGTGTCGCACTCCAGCCTACGACATGGCCGACGACTCCGGTTCCGGCTCCCGCTCCTGGCGCCGGCTCGGTGGCCGGCACCCGGCGGCCGGCGGCCGGCGAGGACGATCAGGGCCGCCAGGGTGATCAGTCCAAGGACTGGGTACAGCGTGCTCAGCAGTTGCTCCCAGCTGTACAGGGTTCTGCCGTGCTGCCCGGCGAGCTTCTCCCGCGCGGCGACGAATGGGATGGCAAAGGTGACGGTCGCCACCGTCCACACCGCTGCCAGCAGGGCGCGCAGTCGCGCCGCCC